>NZ_JBVKBG010000003.1:422157-509399 GCF_055657265.1 Streptomyces sp. NPDC107575 | reverse complement strand
CGGAGGACGGTGCGGGTCGGCCTTCGGCGGGGGTGGTGTGCCTGCCCGGAGTGGGGCCGCGGAGCCGTGACCGTCGCCCCTGGTGGCGGAGGGAGCCGCATGTCTCCGTCCCGGGCGGAGGACGGCGCGGCGTGCCTGCCCCGGAGTGGGGCCACGGAGGCGTGATCGTCGCCCACGGGGGTGGAGAGCCCCGGGCGGAGGACGGTGCCGGTCGGCCCCCGGAGGGTGTGGCGCGCCCGCCCCCGGAGTTGGGCCACGGAGGCGGGCGCGGATCGGAGGGGTCAGGCGGCGTTGGTGAGTGGGGGTGTCGTGGGGGCGGGGATGCCGAGGTCCGTCAGGAGTGCGTGGGTTGCTCGGCGGGCCGAGTGGAGGGCGCCCTGGACCGAGCCGGCGTCCCGGTGGTCCCCGCACACGTACAGGCCGTCGAGGAGGCGGACCGGGCGGCGCGGGTCGTGCGGGGGTGGCATCGCGGGGACGGCGCGGGTGTCGTGGTGCACGGCCAGGGTCTCCCAGTCGGTGGTCGACGTGCCGTAGAGGGTGCCGAGTTGGGCGCGGAGTTCGCGGTCCGTGGGTGGTGGGCCGAGGACCGTCGAGGAGACCAGGGCGCGACCCGCCGGGGCTCTCGTGGGGTCCACCTGGCTGATCACCGACGTGTGCGCGACGGGGCCGAGGCGGTCCGCGTCGAGCAGCAGCGCGGGTTCGGCGAGCGGCGGCTCGGGCATGGCGTGGTGCACCACCGTGACCTCGTGGAAGGCGGGGACCCGCAGGCCGGGGAGGAGTTCCGCGGCCTCGTGCGCCCCGGTCGCCAACACCACGGCGCGGCACGGGAGTTGGCCGAGTTCGGTGGTCGTGACCGAGGTCGTGGCGACCGCCGTGGCCCGTACGCCGGTGTGCACCGTGCCGGGCGGCAGACCCGCCGCGAGCAGCTCGGGCAGCGCGTCGGCGCCGCCCTCCGGCACGGCGAGCCGGCCCGCGGCGTACGCGTGCAGCGCGAGGTCGGCGCACCGGCTGGAGGTGCCGAGGTCCGGGTCGCAGAGCAGGGCCGACAGTAGGGGGCGTACGAAACCGTGGAGGGTTGACGGTGGCAGGCCGCGGGTCAGGAGGGCCTGGGCGGCGGGGAGTTCGGGGCGGGCGAGGAGGTGGGAGGGGTTCGTCGCCGCGAGCCGGGACAGGGCCGCGCCCAGGCGTGCGTGGTCGAGCGGGCTGCCGAGGGTCGGGCGCGTTCCGCGCGGACTCCGGGGGGCGCTCGCCAAGGCGCGCGCCGTGCTGAGTGCGCCCCTTGTGCGCCGGGGGTCGGTGGGCTCGCCCGCCCGGTGGCGCAGCCCCTCGCTGTGCACGAGCGCGCCGGGGGAGAAGCGGCGCAGGGCGAGGCGGGCGAGGGCGGGGTCGCGGCGGAGTTCCGGGTACGAGGTGCACAGGGGGCGGCCGGTCCGGTCGAGGCGGAAACCGTCGACCTTCTCGGTGGACATCCGGCCGCCGATGCCGGTGGCGGCCTCCAGGACCAGCGGGCGCAGGCCCGCCCTGGTCAGGTGCCGGGCCGCCGCGAGTCCCGCGACCCCGGCGCCCACGACGACGATGGCTCCCGAACTTTCGTCTGCGCGATCGAGCACGGCGTGCCTCCGGCGGGTCGGGTGGCTGGCGTCCGGGGGCTCATGCCCTCAACGCGCCCTCGGGATACCTGAGTTCGGGGCCCAGGGAACTAGAGGGTAGGCGTGGCGCGGGCGCCGGGCAGTCGCGCGTGGGGGCGGCACGGGGGCACGCCGGTCGCACGGGCCCGCGCCTCCACCCGGGGCGCGTCCCACGGGTGTGCGCGACGACCCCGCCGTCAGCGCCCCCGTGGCCCCTGTCGCCCGCTAGGCGCCCGTCCCCGCCGCCAGGTGGCGCAGGCCCCGGATCGCCAGGGACGCGGGGGAGCCCGGGCCTGAGGTGTCGGCGTCCGTCGTGGCCCAGAGTTCCAGCGCCACCCGGATCGCGTCGGTCGCCGCGGCGGCCGTCAGGCGGGTCTCCAGGGGGTCCGCGTCGGGGCCCGCGAGCCGTGTCACCACCGCGAGCAGCTTCTCCTCCGACTCCTGGTTGACCCGGTACCAGACCGCGCGCAGCGCCGGGTCGTCCTGGGCCGCGCGCAGCAGCGTCCGCGTGCCCCGCAGCGCCTCCTCCGCCGCCTCGTCCGGGGGCGAGAGCGTCGCCGCCGCGGCCGACTCGAGGGCCTGCGGCAGCGGCGTGCCCGGCTCCGTCGCGGCCAGCAGTTCGCGCCAGCGGTCGCCGCCGGACGCGAGCAGCGGGCCCACGGCGTCCTGCTTGTTGCGGAAGTAGCGGTAGAAGGTGCGCAGCGCGACGCCGGCGCCGCGCGCGATCTCCTCGGCGGTGGTGGAGTCGGGGCCCTTCTCGGTGAACAGCTCCATCGCCGCGCGGGCGATGTCGAGCTGGGTCGCCGCCTTGCGGCGGTCGGTCAGCGAGGGCTGCGCAGGCGGCGAGGAGGGCGTTCTGGGCTCGTTCACCCGACGAAGCGTAGCCGCACCGGGAATGAAATGGCACGAAACGCCGTTATGGCAAAACGTGCCACCGAAGCGTACGGTGAGCAGCGTGCGAGGACGCACACAGGAACGAAGGAGTCGCCATGAACCGCCTGAATCGCTACGAAGGACGCCGTGCACTGGTCACCGGTGGCGGGTCCGGCATCGGCCAGGCCACCGTGCTGCGCATGCTGGCGGAGGGCGGCCGGGTCGTCGCCGCCGACGTCAGCGACGCCGGCCTCAAGGACACCGCGAGCAAGGCGGGCGCCGACGCCGAGCGCCTCACCACCGTCGTCGTGAACATCGCCGACGAGGCGTCCGTCCGCGAGGCCGTCGCCACCGCCGTACAGGCGCTCGGCGGGCTCGACGTGCTGGTCAACGCCGCCGGCATCCTGCGCTCCTCGCACACCGAGAAGACGACGCTCGCCGAGTTCAACCAGGTGCTCGCGGTCAACCTCACCGGCACCTTCCTGATGATCCGCGAGTCGATACCGAGCCTGCTTCAGGGCGAGGCCCCCGCCGTCGTCAACTTCAGCTCCACGTCCGCGATGTTCGCCCACCCGTACATGGCGGCGTACGCGGCGAGCAAGGGCGGCATCCAGTCCATGACGCACGCGCTGGCCGCCGAGTACAGCAAGCAGGGCATCCGGTTCACCGCCGTGCAGCCCGGCTCCATCGCGTCCGGCATGACCGACGGCTCGGGGGAGAGCAAGCAGAGCCAGGGCCCCGGCCTGCCCGAGGACACCGACTGGAGCCTGTTCGCGAAGCTGTCGCCCTCGCTGGGCGACGGGTTCGCAGGGCCCGAGGCCGTGGCCGGCGTCGTCGCGATGCTCGCCTCCGAGGACGGCAAGTTCATCACCGGTACGGAGATCCGTATCGACGGCGGCACCCACTACTGAGCCGCCGGGACCACCCTGAAGCGGTGCCGGTACGCCGTCGGTGTCGTGTCGAGCCGGCGGCGAAAGGCCCGCACCAGGGTGTCCGTCGTGCCGAAACCGCAGGTGGCGGCGACCCGGTCCAGCGTGTCGTCGGAGGATTCGAGCCGCTGGCGGGCCCGCTCGACGCGCGCCGACTCGACGTACGCGCTCGGGGTCGTGCCCAGTTCGGACTTGAAGATCCGGGTGAGCTGGCGCTCGCTGACATGGGCGTGCGCCGCGAGGTCCGCGACGGTGAGCGGTTCGCCGAGGTTCCGGGTGATGTGCTGGCGCAGGTCCTCCACGCGCCGGGTCGTGGAGGCCTGCGCCAGCGGCACGCTGAACTGGCTCTGGCCGCTCGGCCGCTTCAGGTACATCACCAGCTGCCGCGCCACCCGCAGCGCCGTCGGCTCGCCGAGGTCGTCCGCGACCAGGGCGAGCGACAGATCGAGGCAGGAGCTGATCCCTGCGCCCGTCCAGATGTCTCCCTCGCGGATGAAGATCGGGTCCGGGTCGACGTCGATCTCCGGGTGCTCGTCGGCCAGTTGACGCGCGGTCGACCAGTGGGTGGTGGCGCGCCGCCCGTCGAGCAGCCCGGCCGCCGCGAGCAGATGCGCCCCGACGCAGACCGACGCGACCCGGCGGGACCGCCCGGCGAGCGTCCGCACCCGGTCGACGACGGCGGGCTCCGCCAGGGCGCGCACCCCGCGCTCCGCGTCGGCCTCGACCGAGCCCGGCACCAGGAGCGTGTCGACGGCCAGGCGGGCCGCGTCGTCGAAGGTGACGTCGGGCAGGACGCGTACGCCCGCGGACGTGGTGACCGGAGCCAGGGTCTCGGCGGCGAGCAGCACCCGGTAACCGGTGTCGCCCTCGCGTCTGACCAGCGCGAACACCTCGGGCGGGCCCGTGACGTCGAGCGTGTCGACCCCGTCGAAGAGGACGATGACGACGAGCCGTTCGTCCGCGCTCACAGGGGCCCCTCTCGCGACGGCGTGTCCGAATCTGCATGTTAGCCGTCATTGCCGACACGGCGGCCCGCTCGTAGCGTTTCAGGCATGCCAACAACCACTCTGCGCACCCTCAACGGCCTCGACGAGACGCCCGCCTCGCTCGCCGGCGCGACGCTGATCCTGGTCGACTACCAGAACACCTACACCCGCGGCGTGATGGAGCTGGAGGGCTGGCGGACCGCCCTCGACAACGCCGCCGAGCTCCTCGGCCGCGCCCGCGCGGCGGGCTCGACGGTCGTGCACGTCCAGCACGACGGCGGCGAGGGCTCCGCCTACGACGTCCGCGCCGAGATCGGGCAGATCCACCCCGACGTCGCGCCCGTCGAGGGCGAGGCCGTCGTGGTCAAGCCCGCCCCGGACTCCTTCGTCGGCACCGACCTCGGCAAGATCGTCGACGCCGCGGGCCACAAGGACGTCGTCGTCATCGGGTTCATGTCGCACATGTGCGTGCAGTTCACGGCGCAGGGCGCGTTCCTGCGCGGCAACCGGCCGACCGTCGTCGCCGACGCCTGCGCCACGCGGCCCCTGACCTCGGTCGGCGGCGTCGAACTGCCCGCCGGGCAGGTGCACCTCGGGGCGATGGCGACGATCACCGATCTGTACGGGGTGGTCGTGCCGACGGGGTCCGCACTGTCCTAGGGTCCCTAGGACAGGACGAGCCGGCCCGTGTCCACCGGCGCCGTGGCCGAGGCCGCCCGCTGTGCGTCGGGGGACACCTCGTCCGCCGTCAGGACGTAGCCCGTCCCGTCGTCCGTCGTGGAGCGGGCGAACACCACGCCGTACACCTCGCCGTCCGTGTCGAGGAGCGGGCCGCCGGAGTTGCCGGGCAGGACCGTGGAGCGGATCGAGTAGATGTCGCGCGTGACGTTCCCGGAGCCGTAGATGTCCTGGCCCGCCGCCTTGATCGTGTCGTCGACGGTGGCGGCCTGGAGGTCGAGTCCGCCGTTCTGCGGGTAGCCCGCGACCACGGCGGCGTCACCGCGCCCGGCCGAGTCGTCGAAGCGCAGCGACGGGGCGTCGAGCCCGGGGACGTACAGGACCGCCACGTCCTTGTCGGGGTCGAAGAGGACGGTCCGCGCCTCGTACGCCTTGCCCGTGCCGCCCACCCGCACCGTCGGGTCGTCGATGCCCGCCACCACGTGCGCGTTGGTCATGACGTGCTCGGAGCTGTACACGAAGCCGCTGCCCTCGCGGCCCTGGGTGCCCGAGGCGCCCTCCACCTTGACGCTGCTGCGCTGCGCGGCGGCGGTCGCCCTCGCCGTCACGTTGTCCCCCGACGGCTTGGCCACCTTGGCGGGCGGCTCGCTCGCGAACGGGTCGAAGACCTGCGGGAAGCCCGCCGACGTGAGCGCGCCCGTGGCCTGCGAGAACCAGGACGGGGTCGTCGACGGCATGGTGTCCTGCACCGTGCCGAGCACCGAGGAGTTCCGGATCGCCTGGTTGAGGACCGTGGAGGAGGAGGCCACCAGGACGCTGCCCGCGACCCACGCCACCACCAGGACGGCCACCGCGCTCGCCGCGCCGCCGCCCACCCCGTCGGCCACGCGCAGCGGCCCCGGAGCGTGCGACATGCCGCCGCGCACCCGCGCCGCAAGCAGCCCCGCGAGCCCGTGCCCCGCGACCGCCGGGACGAGCACCGTGAGCACGGCGACGACCGTGGCCGACGTGGTGCCCGGCGTGACCGTCTCCATCAGGTACGGCAGCAGCCAGACACCGACGGCCGCACCGCCCACGAACCCGGCCAGCGAGACACAGCCCGCGAGCAGTCCGCGCCGGTAGCCGGACACGGCGTAGGCGAGGGCCACCACGAGCAGCAGCACGTCGAGTATGTGGAGGTCCATACCGGTAAGAAACGCCCAGCTGCCCCCGATGGTTCCGCCACCTGGCCCACTGTGGCTGACCGCACAGGGCGTGTCGGGCCCAGGGTGGGAGGCGTGCACGTCGTACGGAGAAGGTTGCGCTGGCTGCCCGGAGCCCTGGCCGTCGGGCTTCTCGTGCTGTGCGCGGCGACGGTCGAGCGGCCGGGGCCCGGGCGCTTCGCCGCCACGGCCCGCGGTGAACTGCCCGCCTCCGCGGTGCCGGCGGAGCGGGTCGCGACCGTGGGCGGCCGGGTACCGGCGGCGCGCCCCCGGATCGTGCCGCGCTCGCGGTGGCTCGCGGGCGCGGAGACGTACCACCGCGACCCGGTCCGCTACGGTGACCGCGTCCGGGCCGTCTTCCTGCATCACACCGACTCGCCGAACGACTACGACTGCGCGGACGCGCCGCGCATCATCCGCTATCTGTACGCGGGCCAGGCGGGCGGCGGCGCCTCCGGCGGCAAGGAGTGGGACGACATCGGCTACAACTTCCTCGTCGACCGCTGCGGAACGGTCTACGAGGGGCGCGCGGGCGGCGCGGCCCGGCCCGTGATCGGTGCCCACACGCAGGGCTTCAACCGGAACACGGCGGGGATCGCGGCGATCGGCACGTTCACCGAGGGCACCCCGGTGCCGAAGGCGATGACCGACGCGATCGCCGCCGTCTCCGCCTGGAAGCTCGGCCTGTCCGACATCGACCCGCGCTCCCAGGTGCGCCTGGTGTCCAGCAACGACCTGGCCCGCTACCGGACGGGCACGGCCCACAAGTTCTTCGCGATCTCCGGACACCGCGACGGCTACGAGACGTTCTGCCCCGGCCTCGCCCTGATGGGGAAGCTGCCCGAGATCAGGGAGCGGGCCGCGGCCCTCCAGAACCGCTAGGGCGTTACGCCGGCTTGAGCGTGCCGCCGCCCTCCAGCTGGTACTTCTTCCCGTGCAGGTCCGGGCTCGACGCCTTGTCGTACGTCACCGTGTGACCGTTGCCCACGATCACGTCGGAGACCTTCGCCCCGTCGGCCAGCGCGATGCTCTTGAGCCGCGAGTCCCCGGACACGGACCACTGCGTCCTCGGGCCGAGCGTCAGCGCCGCCGCGCCCACGATCTTTCCGTCCAGGTCGGTGGAGCCCTTCAGGTCGAGCGTCGCGGAGGAACCCTTCTCCACGGCCACGCTGCCCTTCAGCTTCTCGCCGTTCGCGGTGAACGCCGCCGTGCCCTTGTCGGCGACCCGCAGCAGCTTGCCGTCCTTCGTCTGCACGTCGGCGTCGCCGCCCAACTCGATGTCCGCGTCGGACCGCCGGACCGAGAAGATGTCGCCGTCGGAGGCCTGGACCGCCCCGCCGGTCATCCGGAACGAGGTGTCGCCGTCGCCGCGCAGCACGACACCGCCCGCCGCCGCGGACGCCCGGACGTCCTTCAGGGACAGCGAGCCCCCGGCCTCCACGGTGAACGCCTCCGAGTTGGCCAGGTCGAACAGCGTCTGCGACAGGGACACGTCGCCCGCCGTCTGCACGCCCGGCGAGCCGCAGCCCGCCGAGGTCATGGTGCCGCCGGACACCGTGATCTTCCCGCCGCCGGGCCCCACGGCCACCGGAGCCGCCTGCGCGGCCGCCGTGTCGATCTCCACGTACGTCAGGTCGAGCGCGCCGCCGTGCGCGGCCGCCACACCGTGCGAGGAGGCGCCGTGGGTACGGATGCCGGCCGAGCTGACCGTGGCCTTCGAGCCCTCGCCCGAGGCGAAGACCGCGATCGCGCCCTTGTTCTGGGTGGACATCCGGCCGCCGGACATCGTGAGCGCCCCGCCGTCGCGGGCGAGCGCGGCCGCGTTGAGACCGTGCCCGTCGGACGCGGTGACGGACGAGGTGCCGCCGTGCTTGATGAACTTCCCGTCGCGCGTCGACAGCTTCCCCGAACCGGACACCAGCAGCGCGGACTCGTCCGGCTCGGTGGTCTTGAACTCCTTCTTGGCCTTCGCCTTCACGGTCTTGTCGTCGACCGTGTACGCGGCCTTCGCGCGGGGCTTCGCGTCCGGGCCGTGGTCGTCGGCGGACCGGTCCGTCGCACAGCGGGCGCCGCTCGCCGTCGCGGCGGGTGAGGCCGTGGGCGGCGGATTGGTCGCTCCGTCGTCGTCGGAACAGGCGGACAACGCGCCGACGGCGAGCGGCAGCAGCAGTACGGAGGCGGCGGCCGCGCCTCGGCGGTGTCCCTTGCGGCGCGGGAGTCCCGGGTTCTTCATGCGCCTACGTTCACACCTCACGCCTCGCGAGGCACGTCCGGGGTCCGCGTGGCGTCAGGAGCGGACACGAGCGGGGCGAAGACGAGCAGGGTCAGATCGTCCCTGACGGTCCCCGCGAACCGGATGACGTCCCGCCACACTGCGTCCGTGAGCGCGGCCGGTTCCTCGCTCGCGAACTGCGGGAGCCGGTCGGCGAGCGGATAGAACTCGCCGTCCCGGTTCCGGGCCTCCGTCACCCCGTCCGAGGGCGCGATCAGCCGGTCGCCGGGCCGCAGTTCGACCGTGAGCCGCTTCGGTGGCGCGAGTTCGGCGAGGCCGAGGCCGAGCGGCGCGCCCGACGGCACGTCGAGGTCCGTCACCCGCCCGTCCCGCAGCAGCAGTGGGTGCGGGTGGCCGCAGCTGATGACGTGCACGACGGGGGCCTCGCCGGGGGAGGGGTCGGGGAATTCGAGCAGCACCGCCGTCGCGAACAGCTCCGCGTGCTCGTCCTCCGACGTGTCCACCACGAGCCGCCGGTCCAGCCGCGCCGCCACGCCCTCCAGGTCCGGCTGGTCGAGCACCGCCTCCCGGAACGCACCGAGCAGCCCCGCGACCGTGCCCACCGCCGACAGTCCGTGCCCCTGTACGTCGCCGACCACCGCCCGCACCCCGGCCGGGCCCCTGCGCACGTCGAAGAGGTCGCCGCCGACCAGGGCGCCGCGGTGCGCGGCCCGGTACAGGCCCGCGCAGCGCACGGCGCCGACCCGCTCGGGCAGCGGCGGAAGCACCGCGAACTGGGCGGCCTCCGCGACCGTGCGCACGGTGACCAGCTGCTCGTCCCTGCGGCTGCGCACCCAGGCGATGATCACGCTGAGCACGGCGACGAACGCCACGGTCAGCACGTCGCTGTTGCCCGGCCGCCCGAAACCGATGCGGGGCAGGTTCAGGAGCAGGACGACACAGCCGCCGAACAGCGCCGTGACCGCGGGGCCCCACGTCAGGGCGGCGAGCGGCGGGATCGCCCCGAGGAGGAACGCCAGCTCGAAGCGGTGGCGCGTGATCGCCTGCAGCGCGTACAGGGCCACGAGCAGCACGACGGGGAGCCAGCGCACCCAGCGCGGCGGCGGGGCCCCGCGCAGCCAGGCACGCTGGGACTCGTCCCTGCGGCGCGCCACGGGCCAGCTCATGCGGGCTACGGCTCCCTTCGCGCCGGAGGTGTCATCTCACCCTGCAACGAGTCGCGGCCCGTCGCACGCCGTACCCCGGGGGCTGACATGCGGGCGACCGTACGGCGGGCAGGATGGGCCCATGACACGTTTCGCGGTGGCGGGCGCCTCAGGACTCATCGGCTCAGCTCTGGTCCGGTCCCTGACGGACGACGGGCACGACGTATGCCGCCTGGTGCGGCGCGCCCCACGGGCGCCGGACGAGGCCCGCTGGGACCCGAAGGAGGGCTACGTCGACACGTCGCGGCTCGCCGGCTGCGAGGGGATCGTCAACCTCGCGGGGGCCGGGGTCGGCGACCACCGGTGGACGGCCGCGTACAAGCGGGAGATCCGCGACAGCCGGGTCCTCGGCACGCAGACGCTCGCGCGGGCCGCGGCCGGGCTCGACACGCCGCCGCGCGTCTTCCTCAACGGCAGCGCGGTCGGCTACTACGGCGACACGGGCACTCGCACCGTCGACGAGACGGCTCCGGCCGGGGACGGGTTCCTGCCGTCGGTGTGCGTCGAGTGGGAGGCCGCGGCGGCGCCCGCGCACCAGGCGGGGATCCGCACGGTGTTCGCGCGGACGGGGCTCGTCGTGGCGCGGGGCGGTGGCGCGTGGGGCAAGCTCTTTCCGCTGTTCAAGGCGGGGCTCGGCGGGCGGATGGGGGACGGGCGGCAGTACTGGTCGTTCATCGCGCTCGCCGATCATGTGGCGGCGCTGCGGCACCTGTTGGACGCGGGGGACGTGGCCGGGCCCGTGAACCTGACGGCGCCGCAGCCCGCGACGAACCGGGAGGTGACGGAGGCGATGGGGCGGGTGCTGCGGAGGCCCGCGGTGCTGCCGGTGCCGTCCTTCGCCCTGCGTGCGGTGCTGGGGGAGATGGCGGGGGACGTTCTCGGGTCGACGCGTGCGGTGCCTACGCGGTTGCTGGAGTCCGGGTTCGAGTTCGCCCACCCCGGGGTGGACCAGGCGATCCGGGCTGCGTGAGGCCCCGCGGTCCTACGCCTCGGGGCTCCGCCCCGGACCCCGCGCCTCAATCGCCGGCGGGGCTTGATCATGCCGACCGAGCCTTGGGCAATCTGCCGCCTTGGGCGGCAGGGTGGGCAAGGCGGCCCCCGGTGCCGCGCACCGATCACGACAGGGCCCGGCGGCGGTGCCGCAGTTACCCGAACCGCGCCGTCAGCCGGGGATACGTGCGGGCCATCACCCCGTCGTCCTCGAAGTCCAGAGGCGTGCCCTCTGGCTCCGGAGGCGCGGGGGTGAGGCCCAGGTCCGGGGCGACCACGCCCGTCAGTTGTTCGTACGCCTCGTCCGCCGCGTAGCCGATCTCCTCGCCGTCCCCGTCGGCCTCGTCGTCGAAGTCGTCGAGGAGCTCGGCCAGGGAGTCGGGGTCGTGCAGCGCGCCCTCGAACACCTCCCGGCCCTGGCCGATCAACCAGCACCGGAAGTAGTCGAACGCGTCGTCGCTCGCCCCGTCGAGCAGCACCCACGCCGCGCCCCAAAGGTCCCACCGGTACGCCCGGTTGTACCGGGACTCGAAGTGCCGGGCGAAGTCGAGCACGAAGTCCGGATCGGACCGCAGCAGCCGCTCGACGAGCAGCTCGGCGTGGTCCTCGGGGTCGCCGCCCGCGGCCTCACGCGTACTGTCCACGATCTCCCAGAACTCGGTCTCGTCCATCACGGGACCAGCATCGGCCCTGTACCGACGGGGCGCACGCCGAGCGCGGGAGCTGCTCCACTTCGTTATGCATGCACATGCCGAGGGCACGACCGGGTCGGCGCCCGACACCCCCGCCCCCGTCAGCCGTACCACCCCCGCATCCGCCGCGCGGCCAGCGCGAACCGCTCCCGCAGCGCCGCCGGAGCCACCACCTCCGCCTCCGGCCCGAGCGCCATGAGCTGCGTGTACGCCACGTCCTCCGACTCGACCGGCAGCGTCACCGTCACCCGCCCCTCCGCGTCCGCGTCCCCCGCGGACTCCAGGGCCTCGCGCGCGGACGCCGGATCCACGGCGTACGGCAGCTGACGTACCCCCGCGGGGGTGAGCCGGACGACGACCTCCGCCCGCAGCAGTGCCCGCGCGAACTGCGCCGCCCGCTCCTCCCAGAACGCCGGCAGGTCGAACGCGTCGTCCCCCTCGGCCCGCTCGAACCGCTCGTCGCCCGGTGTCACCGCCGTGAACCGGTCGACCCGATACACCCGGAACGTGTCGGCCCCGCGCACCGCGGCCGCCAGATACCAGACGCCCGCCTTGAGCACGAGCCCGTACGGCTCCAACTCCCGGTCCACCTCGGTCTCCTGGCGCCGGTACGCCACCCGGACCACCCGGTCCCCCCACACCGCCTCCGCGATCGCGGGCAGCAGCGCGGGCGTCTCCTGCTCCTTGAACCAGCCCGGCGCGTCCAGATGGAAGCGCTGCGCCGCCGTCCGCGGCGCGTCCCGCAGGGAAGGCAGCAGCGCCGCCGACACCTTCAGATGCGCCGCCGACGCCGCGTCCTCCAGGCCCATCTCGCGCAGCGCCCCCGGCACCCCCGAGAGGAACAGCGCCTCCGCCTCGCCGCGTGCGAGCCCCGTGAGGCGCGTGCGGTACCCGCCGATCAGCCGGTACCCACCGGCCCGCCCCCGGTCCGCGTACACCGGAACCCCGGCCTCCGACAGCGCCTGCGCGTCCCGCGTGACCGTCCGCTCGGAGACCTCCAGCTCGCGCGCCAGCTCGGCCGCGGTCATGGACGGCCGGGACTGGAGCAACAGCACCATCTTGATCAGGCGGGCAGCACGCATACGGCCATCATGAACCGCCCCACTGACAACGGACCCCGCTCAGGCCGCGAAGCGCATCACCGAGAACGCCGCGCCCTGCGGGTCCGCGAGCATCGCGAACCGGCCGGGCGGGATCGTCGTGGGCGCCACCAGGACCTGCCCGCTCAGCTCCGTGCAGCGCTCGGCCACCGCGTCCGGATCGTCCACGGCCACGTACAGATTCCAGTGCGAGGGCACCTCGGGCGGGAACTGTCCGGTCGACATGTCGACCATGCCGCCGAAGGGCTCGTCGGCGACGGACCACTCCGTGTAGCCCTCGTGCCGCTGGGCGCCCCAGCCGAGCACCGACTGGTAGAAGTCCACCGCGCCCGCCCCGTCCCGCGTGAGCAGCTCGAACCAGGTGAAGCTGCTCGGCACGTTCACCACCTCGAACCCGGCGTGCTCCTGCGGCTCCCACAGGCCGAACGCCGCGCCCGCCGGGTCCTGGCAGACCGCGAGCCTGCCCTCCTCCTCGACGCCGATCGGGCCCGAGACGACCCGGCCGTCGTTGCCGCGCACGCGCGCGGTGACCGCGTCGATGCCGCTGGACTGGAAGTACGGCAACCAGGCGGCGGGCTGCCCGGGGCGAAGGACCGGGCCGACCCCCGCCACCTTCGGCCCGTCCGGGCTGTCGAGCGAGAACCGGCCGTGCCCGCCCACCGTGGGGTCGTCGCTGGACCGCGTGCGCCAGCCGAACAGGGCCTCGTAGAAATACCGGGCCGCTTCCGGCTCCGTGGTGGACAGCTCGGCCCAGCACGGCGCGGAAGGGGTCTTGGAGATCTTCATCTGGAGGTACGCCTCCCAAGACGGCGAACGGACGCGAACGGGTCCCCGGAGCGGACGCGTCCATTCACGCACGCGTGCCCCGCCCCGGCAATCGGGACGGGGCACGCACGCGTACCTGTCAGGAGGCCTTACAGGCCGTAGCGCTCGCGCGCCTCCTTCACGGCCGTCGCCTTGACCTCGCCGCGGCGGGCGAGCTGGGCGAGGGCCGCGACGACGATCGACTCGGCGTCGACGCCGAAGTGGCGGCGGGCGTCCTCACGGGTGTCCGAGAGGCCGAAGCCGTCGGCACCGAGCGAGGTGTAGTCCTGCTCGACCCACTGCGCGATCTGGTCGGGGACCTGGCGCATGTAGTCCGACACGGCCAGGACCGGGCCCTCGGCGCCGGCCAGCGCCTGACGGACGAACGGCACGCGCTCCTCGCCCTCCAGGAGCGCCTCGTCGGCCTCCAGGGCGTCGCGGCGCAGCTCCGTCCAGGAGGTCGCGGACCACACGTCGGCGGCCACGCCCCAGTCCTCGGCGAGCAGCTGCTGCGCCTTGAGCGCCCAGTGGATCGCCGTACCGGAACCGATGAGGTTGGTGCGCGGGGCGTTCGCCGCCGCCACCTCCACACCGGCGGTCTCCGCCGTGTTGAAGCGGTAGAGGCCCTTGACGATGGCCTCGTCGAGACCCTCCACGGCCGGCTTGGCCGGCTGCGGCATCGGCTCGTTGTAGACCGTCAGGTAGTAGAAGACGTCCTGGTCCTCGCCCGGCTTGGCCTCGCCGTACATGCGGCGCAGGCCCTCCTTCATGATGACCGCGATCTCGTAGGCGAACGCCGGGTCGTAGGAGAGAGCGGCCGGGTTGGTGGCCGCGATCATCGGCGAGTGGCCGTCCGCGTGCTGCAGACCCTCACCGGTCAGCGTCGTGCGACCGGCGGTGGCGCCGACGACGAAGCCGCGGCCCATCTGGTCGGCGAGCTGCCAGAACTGGTCGCCCGTGCGCTGCCAGCCGAACATCGAGTAGAAGATGTACAGCGGGATCATCTGCTCGCCGTGCGTCGAGTACGACGTGGCGGCGGCGATGAAGTCGGCGAGCGAACCGGCCTCGTTGATCCCCTCGTTGAGGATCTGGCCGGACTCGGACTCCTTGTAGTACATGAGCTGGTCGCGGTCGACCGGGTCGTACGTCTGGCCCTTGGGCGAGTACAGACCGAGCGACGGGAACAGCGACTCCATGCCGAAGGTGCGCGCCTCGTCGGGGATGATCGGCACCCAGCGCTTGCCGGACGTCTTGTCCCGTACGAGGTCCTTCAGGAGCCGTACGAGCGCCATCGTCGAGGCCACGGACTGCGAGCCGGAGCCCTTGTCGAACGAGGCGAAGGCCTTGTCGGCGGGCGCGGGCAGCGGCGCGAGCGGCTGCGTGCGGCGGGCCGGGGCGGGACCGCCGAGGGCGGCGCGACGCTCGGCGAGGTAGCGCAGCTCGGGGGAGCCCTCCGCGGGACGGGCGTACGGGACGACGCCGTCCTCGAACCTGCTGTCCGGGATCGGGAGGTCAAGGAGGTCACGCATGTCCTTGAACTCGTCGTTCGTCAGCTTCTTCATCTGGTGGTTGGCGTTCTTGGACTCGAAGCCCTTGCCGAGCGTGAAGCCCTTCACCGTCTGCGTCAGGATGACGGTCGGCTTGCCCTTGTGCTCGACGGCCGCCTTGTACGCCGCGTACACCTTGCGGGGCTCGTGGCCACCGCGCGAGGTGTGGAAGCACTCGGAGATCTTGTCGTCGGACAGCACCTTGGCGAGCTCGATCAGCGCCGGGTCCGTGCCGAAGAAGTTCTCGCGGATGTAGGCCACGTCGCGCGTCTGGTACGTCTGGAACTGGGCGTCCGGGACCTCGCGCAGGCGGCGCAGGAGGGCGCCGGTGGTGTCGAGCTGGAAGAGCTCGTCCCAGGCGTTGCCCCACATGGACTTGATGACGTTCCAGCCGGAGCCGCGGAACTGGGCCTCGAGCTCCTGCACCACGCGGAAGTTCGGGCGGACCGGGCCGTCCAGGCGCTGCAGGTTGCAGTTGATGACGAAGGTCAGGTTGTCCAGACCCTCGCGGGCGGCGAGCGTGAGCGCCGAGGTCGACTCGGGCTCGTCCATCTCGCCGTCGCCGAGGAACGCCCAGACGTGCGAGTTCGACGTGTCCTTGATGTTCCGCGCCGTCAGATAGCGGTTGAACCGCGCCTGGTAGACGGCGGAGAGCGGGCCGAGGCCCATGGACACGGTCGGGAACTCCCACAGCCAGGGGAGACGACGCGGGTGCGGGTACGACGGCAGGCCGTTGCCACCCGCCTCGCGGCGGAAGTTGTCGAGCTGCTGCTCGGAGAGGCGGCCGTCGAGGAACGCGCGGGCGTAGATGCCGGGCGAGGCGTGGCCCTGGATGTAGAGCTGGTCGCCCGAGCCGTCGCCCTCCTTGCCGCGGAAGAAGTGGTTGAAGCCGGTCTCGTAGAGCCAGGCGGCCGAGGCGAAGGTGGCGATGTGGCCGCCGACGCCGTGCTTCGAGCCGCGGGTCACCATCGCCGCCGCGTTCCAGCGGTTGTACGCGGTGATCTTCGCTTCCATCTCCTCGTCGCCCGGGAACTCCGGCTCGGCGGCGGTGGGGATGGAGTTGAGGTAGTCCGTCTCAAGAAGCTTCGGCAGCGCCAGGCCGCCCGCTTCGGCGCCTTCCAGCGTCCGCCGCATGAGGTACGCGGCGCGGTGCGGCCCGGCCGCCTGAGTAACGGCGTCCAGGGAGGCCTGCCATTCGGCGGTCTCCTCGGGGTCGCGGTCCGGGAGCTGGTCGAGCTCGCTCGGCTGGATGCGCATGGGGTCGGTCATAGTCGCCGCACGCCTTCCTGAGTCGAAAGGGGTTGGGTGGGGGTGCCCGTTGCCTTTGGCAGGACAGGGCGAGGTCCGGGTGGGGACCCGTCGGCGACTGTAACTCCCTGATCGATGATCGATCAAAGGATTCACCCGCAAAACCTCTTCAGATCGAGAAAGTCGGCACAGGGTGTCGCCGGATTTCGTCGCTCAGGGCACGGAGTGCCTGGTCAGAGAAGCGGAACGTGACGTCTCATGCGCGGGGCGCACACCCCAGGACGTGGGCCTTCACGAGGGCCGCGATCTCCGGGTCGCGGCGCCGGAACGCGGCGACGAGATCGGCGTGCTCCTCCGCGTACGACTGCTGCACGGTGCCGAGCCAGCGGATGGACAGGGCGGTGAAGACCTCGATGCCGAGCCCCTCCCACGTGTGCAGCAGCACGGAGTTGTCCGCCGCCCGCACCAGCGCCCGGTGGAAGGCGACCGTGTGCCGCACCTGGGCGGTCCCGTCCGCCTCCTGGTCGGCCCTGTAGAGGGCCTCCACGTGGGGTTCGAGGGCCGAGCAGTCGTCGGCGAGGTGGTCGGCCGCCAGCTCCGCCGCGATCGCCTCCAGGCCCGCCCTGACGGGGTAGGACTCCTCCAGGTCCGCCGCGCTCAGATTCCGTACGCGCACGCCCTTGTTCGGCGCCGACTCGATGAGCCGCAGCGACTCCAGCTCCCGCAGCGCCTCGCGCACCGGGGTCTGCGAGACCTCCAGCTCGGTCGCGATCCGGCGCTCCACGATGCGCTCGCCCGGCTTCCAGCGGCCGCTGACGATCCCCTCGACGATGTGCTCGCGGATCTGATCGCGAAGCGAGTGGACGACGGGCGCGGTCATGGGGGCTCCTTGGCAGGGTGGACCCGGTGGGTCGGCGGGGACCCTTAGACAATACGGCCGCCGCCCTGGCCAGACGGGGTACGGCCGCGCATGCGACGGGTGATGCCGGTTACAGAGAGCGTTTGTCGGGGGCGGGCTACACAAGGGGGTGCCCGCCCGGGCGTGCGGCTACGCACGCGCGCGTACGACGGCGCCCCCGACCGGAAGTCTCCGGTCGGGGGCGCCGTCGTGCACCTGCTGTCTTTACAGACCGAGCTCGGCGGTGAACTCGCCGGCCTCGAGGATCTGCTTGACCGTCGTCAGGTAGCGGGCGGCGTCCGCGCCGTCCACCAGACGGTGGTCGTAGGAGAGCGTCACGTACGTCATGTCACGGACGGCGATGGTGTCGCCGAGCTCCGGGTCGGAGATGACGACCGGGCGCTTGACCGTGGCACCGATGCCCAGGATGGCGACCTGGTTCGGCGGGACGATGACGGTGTCGAAGAGGGCGCCGCGCGATCCCGTGTTGGAGATCGTGAAGGTCGCGCCGGACAGGTCGTCCGGGGCGATCTTGTTCGTGCGGACCTTGTCGGCCAGCTCGGCGGTCTTCTTGGCGATGCCCGCGATGTTGAGGTCACCCGCGCCCTTGATGACCGGGGTCATCAGGCCCTTCTCCGAGTCGACGGCGATGCCGACGTTCTCGGAGTCGAAGTAGGTGATGGTGCCCTCGTCGTAGTTCAGGCGGGCGTTGATGACCGGGTGGGCCTTCAGCGCCTGGACGGCGGCCTTGACGAAGAACGGCATCGGGGACAGCTTGACGCCCTCGCGGGCGGCGAAGCCGTTCTTGGCCTTGTTGCGGAGCTTCATCAGCTTGGTGATGTCGACCTCGATGACCGAGGACAGCTGAGCCTGCTCCTGCAGCGCCTTGTGCATGTTGTCCGCGATGGCCTTGCGGATGCGCGGCAGCTTGACCGTCTGGCCACGCAGCGGCGAGGCCTCCAGGGAGGGGGCCTTCGGCGCGGCGGCGGCCGGGGCGGCCGGAGCCTGGGCCTTGGCGGCCTCGGCGGCGGCGGTCACGTCCTGCTTGCGGATGCGGCCACCGACGCCGGTGCCCTTGACCGTGGACAGGTCGACGCCGTGCTCGGAGGCGAGCTTGCGCACCAGCGGGGTCACGTACGCGCCCTCGTCGGCCGGGGTGACCGGCGCGGCGGGGGAGGCCGGAGCGGCCGGGGCGACCGGGGCCGGAGCCGGGGCGGCCGGCGCGGGGGCCGGGGCAGCCGGGGCGGCGGGCGCGGCCGGGGCAGCCGGAGCCGCGGGGGCGGCCGGGGCCGGGGCGGGCTCGGGGGCCGGAGCCGGAGCCGGAGCCGGAGCGGCGGCCGGGGCGGCCGGAGCCGGGGCCTCGGCGGCGGCCGGGGCGGCACCCGGGGCACCGATGACGGCGAGCTTGGCGCCGACCTCGGCGGTCTCGTCCTCGCCCACGACGACCTCGAGCAGCACGCCCGCGACCGGGGAGGGGATCTCGGTGTCGACCTTGTCCGTGGAGACCTCGAGCAGCGGCTCGTCCTCCGCGACCTCCTCGCCGACCTCCTTGAGCCAGCGGGTGACGGTGCCCTCGGTGACCGACTCGCCCAGGGCGGGCAGCACGACGTCGGTGCCGGAGGCGCCACCGGCCGGGGCGGCGGGGGCTTCCTGAGCGGCCGGGGCCGGCTCGGCGGCGGGGGCCGGGGCCTCCTGCGCCGGGGCCGGCTCGGCGGCCGGGGCCTCGGCGGCGGCCGGGGCGGGCTCGGCGGCGGGGGCGCCGGAGCCGTCGTCGATGACGGCCAGCTCGGCGCCGACCTCGACCGTCTCGTCCTCGGCGACCTTGATGGAGGCCAGCACGCCGGCGGCGGGGGAGGGGATCTCGGTGTCGACCTTGTCGGTCGAGACCTCGAGCAGCGGCTCGTCGACCTCGACGCGCTCGCCCTCGGCCTTCAGCCAGCGGGTGACAGTGCCTTCGGTGACGCTCTCACCGAGCGCCGGAAGGGATACGGAAACCGCCATGGTTTCTGTTGCTCCTTAACGATGTGCAATGCGCGGCAACGCAGTGCGGAAGTCTGTGGGTGGGTCGTCGCGCCCAAACTGCGACGGGGCGTGGCTGCTAGTCGTGCGCGTGCAGCGGCTTGCCCGCGAGGGCCAGGTGGGCCTCGCCGAGCGCCTCGTTCTGCGTCGGGTGGGCGTGCACGAGCTGGGCGACCTCGGCGGGCAGCGCTTCCCAGTTGTAGATCAGCTGGGCCTCGCCGACCTGCTCGCCCATGCGGTCGCCGACCATGTGGACGCCGACCACGGCACCGTCCTTGACCTGCACGAGCTTGATCTCGCCCGCGGTCTTCAGGATCTTGGACTTGCCGTTGCCCGCGAGGTTGTACTTCAGGGCGACGACCTTGTCCGCACCGTAGATCTCCTTGGCCTTGGCCTCGGTGATACCGACGGAGGCGACCTCCGGGTGGCAGTAGGTCACGCGCGGGACGCCGTCGTAGTCGACCGGAACCGGGTTCAGGCCGGCCAGCCGCTCCGCCACCAGGATGCCCTCGGCGAAGCCGACGTGCGCGAGCTGGAGGGTCGGGACCAGGTCACCGACGGCCGAGACGGTCGGCACGTTCGTCTGCATGTACTCGTCGACGAGGACGAAGCCACGGTCCATGGCCACGCCCTGCTCCTCGTAGCCGAGGCCCTGGGAGACCGGGCCGCGGCCGATGGCGACCAGGAGGACCTCGGCCTCGAAGGTCTTGCCGTCGGCGAGGGTCACGCGGACGCCGTCCTGCGTGTACTCGGCCTTCTCGAAGAAGGTGCCGAGGTTGAACTTGATGCCGCGCTTGCGGAACGCGCGCTCCAGGAGCTTGGAGCTGTTCTCGTCCTCGACCGGGACGAGGTGCTTGAGGCCCTCGACGACCGTGACGTCGGTGCCGAAGGACTTCCACGCCGAGGCGAACTCGACGCCGATGACGCCGCCGCCCAGGACGATCGCGGACTTCGGGACGCGGTCCAGCTTCAGCGCGTGGTCCGAGGAGATGATGCGGTTGCCGTCGATCTCCAGGCCCGGCAGCGACTTCGGCACGGAGCCGGTCGCGAGGAGGACGTGGCGGCCCTGGACGCGCTGGCCGTTGACGTCCACGGACGTCGGGGAGGAGAGCTTGCCCTCACCCTCGATGTACGTCACCTTGCGGGAGGCGATCAGCCCCTGCAGGCCCTTGTACAGACCGGTGACGACCTCGTCCTTGTACTTCTGGACGGCGGGCATGTCGATGCCCTCGAAGGTGGCCTTCACGCCGAACTGCTCGGACTCGCGAGCCTGGTCGGCGATCTCACCGGCGTGCAGCAACGCCTTGGTGGGGATGCAACCAACGTGCAGGCAGGTGCCGCCGACCTTGTTCTTCTCGATCAGGGCGACGTCCAGGCCCAGCTGCGCTCCGCGCAGGGCCGCGGCGTAACCGCCACTGCCACCGCCGAGGATCACTAGGTCGAAAACGGTGCTGGCGTCGTTCGCCACGTCACGTCCTCCATGCATGTGCGCCGTACGCCGGTCTCCGACGACCGGGCGGCGGGGTGTTCGGCCGCTCGTTCTTCGGCCCTGGGTGAGGGCCCTGTCCTGCCGTACCCCATCCTCGCACTTGTCGGCGGGAGTCGGGACGTCGGGCTCCGGGGTGAGACGGCTGTTACACCGGAAACAGCTGTGGCGAGCGGGGACAAACACGCGGATTTCGTCGAAAGCGAACAGCCCCCGGTGCCGTGCACCGGGGGCTGAACAGTGACTTCGCCAGGTCTGCGGAGGCTCAGCCGAGGTCGCCCGCCGCCGTCCGCTCCGCGAGGCGGACCAGCGTACGGACCGCGGAACCCGTGCCGCCCTTGGGCGTGTAACCGAACGGGGCCGACTCGTTGAAGGCCGGTCCGGCGATGTCGAGGTGGGCCCACGTGATGCCCTCGCCGACGAACTCCTGGAGGAACAGTCCTGCGACCAGGCCGCCGCCCATCCGCTCGCCCATGTTGGCGATGTCGGCGGTCGACGAGTCCATGCCCTTGCGCAGGTGCGTCGGCAGCGGCATCGGCCAGGCCGGCTCGCCGGACTCCTCGGCGGCCTCGTGGATCGAGCCGCGGAAGGCGTCGTCGTTGGCCATGATGCCGAACGTGCGGGAGCCGAGCGCCAGCATCATCGCGCCGGTCAGCGTCGCGACGTCGACGATCGCGTCCGGGGTCTCCTCGGAGGCCTTGGCGATGGCGTCGGCGAGCACGAGGCGGCCCTCGGCGTCCGTGTTCAGGACCTCGACCGTCTTGCCCGAGTACATGCGCAGCACGTCGCCGGGGCGGGTGGCCGAGCCCGACGGCATGTTCTCGGCGAGCGCCAGCCAACC
Organism: Streptomyces sp. NPDC107575; assembly: GCF_055657265.1. Taxonomy (NCBI): domain Bacteria; kingdom Bacillati; phylum Actinomycetota; class Actinomycetes; order Kitasatosporales; family Streptomycetaceae; genus Streptomyces; species Streptomyces sp. NPDC107575. The sequence continues at coordinate 488,040 of NZ_JBVKBG010000003.1, read as the reverse complement.
GGTGACGTTCACCTCGAGCCCGAGGCGCGCGGCGGCGACGACCGCGGCGAACACGGCGGCGGCGCCGGCCATGTCGCACTTCATCGTCTCGTTGTGCCCCGCCGGCTTGAGCGAGATGCCGCCCGAGTCGTAGGTGATGCCCTTGCCGACGAACGCGAGGTGCTTCTTCGCCTTCGTGGACTTGTACGAGAGCTTCACCAGGCGCGGGCCGGAGGCGGAACCGGCGCCGACGCCGAGGATGCCGCCGTAGCCGCCCTTCTCCAGGGCCTTCACGTCGAGCACCTGCACCTTGATGCCGTGCTCCTTGGCCGCGGCCTGGGCGACGGCGGCGAAGGACTCCGGGTTCAGGTCGTTCGGCGGGGTGTTGATCAGGTCGCGGGCGCGGTTGAGCTCCTCGGTCAGCGCGAGAGCGCGCTCGACGGCCGCCTTGTACGCCTTGTCGCGGGGCTTGCCGCCGAGGATCGCGACCTCGGCGAGCGGGCCCTTGCCGTTCTTCGGGTCCTTCGCGGACTCCTTGTAGGCGTCGAACGCGTAGGCGCCGAGCAGGGCGCCCTCCGCGATCGCGCCGGCGTCCTCGGCGTCGTCGACGGGCAGCGCGAACGCGGCCTTCTTCGAGCCGGCCAGGGCGCGGGCCGCGGCACCGGCGGCGCGGCGCAGCGCCTCGCCGTCGTACGCGCCGTCCTTCTCCGGCTCGCCGCCGAGACCGACCGCCAGCACGATCGGCGCCTTGAAGCCGGACGGGGCGGGGAGCTTGGTCACCTCGCCCTCGCCGCCACTGGCGCCGAGGGCCTCCAGGACGGAACCGAGCTTTCCGTCGTACGCCTTGTCCACGGCTTCCGCGCCGTGCGCGACGACCGGGCCCTTGTCGCCCTTGACGACGCCGACGACGATCGCGTCGGCGCGGAGGCCGGTCGCCGCGGCGGTGCTGAGAGTCAGAGCAGTCACGGTGGTGAGGTCCCTCTTTCATCGGGTGGATCGGCTTCTTTGCCGGGGCCGGGGGTAGTTGGCCCGCCCGGGGCCGAGCCTACGCCCGTCGTTCTTGGGGTGCTTCGTCCAGGTGCGGCCCACCGCTGGGGCGCTGCCCCAGACCCCGCTGCTCAATCGCCGCAGGGGCTTAATTTGCTCAGCCTAAGGTCAGGATCACCAGGGATGTCGTGGCCGCTGTCTCGGCCAGGGCGCCGAAGACGTCGCCCGTGACTCCGCCGAAGCGGGAGACGCAGCGGCGGGACAGCAACTCGGCCGTCGCACAGCCCAGGACGACCGCCAGGGCGGCCTGGAGGGAGAGGGCGGCCGTCGCCGCGACCACCACCGCCCCCACGATCAGCGCCGCCCGCCGCGACACCGTTTCCGCGACCGCCGCGCCGAGGCCCTCCGGGCGGGCGGCCGGGACGCCGGTGCGGGAGGCGAAGGTCAGGGCGAGGCGCGCGGTGACCGCGGAGACGGTCGCCGCGAGGGCGCCGCGCCACCACGAGTGGCCGAACTGGTCGGCCAGGACCGCGACTTGGGCGAACAGCGCCAGGACGAGGGTCACCACGCCGAAGGGGCCGATGTCCGACTGCTTCATGATCCGCAGCGCGTCGTCCGCGGGCTTCCCGCTGCCCAGGCCGTCCGCGACGTCCGCGAGCCCGTCGAGATGCAGCCCGCGGGTCAGCGCCGCCGGCACCGCGACCGCGGCGACGGCGGCGAGCAGCGCGTTCGCCCCGAGGAACGTCAGCGCCACGCCCGCCGCGGCCGCCACGAGCCCGACGGCCAAGCCGACGAGCGGCGCGCAGAGCATCCCGGCCCGGGCGGCCTCGCGGTCCCAGCGGGTGACCTTCACCCGGAACACCGTGAGGGTCCCGAAGGCGAAACGTATGCCGTCCACTGGTGCTAGTCGTCTTCCTTCGCGGGCTCCGTGGTCTCCGGGAGCTCGGCCGCGAGCGCGGCGGCCGCCTGGACCAGCGGGAGGGCGAGGAGGCCGCCGGTGCCGCCGCCGACGCGGACGTCCTGGTCGAGGAGGACGTCCATGGCCATCCGGTCGAGCGCCTTCGCCTGGGCCGGTTCGCCGCTGGCGTGGGCCGCGAGCCACCAGTCGGGGGCGCGGAACGCGACGCGCTGGCCGACGAGCGCACAGGCCGCGGAGACCACGCCGTCGAGGAGCACGGGCGTGCGCCGCACCGCGCACTGGAGCAGGAAGCCGGTCGCCGCCGCGAGGTCGGCGCCGCCCACCGTGGCGAGGAGCTGGAGCTGGTCGCCGAGGACGGGCCGGGCCCGGCGCAGCGCGTCGCGGACCGCCGCGCACTTGCGCATCCAGGCGAGGTCGTCGATGGGTTCGCCGCCGCGGCCCGTGACGACGGACGCGTCCGTGCCGCACAGCGCGGCGATGAGCGTGGCCGCGGCCGTCGTGCCGCCGACGCTGATGTCGCCGAGGACGACGAGATCCGTACCGGAGTCGGCCTCCTCGTCGGCGACCGCCATGCCCGCGCGGAACGCGGCCTCCGCCTCTTCGAGGGTGAGCGCGTCCTCGGTGTCGATGCGCCCCGAGCCGCGCCGCACGCGCCGGTCGTCGACCGACTTGGGCAGTTCGTCGGGCTCGCAGTCGAGGGAGAGGTCGACGACCCGTACGCCGACGCCGAGCCGGCGCGCGAGCACCGCGCCCGTGGAGGCGCCCTCGACGACCTCCCGTACGAGGCCGGCCGCGCTGCCCGCGGCCCGCTTCGACACGTCGAGATCGGCCACGCCGTGGTCGCCCGCGAAGAGGACCAGGCGCGGCCGCGCGACCGGTCGTACGGGCACCGCGCCCTGGGCGGCACTCAGCCACTCGCCCAGTTCGTCGAGGCGGCCGAGGGCGCCCGGCGGCACGGCGAAGCGTGCCCTGCGTTCCTCGGCATCGCGGCGGGTCCCGCCGTCGGGGCGCTCGATCAGATCGGTGAAGTCGTCGAGGTTCAGCGAGCTCATTCGCCGAACAGTACCGGCCGCCGCGAGGGTCTGGCCCCAGCTGCACCGTCCGTCACGGGACACCGATGGGTGCGTCCTTCCGGCGGACGCAAGCGGCGAGCGGTGAGTCGCCCCGAGGGTGTCAGGAATCGCCCATAGATGATCGGTTGCGTTCATGTTCGCGCCGAATTGTCATATCCCGCGCGCTTGTTGCGGTAACGCAGACGATGACTGGAGGCCTCCCCATGACCGCCCCCGCCACCCCTCAGGCCGTCGCCGAGCGCCGCCCCGCGTATCTCACCGAACTCGCCCAGGGCACCGAACGCTTCCACGAGCCGCGCCGCCCCGACTGCCCCTGGTGCGGCAGCACCCGGCTGCGCACCCGCCTGCGCACCACCGACCTCCTCCAGCACAAGCCCGGCAGCTTCACCCTCGTCCAGTGCGGGTCCTGCGCCCACTCGTTCCAGAACCCCCGCCTCACCCCGGAGGGACTGGACTTCTACTACCGGGACTTCTGCGAGGGCCGCTACGCCGATCAGGCCGAGTGGATCTTCCGTGCGCGCACCTCGGCCCACCGCGACCGGTCGCGTGCCCGCGCCCTCGCCGCGTTCACCGAACCGGAGAGCTGGCTCGACGTCGGTACGGGCCAGGGCCACTTCCCCGCGGCCGCCCAGGAGGTCCTCCCGTACACCGCCTTCGACGGCCTCGACAGCGGCGAAGGCGTCGAGCAGGCCCGCAGGGCGGGCCGCGTCGAACGGGCCCACCAGGGCCTGCTCACCGACCTCGCCCCCAGCCTTGAGGGCGGCTACGACGCGCTGAGCATGTTCCATCACCTGGACCGCTCCCGCGATCCGCGCGAGGAACTGAAGGCGGCGCGCCGCGTGCTGCGCCCCGGCGGGCATCTGATGATCGAGCTGCCCGACCCCGAGAGCCGCTTCGCGAAGCTCCTCGGCAAGTGGTGGATCTCGTACTTCCAGCCGCAGCACCTGCACCTGATCCCGCTCGCCAACCTCCGCGCCGAACTGCGCGCCCTCGGCTACACGGTCGTCGCCGTCGACCGCCGCGCGGCCCACGTCCCGCTGGATCTCGCGGCGGGACTCGCCCTGTTCGCGGGCCGGCACCTGCCCGACGCCGACGACCCGTGGCGCACCAAGGCCCCCGGCGAGGCCCACCGCGTCCTGCGCAAGGTCCTCATGTACGCCGTCGCGCCCGCGTTCCTCGCCGCCTGCGCGGCCGACCGGCTGCTCGCCCCGCTGGCCCGCCGCACCCGCTTCTCCAACGCGTACCGGGTGATCGCGCGCCGCGACCCGGACGCGTGAGCCGGTGGGTCAGCCGCGCAGCGCGAGCGGCTGGCCCGCGACGACGAGCAGCACGTGCTCGCACTCGGCCGCGAACGCCGCGTTCAGCCGGCCCAGTTCGTCCCGGTAGCGGCGCCCCGAGGCGGTCGCGGGCACGATCCCCGAACCCACCTCGTTCGAGACGGCGACGACGGTGCGCCGCGTACGCCGCACGGCGTCGACCAGCTCGGAGACCCGCTCCCGCAGCGCCTTCTCGCCGCCGCCCGCCCACTCGGCGTCGTCCCAGGCCCCCACCTCGTCCATCGCGTACGTCAGCCACAGCGACAGACAGTCGACGAGCAGCGGGGCGGAGTCCTCGGGGTCCTCCAACAGCGGTACGAGGTCGCAGGTCTCCGCCGTCCGCCAGGACCCGGGCCGCCGCTCCCGGTGCGCGGCCACCCGCTGCGCCCACTCCGTGTCCCCGCCGCGCGTCCCGCCGGTCGCCACGTACAGCACATCGGGGAACGCCTCCAGGCGCCGCTCCGCCTCCACCGACTTCCCGGACCGCGCCCCGCCGAGCACCAGCGTTCTGCGCGGAACATCGGGCACGTCCTCGTACGTGCCGACGTCCAGGGTCGTGCCGTCGGGCACGGCCCGCGCGCCCGCGGCCGCGAGCCGTCGCGTCAGCTCGGGACCGGGCGGCACGTCATGGTCCAGATGGACGGCGAGGACGTCGGTGGTCGGGCCGATCGCGCCCACGGAGCGCAGCCGGGCGAGCGCGTCGGGGCGTCCGACGACGTCCGCGAGGACCATCTCGTACGGCACCCGTGGCTCGTCGAAGCCCGCGGGAGCGGTGCCCGGCGGCAGATACAGCAGCCGCTCGCCCTCGGGCCCGGTCACCTCGTAGCCGGTGCCCGGCGCGTCCAGGGCGAGCGCCCGCACCCGGTGCCCGCTCATGAGCGCCAGCTCCCGGCCGTCCGGCACCCGGCCGGGCTGCGGAAGCCCCGCGGGCACCTCGACCGCGGGCCCGTCGTGCGGATGCGAGAGCAGGACCTGCCGTACGCCGCCGAGGCTGTGCCCCGAACGGGCCGCCGCGAACGCGGCCCCCGGCGTCAGGTCGAGCAGCAGCGTCCCGTCGATCAGGACCGCCGTCGCGGCACGGGCGTCGCGGCCGAGCGCGGTCGCGCAGGCGGCGCAAGGGCAGTCGGGGCGGGGCAGCCCGTCGGGGCCGCCGGTGCCGAGCAGTGTCAGTTCCACAGGAAGATCCTCCCGCGCCCCCTTGATCGACGCGCGCCCGGATAGGCTTCCGGGGACAAGCGGTACAGCGGACGTCCGAGACCGGGAGGCTGACATGGCGGCGTGGACGTGGCGGTTCGAGAAGTCCGACGGGACGGAGGTGGCTCCCGCGGTACAGCCCGAGGAGTTCACCACGCAGGGGGACGCCGAGTCCTGGGTCGGCGAGTACTGGAAGCAGCTCGCGGACGGGGGCGCCGACCAGGTCACTCTCCGTGAGGACGACAAGGTGATCTACGGGCCGATGAGCCTCCATGCGGAGGAAGCGGACACGGACGCCTCGGCGTAGGGCGGCTTTTCGCGCTGGTGCGGCGGCTGAGCAAATCAAGCCCCTGCGGCGATTGAGCAGCGGGGTCCGGGGCAGAGCCCCGAGACCGCAACCACATCCGCCGAAACGAGGTCGGCCGAGGCGAAACGCTCGGTCGACCTCAGCCCCGCACCCCGCACAAATGGAGCAGCGCCGCCACCCGCCGGTACGGGTCGGAACGCCCCGCCCGCTCCTCCGCGGCGAGCAACGTCTGCAGCTCCCCGTGCTCCGACGCCACCACGTCGTCCCCCGCCTGATCGGTGAAGACCCGCACCCCGTACCAGGCGTGCAGCGGCGCCCCGATCCCCGCGAGCGTCTCCGTCAGCGGGTCGAGCCGGTCGGCCCTGACGTCGAGCCCGAGCCGGTTCGTGTACTTCGTCGACTCGAAGGCGCCGAGCGCGCCGATCCAGTCACCGGCGAGCCCCGGCCGCATCGCGAGCGCGTCACCATTGCGCACGACCAGCGAGAGCAGCCCGCCCGGCGCCAGCATCCTGGCCAGGCCCGCGAGCAGCGCGTCGGGATCCTCGACGTACATCAGGACGCCGTGACAGAGCACGACGTCGAAGCTGCCCGGCAGGAAGTGCACACCGGTGTCCATGCCGTTGCCCTGCACCAGCCGGACCCGGTCGCGGACCCCCGCGGGCTCCGTGGCGAGCGCCCGGCCCGCCACGGCGACCATGTCCGGATCCTGCTCCACGCCGGTCACCTTGTGCCCGGCGCGGGCGAGGCGCAGCGCCTGTGTGCCCTGGCCCATCCCCACGTCGAGCACCCGCAGCCGCTGGCCGACGGGGAACCGCGCGGCCAGCTGCTCGTCGAGCTGCCGGGCCACCAGCTCCTGGCGCACGATGTTGCGAAGCCCGCCGAGCTTGTCCAGCCAGGAGTGCACAGCGTCGCCGGCGAAAGCCTCCGTGCTCAGGGCCGCTCTCCGCGCTTGACCTGCGGCTTCGGCAGGCGCAGTCGCTTCATCTGGAGCGTGCGCATGAGCGCGTACGCGACGGCGCCCTTGCGGCGCTCGTTCGGGAACTTCTCCGCGAGGATCTTCTTCAGGCGGAAGCCGGTGACGGCCGAGTCCACCACGATCGCGACGATCACGAACAGCCACAGCAGCAGCGCGATGTTCTGCAGCGAACCGACGCGGATCATGCTCAGGACGAGGATGACCACCGCCATCGGCAGGAAGTACTCGGCGATCGCGAAGCGCGAGTCGACGAAGTCGCGCGCGAACTTGCGCACCGGGCCCTTGTCACGGGCCGGCAGGTAACGCTCGTCGCCGTTGGCCAGCGCCTCGCGCTGGCGCTGCATCGCGGTGCGGCGCTCGTCGCGCGAGCGGTTGCGGGCCTCCTTCGGCGTCATCTTGGTGTTGGCCACGCTGCGGCGCTGCGTCTGGGCCTCGCTGCGCTTCGGCGTGGGGCGGCCCTTGGGCGCCTGCGGGTCTCGGGGTTCTTTGGACATGGTCACCTTGGCCTGCGCGGCCTGGGCCTTGTCGTCCTTGGATCGGCTACGGAACACAATCGCCAGGGTACGTGGTGGTCGTGCATCGACCACAGGCCAGTGGGGAACGATCCGACAACACCCCGCGTCCTCAGGTCAGGGGTCATCTACTCCTTGCGCCGGAGCGGGGCCGGAAGCAGTCGTCCTCGGGGATGAGCGCATCCGTACCTGAACAGTGCGGTAATAGAGGCAGGACCCGTACTGTGGTTTCTGTCGCAGTGCTGGAGCTGGACCAAGGCTGGATCTGTCAGAAGGGGGCGCGCGAAGCCCATGAGCGGTGTCATGAAGCGTATGGGGATGATCTTCCGCGCGAAGGCGAACAAGGCCCTTGACCGGGCCGAGGACCCGCGCGAAACCCTCGATTACTCGTACCAGAAGCAGCTGGAGCTGCTCCAGAAGGTACGCAGGGGAGTCGCGGACGTCGCGACCTCCCGCAAGCGCCTGGAGCTGCAGCTCGGTCAGCTCCAGTCCCAGTCTTCCAAGCTCGAGGACCAGGGCCGCAAGGCGCTCGCGCTCGGCAGGGAGGACCTGGCCCGCGAGGCGCTGTCCCGCCGTGCCGCGCTCCAGCAGCAGGTCACGGACCTGGAGACGCAGCACCAGACGCTTCAGGGCGAGGAGGAGAAGCTCACCCTCGCGGCCCAGCGGCTGCAGGCCAAGGTCGACGCCTTCCGCACCAAGAAGGAAACGATCAAGGCGACGTACACGGCGGCGCAGGCGCAGACCCGGATCGGCGAGGCGTTCTCCGGCATCTCCGAGGAGATGGGCGACGTCGGCATGGCGATCCAGCGTGCCGAGGACAAGACCGCGCAGCTGCAGGCGCGGGCCGGCGCGATCGACGAGCTGCTCGCCTCCGGCGCGCTCGACGACTCGTCCGGCCTCGCCAAGGACGACATCCAGAGCGAGCTGGACCGGCTCTCCGGTGGTACGGATGTAGAGCTGGAGCTGCAGCGCATGAAGGCGGAGCTGTCCGGAGGCTCGTCCTCCTCGCAGCAGGCGCTCGAGGGCGGCCAGGAACAGGGTCAGTCCGCGCAGCAGCCCCAGGACACCCCGCGCTTCGACAAGCAGTAGCGCCTGTAGAGCCTGTAGTGCCTTGAGGAGGCCGACATGATCGTCCGGATCATGGGGGAGGGCCAGGTGGAGTTGGCGGACGACCACTTCACCGAACTCAACAAGCTCGACGACGAACTCCTCGCGGAGATGGAGAGCGGTGACGAGGCGGCGTTCCGCCGCACGCTCACCGCTCTCCTGGACGCGGTCCGCCGCCTGGGCGCTCCGCTGCCGGACGACGCCCTTGAGCCGTCGGAGCTGATCCTGCCCGCGGCGGACGCCACGCTGGCGGAGGTCCGCGACATGCTCAGCGACGACGGCCTGATCCCGGGCTGACACGCGGCTCCGCCGGGTTCCGGGGGCGTCGGTCCCGGTTGGGGCGGGTTCTGCCGCGCCGGCGTTACGGCCTCGGGGCTCTGCCCCGGACCCCGCTGCTCAATCGCCGCAGGGGCTTGAACGTGCCGGCCTACCGGCGAGTGACACCCCTGCCCGAGCCCGCCCCTCCAGGGGCGTCGGCTCACGGGGTCCCGCCGCCGATCCGTCTCGCCTCCCGTTCCTGTGGGCCGATTCCGTCTCGAGGTCGGCTCCCCACCCGACCCGTTGCGGTCGACGGCCACCGCCTCGCGTGTTCTGCCGAAGGTCCGGCCCCCCACCCATTGCGGTCGACCGCCACCGCCTCGGGTGTTCTGCCGAGGGTCCGGCTTCCCACCCGTCGCGGTGGGCCGTCACCGGCTTGGGCAATCTGCCGCCTGGGGCGGCAGGGTGGGCAAGGCGGCCCCCGGTGCCGCGCAACCGTTACGGGAGGCACTCGCCACGGGGTTTACGCCCCGGCGCCGTTCGGGCGCTCCCGTGGCGGGCCTCGTCCCTGGTCGGCCCAACACCCCGTGCCTGCGCAGCAATTGCGGCATGCGCCGACCTCGTTGCGCCCCTGGGCCACGGGGGCCGGAGCCCCCGGAGGGGGCGGGTGGGTGGGAGAGGGGCGAAGGCACTGCGGAACACACCGTGGGGCAGTCACGGGCCGCCTGGCCCCGACCCCGGTACAGCTCCACCCCTGGCCCCGCGGGGCCGAAGCCCCCGGTCCCCCCGCCCCCGGTACAGCCCCGGCCCCCGGCCCAGCGCACCCCACACCCCCGGTCCCGCCGGCAGGCGACCCGCTACCGTGAACCCGGTGAACCCCTTCGTACGGTGGGCCAGGACGCATCCTCTGGCCCTGGACGCGACCCTCGCGTTCGGTGTCCTCCTCTGCATGGTCGCCGGCTCCTTCGTCGACCCGCACGGCCCGGAGGGAACGTACGCCTGGGGTGCCAGAACCCCGAACGTGCTCAGCCTCGTCCTGATGCTGCTGGGCGCCGCCGCCCTCGTGTTCCGCCGCCGCGCCCCCTGGTACGTACTGGCCGCGACCTCCACCGTCTCCGTCGTCGAACTGGTCACCGGCGACCCCCGCGCCCCCGTCGTGATGTCCGCGGTCGTCGCCCTCTTCACCGTCGCCGCGACCACCGACCGCCCCACCACCTGGCGCGTAGGCCTGGCGACCATGGCCGTACTGACCGGCATCGCCATGTTCGCGGGACCGCTGCCCTGGTACTCCCAGGAGAACCTGGGGATCTTCGCGTGGACCGGCATGGCCGCGGCCGCCGGCGACGCCGTCCGCTCCCGCCGCGCCTTCGTCACCGCGATCCGCGAGCGCGCCGAACGCGCCGAGCGCACCCGCGAGGAGGAGGCCCGGCGCCGCGTCGCGGAGGAGCGGCTGCGGATCGCCCGCGACCTGCACGACGTCGTCGCCCACCACATCGCCCTCGTGAACGTGCAGGCCGGCGTCGCGGCCCACGTCATGGACCGGCGCCCCGACCAGGCCAAGGAAGCGCTCTCCCACGTCCGCGAGGCCAGCCGCTCCGCCCTCAACGAACTCCGTGCCACGGTCGGCCTGTTGAGGCAGACCGGGGACCCGGAGGCACCCACCGAGCCCGCCCCCGGCCTCGACCGGCTCGACGACCTCGTCGACACCTTCCGGCACGCGGGCCTGCCCGTCGAGGTGGCCCGCGCGAAGGACGCCCCCGCGCTGCCCGCCGCCGTCGACCTCGCCGCCTTCCGTGTCGTACAGGAAGCGCTGACGAACGTACAGAAGCACGCGGGCCCCGACGCCAAGGCCGAGGTCAGCGTCGTACGCGTGGGCCCCAATGTGGAGATCACCATTCTCGACAACGGCCCCGGCGCCGCCGCCTCGCACGGCGACTACCCACGGGACCCCGACGAGCCCGACGCGAACGGCGGCCACGGCCTCCTCGGCATGCGCGAACGCGTCACCGCCCTCGGCGGCACCCTCACCGCGGGACCGCGCTACGGCGGCGGTTTCCGCGTCCATGCGATCCTTCCGACCAAGGCCCGCCCCGCCGGCACCACCTCCACCGGCGGCACCGACACCCCCGAGGACGCCACCACATGACCAGCGCGACGATCAGGGTGCTCCTCGCCGACGACCAGGCCCTGCTGCGCAGCGCCTTCCGCGTGCTCGTCGACTCCGAGCCCGACATGGAGGTGGTGGGGGAGGCATCCGACGGCGCCGAGGCCGTCCGCCTCGCCCGCTCCGAGCGCCCCGACGTCGTCCTCATGGACATCCGGATGCCCGGCACCGACGGCCTCGCCGCCACCCGCGAGATCAGCGCGGACCCGGAGCTGTGCCACGTGCACGTCGTGATGCTGACGACCTTCGAGGTCGACGAGTACGTGGTGCAGTCGCTGCGGGCCGGCGCCTCCGGCTTCCTCGGCAAGGGCGCCGAACCCGACGAACTGCTCGGCGCCGTCCGGATCGCGGCGGCGGGCGACGCCCTGCTCTCGCCCGTGGCGACCAAAGGTCTGATCGCCAAGTTCCTCGCGCAGGGGGACGGTTACGAGGAGGGGGAGCGCCTCACGGACGGCCGCGCCGAGCGGCTCACCGCGCTCACCGGCCGCGAGCGCGAGGTCCTTGTCCAGGTCGCGGGCGGTCACTCCAACGACGAGATCGCCGAGCGCCTCGAGGTCAGCCCGCTCACCGTGAAGACCCACGTCAACCGCGCCATGGCCAAGCTGGGCGCCCGCGACCGCGCCCAACTCGTCGTCATCGCGTACGAATCGGGCCTGGTACGCCCAAGGGTGGAGTGACCCTTACGGGACACGTACTCCGGGCGCAGTAGGCGGCGGAGAAGAACGGGACCTGGGAGCGACGAATCGGGTCGCACGCATGACCGAGGGTGGACCGTGGGCCCACGCCTCACACCGCACTGGTTGTCATGCCACGGGCCTTCATCTTCCGCTCACGTCCCACGGAGACCCGATCCATGTCCTGGCTGTCGAGATTCAGCCTCGCCCAACGCGCCCTCGTCGGACTGATTTCGATCATCGCGATCGTCTTCGGCGCGATCGCGATCCCTCAGCTCAAGCAGCAGCTGCTGCCCTCGATCGAACTGCCCATGGTCTCCGTCATCGCGCCCTACCAGGGCGCGTCCCCGGACGTGGTGGAGAAGCAGGTCGTCGAGCCTCTCGAGAACTCCATCGACGCGGTCGACGGAATCACCGGCGTCACCTCCACGGCCAGCGAGGGCAACGCCCTGGTGATGGCCCAGTTCGACTACGGCACGGACGGCAGCAAGCAGCTCGTCGCCGACGTCCAGCAGGCGGTCAACCGGGCCCGCGCCCAGCTGCCCGAGGATGTCGACCCGCAGGTCGTCGCCGGTTCGACGGACGACATCCCGACCGTCGTCCTCGCCGTCACCTCCGACAAGGACCAGCAGGCGCTCGCCGACCAGCTCGACAAGTCCGTCGTGCCGACGCTGAAGGACATCGACGGCGTCTCCCAGGTGACGGTCGACGGCGTCCGCGACCTCCAGGTCGACATCACGCCGAGCGACCGCAAGATGGCCGCGGCCGGCGTGAACCCGCAGGCCCTCGCCGAGTCCCTGAAGGCCGGCGGCGCCACCATGCCCGCGGGCTCGCTCGACGAGGCGGGCAAGAACCGCACGGTCCAGGTCGGCGGCGGCTTCACGTCCCTGAAGCAGATCCAGGACCTGATGGTCACGGGCGAGGGCGTCAAGAAGCCCGTACGCCTCGGTGACATCGCCATGGTGAAGCAGCAGCCGTCCACGGCCGACTCGATCACCCGCACCGACGGCGAGCCCAGCCTGTCGCTCGCGGTCACCATGGACCAGGACGGCTCGGCCGTCTCCATCTCCAAGGCCGTCAAGGACAAGCTGCCGCAGCTCCGCGACGACCTCGGCTCCGGCGCCGACGTCACGGTCGTCAGCGACCAGGGCCCGGCCGTCTCGAAGTCCATCTCGGGCCTGACCACGGAGGGCGCGCTCGGCCTGCTCTTCGCGGTCATCGTGATCCTGATCTTCCTGGCGTCGCTGCGCTCGACGCTCGTGACGGCGGTCTCCATCCCGCTGTCGGTGGTCCTCGCGCTGATCGTCCTGTGGACGGGCGACCTGTCGCTCAACATGCTCACGCTCGGCGCGCTGACCATCGCGATCGGCCGCGTCGTCGACGACTCGATCGTCGTCCTGGAGAACATCAAGCGCCATCTCGGCTACGGCGAGGAACGCAGGGAAGCGATCCTCAAGGCCGTGCGCGAGGTCGCGGGCGCGGTCACCTCCTCGACCCTCACCACCGTCGCGGTGTTCCTGCCGATCGGCCTGGTCGGCGGCATGGTGGGCGAGCTGTTCGGCTCGTTCTCCATCACGGTGACGGCGGCGCTGCTGGCCTCCCTGCTGGTGTCGCTGACGGTCGTCCCGGTCCTCTCCTACTGGTTCCTGCGCCCGCCCAAGGCGGCCCGCGGAGTCGACCCGGAGGAGGCCAGGCGCAAGGCCGAGGAGAAGGAGGCGCGCTCCTGGCTGCAGCGGATCTACGTTCCCGTGCTGCGCTTCGCGACGCGCCGCCGCTTCACCTCGCTGCTGATCGCGGTGGTCGTGCTCGTCGGCACGTTCGGCATGGCGCCGATGCTCAAGACGAACTTCTTCGACCAGGGCGACCAGGAAGTCCTCTCCATCAAGCAGGAGTTGGCGCCCGGCACCAGCCTGTCGGCAACCGACGCCTCCGCGAAGAAGATCGAGAAGATGCTCTCCGGCATCGACGAGATCGAGGACTACCAGGTCACCATCGGCTCCTCCGGCTTCATGGCGGCCTTCGGCGGCGGCACCGACACCAACCAGGCGTCGTACCAGGTGAAGCTGAAGGACTCCTCGACGTACGAGGCCACGCAGAAGCGCATCGAGCGCGAGCTCGGACAGCTCTCGGGTGTCGGTACGACGACGATCGCGGCCGGTGACGGCTTCGGCAGCCAGGACCTGTCCGTGGTCGTGAAGGCCGCCGACGGCGACGTGCTGGAGAAGGCGTCCGAGCAGGTCCGCGACGCGGTCGCCTCGCTCGACGACGTCACCGACGTCACCAGCGACCTGTCGCAGTCGGTGCCGCGGATCTCGGTCAAGGCCAACTCCAAGGCCGCTGCCGCCGGGTTCAACGACACCACGCTCGGCGCCGCCGTCACCCAGGCGGTGCGCGGCACCACCAGTGGCAAGGCGACGATCGACGACACCGAGCGCGACATCGTCGTGAAGTCGGCGAAGCCGGCCACCACGATGGCCGAGCTGAAGAAGCTGCCGATGGGCCCGGGCGGCGTCACGCTCGGGGACATCGCCACCGTGAAGACGGTCGACGGACCGGTCTCGATGACCCGGATCGACGGCGCCCGCGCGGCGACGGTCACGGCGAAGCCGGACGGCGACAACACGGGCGCGGTCAGCGCCGACCTCCAGTCGAAGCTCGCCTCGCTCGACCTGCCCAAGGGCGCCACGGCGACCATCGGCGGCGTCAGCGAGGACCAGGACGACGCGTTCAAGAACCTGGGCCTGGCGATGCTCGCGGCGATCGCGATCGTCTTCATGCTGCTGGTCGCGACGTTCCGGTCGCTGGCCCAGCCGCTGATCCTGCTGGTCTCGATCCCGTTCGCGGCCACGGGCGCGATCGGTCTCCTCGTCGCCACCGGTACGGCGATGGGTGTCCCGGCGATGATCGGCATGCTGATGCTCATCGGCATCGTGGTCACCAACGCGATCGTGCTCATCGACCTGATCAACCAGTACCGGGCCCAGGGGCTCGGTGTGGTCGAGGCGGTCGTCGAGGGCGGGCGGCACCGGCTGCGCCCGATCCTGATGACGGCCCTGGCGACGATCTTCGCGCTGCTCCCGATGGCGCTCGGCGTCACCGGCGAGGGCGGGTTCATCGCGCAGCCGCTGGCGGTGGTCGTGATCGGCGGTCTGATCTCGTCGACGCTGCTGACGCTTCTGCTGGTGCCGACGCTCTACGCGATGCTGGAGCTCCGCAAGGAGCGGCGGGCGGCCAAGCGCTCCGCGAAGCGGGGTGGCGGGTCAGAGGTTCCGCCCCAGACCCCGGCCCCGGAGCCGGCCAACGCCTGACGGTGGCCCCGCCGCCTTGGGCAATCTGCCGCCTTGGGCGGCAGGGTGGGCAAGGCGGCACCCCGGTGCGGGGCGAGCGTTCATCTGGCGCTCGCCCCGCCTCCGGTTTCGGGGCTCTGCCCCGGACCCCGCTGCTCAATCGCCGCAGGGGCTTGATTTGCTCACCCGTCAGCGGCGGGAAGGCATGGGTTACGGCAGCGCCAGCATCCGCTCGAGCGCGAGCTTCGCGAACTGTTCCGTCTCGCGGTCGACCTCGATGCGGTTGACCAGCTGGCCGTCCGCCAGGGACTCCAGCGTCCAGACCAGGTGCGGAAGGTCGATCCGGTTCATGGTCGAGCAGAAGCACACCGTCTTGTCGAGGAAGACGATCTCCTTGTCCTCGGAGGCGAACCGGTTCGCCAGCCGCCGCACGAGGTTCAGCTCCGTGCCGATCGCCCACTTCGACCCGGCCGGCGCCGCCTCCAGCGCCTTGATGATGTACTCCGTCGAACCGACGTAGTCCGCCGCCGCCACGACCTCGTTCTTGCACTCGGGGTGGACCAGCACGTTCACGCCCGGTATCCGCTCCCGCACGTCGTTGACGGAGTCCAGCGAGAACCGCCCGTGCACGGAGCAGTGCCCGCGCCACAGGATCATCTTCGCGGCCCGCAGCTCCTCGACGCTCAGCCCGCCGTTCGGCTTGTGCGGGTTGTAGACGACGCAGTCGTCGAGCGACATGCCGAGGTCACGGACGGCCGTGTTGCGGCCCAGGTGCTGGTCCGGCAGGAAGAGCACCTTCTCGCCCTGCTCGAACGCCCAGTTCAGCGCCCGCTCGGCATTGCTGGACGTACAGATCGTGCCGCCGTGCTTGCCCGTGAACGCCTTGATGTCCGCCGAGGAGTTCATGTACGAGACGGGGACCACGGACTCGGCGATGCCGGCCTCGGTCAGCGCGTCCCAGCACTCGGCGACCTGCTCGGCCGTCGCCATGTCCGCCATGGAGCAACCGGCGGCGAGGTCCGGAAGCACGACCTTCTGGTCGTCCCCGGTCAGGATGTCGGCCGACTCGGCCATGAAGTGCACACCGCAGAACACGATGTACTCGGCCTCGGGCCGGGCCGCCGCGTCGCGCGCCAGCTTGAAGGAGTCCCCGGTGACGTCGGCGAACTGGATGACCTCGTCGCGCTGGTAGTGGTGTCCGAGCACGAACACCTTGTCTCCGAGCTTTTCCTTGGCCGCGCGCGCCCGCTCCACGAGGTCCGGGTCGGACGGCGAGGGCAGGTCGCCGGGGCACTCCACGCCGCGCTCGCTCTTGGGGTCGGCCTCGCGGCCGAGCAGCAGGAGCGCCAGAGGCGTGGGGGAAACATCCAGGTCAACGGGGGCCTGGGGGGACTGGGCCGTGGTCACGTCACGCACCCTTTCTTCGCTCTGCTCGACTTTTCGTCGAAATGACGCTATCTATCATACGTGCTTCACGTCAGTTTGACGATGGTGAATTCGTCGATGTGACGCATCCGGCCGCCGCCGCCCCGTGCCCCGCCCGCGCACTGTGTGCGAGCATGAAGAGAAGAAGTGCGTAACCCGGAATGGATCCGGGCCTTTGCCGGTTGCAATGGTCGGCAAGCAGTCTCCGAACAACCCGGGAGAGATGTAGATGTCCGTATCGGACGAGACCACCACCGTCAGCGACGGCATCATCCTCAGCGACGAAGCCGCCGCCAAGGTCAAGGCTCTGCTCGACCAGGAAGGCCGTGACGACCTGGCCCTGCGTGTGGCTGTTCAGCCCGGTGGCTGCTCCGGCCTGCGCTACCAGCTCTTCTTCGACGAGCGCTCGCTCGACGGCGATGTCGTGAAGGACTTCGGTGGCGTCAAGGTCGTCACCGACCGCATGTCCGCCCCGTACCTGGGCGGCGCCTCCATCGACTTCGTCGACACCATCGAGAAGCAGGGCTTCACGATCGACAACCCGAACGCGACGGGCTCCTGCGCCTGTGGCGACTCGTTCAGCTAAGCCGTACAGCGGTACAGCGCGAAGGGGCGGCCCCGCTGGGGCCGCCCCTTCGGCATGCTCCGGGCCCGCTCAGTCGCGCGGCGCGGGCTCGACCCCGCCGGGCGCGTTCTTCTGCGCGTACGGCACGGCGGACCCGTCGGCCGTCACCACCTTCCGCTCGCCGAGCGGAGCGTCGAGCGTCACCGGCAACGTATAGAACTTCGCCATCTGCACGCAGACGGTGCCCTTCTTCTGCGTCTCGGTGACCCGCACGCTCACCCGGCCCCCGAACTCCTCCGCCGACGCCGCGTACTTCGCGCACACCCCGCCCGTGAAGTGCAGCGTCAGGGTCCTGCCCTTGGCGCTGTAGCCCTGGACGTGCACGGTGCGGGTGTCGCCGCCCGCCTTGCCGGAGGACTCCGAGGGGGAGGGCTCCGAACTCTTCGGCGCCGCCAGGTACCTGGGCTCCACCGCCGGATACGTCACCGTGAACGCGGTGTCCGCCCCGTCCGGCCGCACCTCGAACAGCCACGACGGCACCAGCGCCTGCCGGCCCCCGACCGTGTGCGCGGCCAGCCCGAACGTCGCGCCGGTGACATCGACCGTCGCCGGCTTCGGCGGCGCGGAGGCGCAGTCCGCGACCTTGCCCTCGTCCTTGCCCCCGTCCAGCGGCACCGGACTCGCGCACCCGCCGACGGAGACCCGGCCCCCGCCCGCGGCCCCGTTCATCCGCTCAAGGGCCTCGCGCGCCCCCACCGTCGGATACGTGGCGTCCTTCGCCGGCGCCTTCAACCGGCCGCTGCCGCCGACCACTTGACCGTCCGACGCGACCTGGATCCCGGTCGACCAGCCGTACGTCGGCAGCCCGCCGACCACCGGGTCGGCGTTCACCACACGGGTCGCGCCCATGAGTTGCTTCGCGTCCAGCTTCGCGTCGTCCTGGCCGAGGGTCTTCAGGACGGGCGCGGCGGCCCGCTTGGCGGCGGCCTCGCTCACCGCCCGCCCGCGGTCGCCACCAGGGTCGCCGCACTTCGTCCCGCCACCGCACTTGCCACCGGCCGACGGCGCGTACGCGGAGTACGTCCAGGTCCCCGGCGCCTCCCGGCTCACCTGCAACGAGGGTCCCGAACCGTCCTTCGCGGGCCCCACCTTCCAGGCGTCGCCGTCCCGCCGCGGCTTCCCCTGTACGTCGAGGGCCTCGGCGAGCGCGGTGGCCTCGGCGGCGCTCACCCCGCCGCGCGCCCGGTAGACGGGCGCGTGCCCGGGGCCCGCCGGGAGATCGCCGGTCGCCTTGTAACGGGTGCCGTTCGGGTCGGGCTCGCCGGGCGCGATGCCGGGCGGCGACGCCGTGCCGGACGAAGGGGTGGTGCCGGAGTACCCGTCCAGGGCGAGCGGCGGGGGAGTGCCGGTGCCGCCGGGCCGGGCCGACCCCTCGTCGTCGGACCCGCCCGTCGTGTTCGTCGCCAGATACGCGCCGCCGCCACCGGCCAGCAGGACGGCCGCCGCGACCGATACGACAGCCGCCGTGCGCCGTCGCCCGAGACGCTCCCGCGTCCGCTCTTCGCTGCTCACCGCATCGCTCCTTCTCACCGGGGACACCGGTGGGACGGGGCGCGCGGGCGCGCGGTTCCCTTCCGGAAGCCGTCAGTCGCCGAAACCGGCCATGGAGTCGATCAGCCGCGCCGACGACTCGGGCACCACGACCCCGTGAATCCCGGCGGGCCGGTGCGCGGCGCCGGGCCGCTCCACCTCCCACGGCGCCGGTGGCGTCACCCAGTGCGGGAGCATCCGGACGCAGTCGCCGCGCAGCGCCGCGAGATCGTCCTGGACCATGCCTGACACGTCGTAGGTCATGACGGCACGGTAGCCCTGAGGTGACATCCGAAGAAAGACCCGGTATCGGGCATTTTCCATACTTCAGCCCGCGTGCTCCGAGCGGGTAGCGTGAAGCGTCAACTCCTCCCCTTATTCAGGAAGCGTGCTCACGCCGTGCGAATCGCAGTCACCGGCTCCATCGCCACCGACCACCTGATGACCTTCCCCGGCCGTTTCGCCGACCAGCTGGTCGCGGACCAGCTGCACACGGTCTCCCTCTCCTTCCTCGTCGACGCCCTCGACGTACGCCGCGGCGGCGTCGGCCCCAACATCGCCTTCGGCATGGGGCAGCTCGGCACGGGCCCGATCCTGGTGGGCGCCGCCGGATCGGACTTCGACGAGTACCGCGCCTGGCTCGAGCGCCACGGCGTGGACACGGAGTCCGTCCGGATCTCCGAGACCCTGCAGACGGCCCGCTTCGTCTGCACCACGGACGCCGACCACAACCAGATCGGCTCCTTCTACACGGGCGCCATGAGCGAGGCCCGGCTCATCGAGCTGAAGACCGTCGCGGACCGCGTGGACGGACTCGACCTGGTCCTCATCGGCGCGGACGACCCGGAGGCGATGCTCCGGCACACGGAGGAGTGCCGCTCGCGCTCGATCCCGTTCGCCGCCGACTTCTCGCA
Organism: Streptomyces sp. NPDC107575; assembly: GCF_055657265.1. Classification (NCBI taxonomy): domain Bacteria; kingdom Bacillati; phylum Actinomycetota; class Actinomycetes; order Kitasatosporales; family Streptomycetaceae; genus Streptomyces; species Streptomyces sp. NPDC107575. The sequence continues at coordinate 468,793 of NZ_JBVKBG010000003.1, read as the reverse complement.
GCAGATCGCGCGCATGGACGGCGAGGAGATCCGGACGCTCCTCGAAGGTGCCACGTACCTCTTCTCCAACGAGTACGAGAAGGGCCTCATCGAGTCCAAGACCGGCTGGACCGACGAGGAGATCCTCGGCAAGGTCGGCCACCGCGTCACCACGCTCGGCGCGCGCGGCGTGCGCATCGAGAAGGCCGGCGAGGACCCGGTCGAGGTCGGCGTCCCGGAGGAGGAGGCCAAGGTCGACCCGACGGGCGTCGGCGACGCGTTCCGCGCGGGCTTCCTGTCCGGCCTGGCGTGGGGCGTCGGGCACGAGCGGGCGGCGCAGGTCGGCTGCATGCTCGCGACGCTGGTCATCGAGACGCTCGGCACGCAGGAGTACGAGCTGCGGCGGGCGCCGTTCATGGACCGGTTCCGCAAGGCGTACGGGGACGCTGCCGCTGTGGAGGTCGAGGCGCACCTGGGCTGAAGCCTTCGGTGGGGCCGCGGCCGTTGCTGTTCTTTTGTCGGGCAGCGCGGCCGCGGTTTTGCGTGTGGTCCGGTTTGCGCAGTTCCCCGCGCCCCTGGGTTACCTGTTCCTGCGCACCACATATCTTGCGCCCCCAGTGGGGTGTGGCTCCGCTCCTACGTACTCGTGGCCCTGGGTGAAGCACCATGCGGGGATGTCGACCGCGGCCACCTCGTCATCCGCGAGGACGGTCACCGTGCCGCCGATCCGTACGCGGCCGATCGCGCGGCCCAGTTCGATGACGGGCCGAGGGCAGGTCATGCCCAGCGCGTCCACGGTCACGGCCTCGGCCGTGCCCTGCGCCCCGGCGACCGGCGCGTCCAGCTTCTCCCGGACCTCGCCCACCACCCCGGGCAGCACGTCGAGGAAGCGCTCGACCTCGGCCTCGGGAGTGCCCAGCGGCAGGGACACCCGTACGTTCCCCTCGCTCACGACGCCCATCGCGCGCAGCACATGGCTGGGCGTCAGCGTGCTGCTCGTGCAGGACGACCCGGACGAAACGGAGAAACCGGCGCGGTCGAGCCCGTGCAGCAGGCTCTCCCCGTCGACGTACAGACAGGAGAACGTCACCAGGTGCGGCAGTCGGCGCACCGGATCCCCGACGACCTCCACGTCCGGCACCAGCTCCGGCACCCGCGCCCGGATCCGCTCCGTCAACTCCCGCAGCCGCGCCGCCTCCCCTGCGGCCTCCGCACGCACGGCCCGCAGCGAGGCGGCCGCGGCCACGATGCCCGGAATGTTCTCGAACCCGGCGGCCCGGCCCGACTCCCGCTCGTCGGCGGGCCCTTGAGGGGCGAACCGTGTCCCCTTCTTTACGGCGAGCAGCCCGACCCCCGCCGGCCCGCCCCATTTATGGGCGCTCCCGGCGAGCAACGACCACTCGCCCGCCACCGGCCCCCACGCCAACGACTGCGCGGCATCCACGAACAACGGCACCCCGGCGCCCCGACACACCTCGGCCACCTCGGCGACGGGCTGCTCCGTCCCCACCTCGTGATTGGCGGACTGCAGACAGGCGAGCGCGGTGTCCTCCCGCAGTGCGGCCCGGAAGGCCTCGACGGACACCCCGCCTTCGCGCCCCACCCCGACCTGGGTCACCGACCCGCCGAGGCTTTCGTGCGCCGCGGCCGAATGGAGCACGGAAGAGTGTTCGACGGCTGACACGACCAGGTGCTTTCCGGTGCGCCGCCGCCCCGCGAGCGCCCCCGCCACGCCGTCGTGCACCGCCCGCGTCCCGGACGAGGTGAACACCAACTCGTCGGGCCGGCACCCCACGGCCTCGGCGGCGGCCTCCCGTGCGGCGTCGAGCAACAACCGCGCCCGCCGCCCTTCTCGGTACAAACGCGACGGATCGGCCCACCCTTCATCGAGCGAGGCCTGCAGAGCCTGCCGAGCAACGGGATGCAAAGGAGCGGCCGAGGCCCCATCGAAGTACGCCACACCGCAACGCTACGGGTCGCCGAGCGGCCGACGCCGCCAGGGGCGCGGGCCTGTGACATCAGCGGCTCCGCCACGGGGCGCTTCCCCAGGGGCGCGGGGCCTGCGCGCCCAGCCACGCCCGACCGCCACCCACCGGGGTGGCTGAGCCCCGTCTCCCCAGGGGCGCGAGGAACCGCGCACACCAACCACGCCCGACCGCTCCCCATCGGGGTGACCGACCCCCGCCTCCCCAGGGGCGCGGGGAACTGCGCGCCCAACCACGCCCGACCCCCACCCACCGGGGTGGCCGGCCCCCGCCTCCCCAGGGGCGCGAGGAACCGCGCACCCCAACCACGCCCAACCGGAACCCGCCGCCAACCAGCCCCCGCCCCCCAAAGGCGCCCCCCGACCCCCCGTCAGAAACCCTCAAGCGCGGCCCGATCCCACCCTTCGGAGTGACCCGCGGCGCGTTAGGCACCCTCCCCGCGCGACCCCAAATAGCGTCCAGTAGGGTTTGGTCCGCATAAACATCCAAACCCCTGCCCGTGTGCCAGGGCGGCGAGCGACCAGCGAGATGGCGGCCGTAGCCAACCAAAGAGCGCGGGCGAGACTCTCGGGAAGGCGCTACGTGAGTCCCAACGGCTCCGACCGCTCGTCGCGGCGCCCGATGCGGCGGAAGCTGCCGCAGGTGCTGACTGCGGGCCTGATCCTGGTAACCGCTACCGGTTGCACATACAAGGACTTCCCTCGTCTTGGTATGCCCACTCCGGTGACGGAGGAGGCCCCTAGGATCCTCTCCCTCTGGCAGGGCTCGTGGGCGGCAGCGCTCGCCACGGGCGTGCTGGTGTGGGGTCTGATCCTGTGGAGTGTCATCTTCCACCGGCGCAGCCGCACCAAGATCGAGGTTCCAACTCAGACGCGGTACAACATGCCGCTCGAGGCGCTGTACACGGTTGTTCCGCTGATCATCGTGTCGGTCCTCTTCTACTTCACCGCGCGCGACGAGTCGAAGCTTCTGAAGCTCGAGGACAAGCCCGCACACACTGTCAACGTGGTCGGCTACCAGTGGAGCTGGGGCTTCAACTACGTCGAGAACGTGCCGGGTGTCGACGGTGACGCCAAGACCTCCAAGGAGCTCTCGGGTATTCCGAGCCGCTTCAAGGAGGACTTCCCGGCGAACGCCGGCGGTGTCTACGAGGTCGGTACTCCTGGCGAGCGGAACCCGCAGACCAACAACCCCGGCCCGACCCTCTGGCTCCCCAAGGGCGAGAAGGTCCGCTTCGTTCTGACTTCGCGTGACGTCATCCACTCCTTCTGGGTGGTGCCGTTCCTCATGAAGCAGGACGTCATTCCGGGCCACACCAACTCCTTCGAGGTGACCCCCAACAAGGAGGGGACCTTCCTGGGCAAGTGCGCCGAGCTCTGCGGTGTCGACCACTCCCGGATGCTGTTCAACGTGAAGGTCGTCTCTCCTGAGCGCTACCAGCAGCACCTCAAGGACCTCGCGAAGAAGGGGCAGACCGGTTACGTCCCGTCGGGCATCGCCCAGACGGACCACGAGAAGGACCGGGAGACGAAGAACCTGTGAGCATCCTCAACGAACCCCAGGGTGCCGCGGCAGCAAGCGACTCGTACGAGAACGAGCTGCCGGCCCGCACCAAGAGCCCCGGCTCGACGGTGATCAAGTGGCTCACCACAACTGACCACAAGACCATCGGCACGCTCTATCTGGTCACGTCGTTCGCGTTCTTCTGCATCGGCGGAGTGATGGCGCTCTTCATGCGCGCCGAACTCGCCCGCCCCGGCACGCAGATCATGTCGAACGAGCAGTTCAACCAGGCGTTCACGATGCACGGCACGATCATGCTGCTGATGTTCGCGACGCCGCTGTTCTCCGGCTTCGCGAACTGGATCATGCCGCTCCAGATCGGTGCCCCGGACGTCGCGTTCCCGCGACTGAACATGTTCGCCTACTGGCTGTACCTGTTCGGCTCGCTCATCGCGGTGGGTGGCTTCCTCACGCCGCAGGGCGCCGCCGACTTCGGCTGGTTCGCCTACAGCCCGCTGTCGGACGCGGTCCGCTCGCCGGGCATCGGCGCCGACATGTGGATCATGGGTCTGGCCTTCTCCGGCTTCGGCACCATCCTCGGCTCGGTCAACTTCATCACCACGATCATCTGCATGCGCGCTCCCGGCATGACGATGTTCCGCATGCCGATCTTCGTGTGGAACGTGCTGCTGACCGGTGTCCTGGTCCTGCTGGCCTTCCCGGTGCTCGCCGCCGCGCTGTTCGCCCTGGAGGCGGACCGCAAGTTCGGTGCCCAGGTATTCAATGCCAGTAATGGCGGCGCATTGCTCTGGCAACACCTCTTCTGGTTCTTCGGACACCCAGAGGTGTACATCATCGCCCTGCCATTCTTCGGAATCATTTCCGAAGTGATCCCGGTCTTCTCGCGCAAGCCGATGTTCGGCTACTCCGGCCTCATCGGCGCGACGATCGCGATCGCCGGTCTCTCCGTGACGGTGTGGGCGCACCACATGTACGTCACCGGCGGTGTGCTGCTTCCGTTCTTCTCCTTCATGACGTTCCTGATCGCCGTGCCAACGGGCGTGAAGTTCTTCAACTGGATCGGAACGATGTGGAAGGGCTCGCTGTCCTTCGAGACACCGATGCTCTGGACGATCGGCTTTCTGATCACCTTCACCTTCGGTGGTCTGACGGGCGTCATCCTGGCGGCCCCGCCGCTGGACTTCCACGTCTCGGACTCGTACTTCGTGGTGGCGCACTTCCACTACGTGGTGTTCGGCACCGTGGTCTTCGCGATGTTCGCCGGCTTCCACTTCTGGTGGCCGAAGATGACCGGCAAGATGCTCGACGAGCGCCTTGGCAAGATCACCTTCTGGACGCTGTTCATCGGCTTCCACGGCACGTTCCTGGTGCAGCACTGGCTGGGCGTCGAGGGCATGCCGCGTCGTTACGCGGACTACCTCGCGGCCGACGGCTTCACCGCGCTGAACACGATCTCGACGATCTCCTCGTTCCTGCTCGGCCTGTCGATCCTGCCGTTCTTCTACAACGTCTGGAAGACCGCCAAGTACGGCAAGAAGGTCGAGGTCGACGACCCGTGGGGCTACGGCCGTTCGCTCGAGTGGGCGACGTCCTGCCCGCCGCCGCGGCACAACTTCCTCACGCTGCCGCGCATCCGTTCGGAATCCCCGGCGTTCGACCTTCACCACCCGGAGATCGCCGCGCTGGACCAGCTCGAGAACGCCGGACACGGCGACAAGGCGCTTGCTAAGGAGGCCGGCAAGTGAAGGTCCAAGGCAAGATGTTCATCTGGCTGAGCCTCTTCGTCCTGATCATGGCCGGTGTCTACGGCGTGTGGTCGAAGGAGCCGGCCGGTACGACGGCGCTCTTCCTGGCGTTCGGCCTGTGCATCATGGTCGGCTACTACCTGGCCTTCACGGCCCGGCGTGTCGACACCGGTGCCCAGGACAACAAGGAGGCCGACGTCGCGGACGACGCCGGCGAGGTGGGCTTCTTCAGCCCGCACTCCTGGCAGCCGCTCGCGCTGGGTGTCGGCGGCGCGCTCGCCTTCCTGGCCGTGGCCATCGGCTGGTGGCTGCTGTACTTCTCGGCCCCGATCATCATGTTCGGCCTGTGGGGCTGGGTCTTCGAGTACTACCGCGGTGAGAACCAGAACCAGTAGCACCCGCTGCCGGTCCTGAGCTCCCGTCACCGAAGGGCCCGGACACTCCTGATGGAGCGTCCGGGCCCTTCGGCGTGCCCGGGTTGCCCCGTGCGGCTCACTCGCCGCGCTGGACCGGGCGTTCCTTCTTACGGTGAGTTCATGAACCACTCACCGCGTATCCGTACGGTTCTGGGCTGCACCGTGCTGGTGGCCGCACTCGGTGCGAGCACAGCGGCATGCGGCAACTCCAGCCACCCGCTCTCCGCCAAGCCGTACGACGCGGCGAGCCAGATCTCCTTCAACGGTCCCGCGGGCGGAGCCAAGAAGGCGGACCCGGACAAGCCGCTCGAGGTCACCGCCCAGGGCGACGAGTCCCGGATCACCGACGTCACCGCCCAGGACGCCCTGGGCCGCTACGTCGCGGGCGAACTCTCCGCCGACGGCACGAGATGGCACACCACCGCCCCGCTGACGGCGAACACCCGCTACACGGTCCGGGTGAGCACCGAGGACGAGGACGGCGGACCCGGCCGAAAGGTCCTCGGCTTCGACACGGGCCGCCCGAGCAAGGAGAAGGCCCTCAAGGTCACGTTCGGCCCGCAGAAGGGCACATACGGCGTCGGACAGCCCATCACGGCCGAACTCAACAAGCCCGTCCGGGACGAGAAGTCCCGCGCGCTGGTGGAGCGCTCCCTGCAGGTCGACTCCAAGCCCGCCGTGGACGGCTCCTGGTACTGGGTGGACAGCACCGAACTGCACTACCGCCCCAAGGGGTACTGGCCGACGCAGGCGAAGATCACCGCGTCCAGCAGGCTGGAGGGCGTGAAGATCCGGGACGGGCTGTGGGGCGGCAGCTCCAAGCCGCTGACCATCAGTACGGGTGACCGCATCGTGGCCGTCACCGACGCCTCGGCGCACTCCATGACGGTCTACCGCAACGGCAAGGAGATCAATTCCATGCCGGTCACCACCGGCAAGGCGGGCTTCGAGACCCGCAACGGCATCAAGGTGGTGCTCGGCAAGGAGTACTACGTACGGATGCGGGGCGAGACGATCGGCATCTCCGAGGGCTCCTCGGACTCGTACGACCTGCCGGTGTACTACGCGACCCGCGTCACCTGGAGCGGCGAGTACGTGCACGCCGCGCCCTGGTCCGTCGGCGCGCAGGGCTCCGCGAACGTCAGCCACGGCTGCACCGGCATGAGCACCAACAACGCCGCCTGGTTCTACGACACCGTGCGCCAGGGCGACATCGTGAAGGTCGTCAACAGCTACGGTTCGGAGATGGACCCGTTCGGAAACGGGTTCGGGGACTGGAACGTCAGCTGGAAGAAGTGGAAGGCGGGCAGCGCCTTGACGAAGAAGGCCGACAAGCCCGACCCGGCCCAGCAGGCACGGCTCAGCCCCGAGGTCTGAGACCGCGTCCGGGCCCGCCCGACAAGATCAACGGTGTGACTTCCGACTCCCGTGCGCCGCCGGCGCACGGGAGTCGGCGCGTACGCCGGAGTGTTGCGTGCGGAGCCTGTCAGGCGCCCACAGCGAGCCGGGAGCGCAGCAGGGAGGCGAGAGCCCCGGCGAACTCCACGGGCTCCACAGGGAGCGTCACAGCCGCCTCGGCGCGGCTCCACGTCGCCAGCCACGCGTCCTGCGGGCGGCCGATCAGGAGCAGCACCGGCGGGCAGTGGAAGATCTCGTCCTTGATCTGCCGGCACACGCCCATGCCGCCCGCGGGGACGGCCTCGCCGTCCAGGACGCAGACGTCGATCCCGCCGCGGTCCAGCTCCTTCAGGACGGCCGGGAGCGTCGCGCACTCGACGAACTGCACCTCGGGGACGTCGGCAGCGGGCCGCCGGCCTGTCGCGAGGCGCACCTGCTCGCGGGTGTTGGCGTCGTCGCTGTAGACCAGAACCGTCGCGGTCGACTGCATCGTTCCTCCGAAGCATCGTTGGTCGGGGGGCTTCTTAAGCCGTCGTACGGTGATCCGTGCCGCGGAGCCTACTCCTCCCGACACCCCGTCAACACCGGTTCGCACACGGCTCCGATGGGCCATATGGGCTGGACACACCACCCAGACACTCCGAACGGCACCCCCCGGAGTGAGGGCGAGATAAGCGACCGACATAATGTCGGTCGTGGCGACAGCAACGACAGTAGAAACCGGGCACGCGCACCCGTCGGTCAATCGACCGAACCTCACCAGCGTCGGAACCATCATCTGGCTGAGTTCCGAGCTGATGTTCTTCGCGGCCCTCTTCGCGATGTACTTCACCCTGCGATCGGTGACCGGACCGGATCACTGGAAGGAAATGGCGCATGCGCTGAATCTTCCGTTCTCCGCGACGAACACCACGATCCTGGTGCTCTCCTCACTCACGTGCCAGATGGGCGTGTTCGCCGCCGAGCGCGGCGACGTGAAGAAGCTCCGGTCGTGGTTCATCGTCACCTTCATCATGGGTGCGATCTTCATCGGCGGTCAGGTCTACGAGTACACCGAGCTGGTCAAGAAGGATGGGCTCTCGCTCTCCTCCGACCCGTACGGCTCGGTGTTCTACCTGACCACCGGCTTCCACGGCATGCACGTGACAGGTGGCCTCATCGCCTTCCTGTTCGTCCTCGGCAGGACGTACGCGGCCCGGAGGTTCACCCACCATCAGGCGACGGCCGCCATCGTCGTGTCCTATTACTGGCACTTCGTCGACGTCGTCTGGATCGGCCTCTTCGCCACGATCTACCTGATCAAGTAGTTCGACGATCACAGCATCGGGCGTAGCACCCGACACATTTCCGCAGCACCGACGCAGAAGATCCTGACACCGGGGTAATCCGTGAAAAAGCTCTCCGCACGACGACGCCATCCGCTGGCGGCGGTCGTCGTCCTACTCCTCGCGCTGGCGGCCACCGGGGGGCTGTACGCCGCGTTCGCACCCGCGGACAAGGCGCAGGCCGATGAAACCGCCCAGTCCCTCGCCATCGACGAGGGCAAGAAGCTCTACTCCGTCGGCTGCGCCAGCTGCCACGGAACCGGCGGTCAGGGCACCTCCGACGGGCCGAGCCTCGTGGGCGTCGGCTCCGCCGCCGTCGACTTCCAGGTCGGCACCGGTCGTATGCCGGCCCAGCAGCCGGGCGCTCAGGTCCCGAAGAAGAAGGTCATCTACTCGCAGGCCGAGATCGACCAGCTCGCGGCGTACGTCGCGTCGCTCGGTGCCGGTCCGGTCGCGCCGACCGACAAGGACTACAGCGCCAACGGCGCGGACATCGCCAAGGGTGGCGAGCTGTTCCGCACCAACTGCGCCCAGTGCCACAACTTCACCGGTGAGGGTGGCGCGCTGACACACGGCAAGTTCGCGCCGAGCCTCGAGGGTGTGGCCCCGAAGCACATCTACGAGGCCATGCAGACCGGCCCGCAGAACATGCCGTCGTTCCCGGACACGACGATGACCAAGCAGAACAAGAAGGACATCATCGCGTACCTCGACGCGGTCAATGGTGACAAGACCGAGAGCCCCGGTGGACTCAAGCTGGGCGGGCTCGGCCCGGTCAGTGAGGGCCTGTTCGCCTGGATCTTCGGTCTTGGCGGTCTGATCGCCGTCGCCATCTGGGTTGCCGCTCGGACCGCAAAGGCCAAGAAGTCATGAGTAGCCAAGACATTCCAGAAGAGAACCTGCCCACTGAGCAGGAAGCCGAGGAGCACGGCTCGGTCGCGGTGAAGGACGAGCCCTTCACCGACCCGGGTCTGCCGCCCCACGAGCACCGGATCCAGGACATCGACGAGCGGGCCGCCAAGCGGTCCGAGCGCGTCGTCGCCTTCCTGTTCATGGTGTCGATGCTGGCGACCGTCGGATTCATCGCCTCGTACGTCACCATCGACGTCGATACGAGCGTCTACATCTTCCCGCTGGGTCACATCAGCGCGCTGAACTTCGCGCTGGGCACGACCCTCGGTGTGGCGCTGTTCTGCATCGGCGCGGGCGCGGTCCACTGGGCCCGCACCCTGATGTCCGACGAAGAGGTCATCCAGGAGCGCCACCCGATCGAGGCGGAGCCCGAGGTCAAGGCGAAGGTCCTGCAGGACTTCGCCGACGGTGCCCGTGAGTCGCAGTTCGGCCGGCGCAAGCTGATCCGCAACACCCTGTTCGGCGCTCTCGCGCTGGTGCCCCTCTCCGGTGTGGTGCTGCTTCGTGACCTCGGGCCGCTGCCCGAGAAGAAGCTGCGCACCACGTCGTGGAAGAAGGGCCTGACCCTCGTCAACATGAACACGAACGAGCCGCTGCTGCCTTCGGACATCGCGGTCGGTTCGCTCACCTTCGCCAAGCCCGAGGGCCTGGAGGAGCACGACGAGGACTTCCAGACGAAGATCGCCAAGGACGCCCTGATGCTCGTCCGGATCCAGCCGGAGAACATCAAGGACAAGCAGGAACTCGAGTGGTCCCACGAGGGCATCGTGGCGTACTCGAAGATCTGCACCCACGTCGGTTGCCCGATCTCCCTGTACGAGCAGCAGACGCACCACGCGCTGTGCCCGTGCCACCAGTCCACCTTCGACCTCTCCGACGGGGCCCGGGTGATCTTCGGTCCGGCCGGTCACGCGCTGCCGCAGCTGCGCATCGGCGTCAACGAAGAGGGTCACCTCGAGGCGCTGAGCGAATTCGCTGAGCCCGTCGGTCCTGCCTTCTGGGAGCGCGGATGAGTACTACGACCACGAACGACGCGCCTGCGCGCGAGGAGGCACCGGCCGGCGAGCGTCTTGCCGACTGGGCCGACGGACGTCTGGGGATCTACTCCCTGGCCAAGTCCAACATGCGCAAGATCTTTCCGGACCACTGGTCCTTCATGCTCGGCGAGATCTGCATGTACAGCTTCATCATCATCATCCTCACGGGTGTGTATCTGACGCTGTTCTTCCACCCGTCGATGAACGAGGTCACCTACGACGGCAGCTACGTCCCGCTCCAGGGGCAGCTGATGTCGGAGGCCTTCAACTCGACCATGCACATCTCCTTCGATGTGCGCGGTGGCCTGCTGATCCGTCAGATCCACCACTGGGCCGCGCTGATCTTCCTCGCGGGCATGTTCGTGCACATGATGCGCGTGTTCTTCACGGGTGCGTTCCGCAAGCCGCGTGAGGTCAACTGGGTCTTCGGCTTCCTGCTGTTCGTCCTGGGCATGTTCACCGGCTTCACCGGTTACTCGCTCCCGGACGACCTGCTCTCCGGCACCGGTGTCCGCTTCATGGAGGGCGCGATCCTGTCCGTGCCGATCGTCGGCACGTACATGTCGTTCTTCCTCTTCGGCGGCGAGTTCCCCGGCGGCGACTTCGTCGCGCGGTTCTACTCGATCCACATCCTGCTGTTGCCGGGCATCATGCTCGGCCTGATGGCGGCGCACCTGATCCTGGTCTTCTACCACAAGCACACGCAGTTCGCGGGTGCCGGAAAGACCAACAAGAACGTCGTGGGCATGCCGCTGCTCCCGGTCTACATGGCCAAGGCGGGCGGCTTCTTCTTCCTGGTCTTCGGCGTCATCGCGGTGATCGCCGCGATCGCGACGATCAACCCGATCTGGGCCATCGGCCCGTACCGGCCGGACCAGGTGTCCACGGGCGCCCAGCCCGACTGGTACATGGGCTTCTCCGAGGGCCTGATCCGAGTGATGCCGGGCTGGGAGATCGACTTCTGGGGTCACACGCTCGTCCTGGGCGTGGCCATCCCGCTGGTCGTGATCTTCCCGCTGGTTCTGGTCGCGATCGCGGTCTACCCGTTCATCGAGGCCTGGGTCACCGGCGACAAGCGCGAGCACCACATCCTGGACCGCCCGCGCAACGCTCCGACGCGTACGGCCTTCGGTGTCGCGTGGATCACCTGGTACATGGTGCTGCTCATCGGTGGTGGAAACGACCTCTGGGCCACGCACTTCCACCTGTCGATCAATGCGATCACCTGGTTCGTCCGGATCGCGTTCTTCGTCGGACCGGTCATCGCGTTCATCGTCACCAAGCGGATCTGCCTCGGCCTCCAGCGCCGCGACAAGGACAAGGTGCTGCACGGACGCGAGTCCGGCATCATCAAGCGCCTGCCGCACGGTGAGTTCATCGAGGTGCACGAGCCGCTCGACCAGGAGGCCCTGCACACGCTCACGGCGCACGAGCAGTACGCGCCGGTCGAGATCGGCCCGACGGTCGACGAGAACGGTGTCGAGCGCAAGGTCACGCGGCTGCAGAAGCTGCGCGGCAAGCTCTCGCGCGGTTACTACGGGGAGAACAACCAGATCCCGAAGCCGACCGCCGAGGAGTACAAGGAGATCACCAGCGGCCACGGCCACCACTGATCTCATCCCGTCGCTGTAAGCCACAGCGGGAGCCCTCGTCCATTGCCTGGACGGGGGCTCTTTGCGGTCCCGGGACCTGGATAGGGTGGGGTCGCGACACCTTTCGACCCCACAGATGCACACAGGAGCGGCCATGAGCGCTTTGAACCCCGCTGGAGGCGACACCGCGGCGGGCCGTTCCTGGCCCGCCGTCCTGAACGGCCTGCTGGAAGGCCGCGACCAGAGCGCCGACGACACCGCGTGGGCGATGGACCGGATCATGCGCGGCGAGGCCACCGACGCGCAGATCGCCGGGTTCGCGGTCGCGCTGCGCGCCAAGGGCGAGACCGTGCAGGAGATCTCCGGCCTCGTACGCGGCATGTACGAGCACGCCAATGTGATCGAGGTGCCCGGCGAGACCGTCGACATCGTCGGCACCGGCGGCGACGGCGCCAAGACGGTCAACATCTCCACCATGTCCGCGATCGTCATCGCGGGCGCCGGCGCCAAGGTCGTCAAGCACGGCAACCGCGCCGCGTCCTCCGCCTCGGGCGCCTCCGACGTACTGGAGAAGCTGGGCGTCAATCTCGACCTGTCGCCGAAGCGGGTGCCCGAGGTCGCCGAGGAAGCGGGCATCACGTTCTGCTTCGCCATCAAGTTCCACCCCGCGCTGCGCTACGCGGGCGCCGCGCGCGGCCAGCTCGGCATCCGCACGGTGTTCAACCTGCTGGGCCCCCTGACCAACCCGGCCAAGGTGAAGGCGCAGGCCGTCGGCGTCGCCGACGCCCGGATGGCGCCGATCGTGGCCGGGGTCTTCGCCGAGCGCGGCAACTCGTCCCTGGTGTTCCGCGGCGACGACGGGCTCGACGAGCTGACCACCACGGGCACCTCGCGCGTGTGGGTGGTGCGGGACGGCGCCGTGCGCGAGGAGTCCTTCGACCCGCGCGACGTCGGCATCGAGGTCGTGCCCATCGAGGCGCTGCGCGGCGGTGACCCCTCGTACAACGCGGAGGTCGCCCGGCGCCTCCTCGACGGCGAGCGGGGGCCCGTGCGCGACGCGGTGCTGCTGAACTCGGCGGCGGCCCTGGTGGCTGTGCGTCCCGGCGAGGGCACGCTCGTCGAGCAGATCAGGGCCGGCATGGACCGGGCCGCCGAGTCGATCGACTCCGGAGCGGCGAAGGCCGTCCTGGAGCGGTGGGTGGCGGCCAGCAACCGGTAGGCACGTACGAGATGTGACGCAGGGCGCAGTCCGGATCCTGGACTGCGCCCTTGCTGTTTCTGAGACGTGTGGCAGGATGCTCTTCAAGGTCATGAGTGACAGCGACCGAGGCCCCAGCCCGCTGTCCGGCAACCCTCCGTCCGTGGCGGGGTGCCCTGGGTGAAGACCAGGCCGTACGCAGCAAGGCGTGTGGCAAGCGCGGACCCCTCGCAACCCTGGGGTCCTGGTCCTCAAGGGAGCAGTCTCGTGAGCAAGCGAATGCGATAGGGCGTTTCGGCCCCGCCTCCGCGTACCCGCTGTACTGAAATTCACAGCATCTTTCTTTCCCTGCCGTAGAGCCCTCTTCCGCAGCGCTCCGGCATGGTCAATTCGCTTACCGCGCCAGGGAGTTCACCCATGTCTGTTTCCGTCGACGCCGCCGCCTGTACCGAGACCATCGCCCCGCTTCCGGTCCTCGGCCGGGACGTCACCGTGCCGCTCGTCACCGGTGGCGAGGTCACGTACGCCGCCCTCGACTACGCCGCCAGCGCGCCCGCCCTGCAGCGGGTGTGGGACGACGTCGCCGCCTACGCGCCGTACTACGGCAGCGTGCACCGGGGCGCCGGGTACCTCTCGCAGCTGTCCACCGACCTGTTCGAGAACTCCCGGGTCGCCGTCGCCGAGTTCCTCGGCTGCCGGGAGGGCGACCAGGTCGTCTTCACCCGCTCCACCACCGACTCGCTGAACCTGCTCGCCGCCGCGCTGCCCGCCGACTGCCAGGTGTTCGTCTACGAGACCGAGCACCACGCCTCGCTGCTGCCGTGGCGCGACGCGCGGGTCACGTACCTCAACGCGCCCCGCACGCCCGGCGAGGCCGTCGACACGCTGGAGCGCGCCCTCGCCGAGCGCGACCCCTACGGACCCGCCCTCGTCTGCGTCACCGGTGCCTCCAACGTCACCGGTGAACTCTGGCCGGTGCGCGAGCTCGCGGCGGCCGCTCACGCGCACGGTGCCCGCATCGTGCTCGACGCCGCGCAGCTCGCGCCCCATCACCCCGTCTCCGTGCAGGACCTGGATGTCGACTGGGTCGCCTTCTCCGGGCACAAGCTGTACGCCCCGTTCGGCTCGGGCGTGCTCGCGGGCCGCTCCGACTGGCTGACGGCCGCCGAGCCGTACCTCGCCGGTGGCGGTGCCTCGAAGAAGGTCGCGCGGCGCGTCGACGGCGGCGTCGACGTCGAGTGGCAGACCACCGCCGCCCGCCACGAGGCCGGCTCCCCGAACGTCATCGGCGTGTACTCCATCGCCTCCGCCTGCAAGGCGCTCACCGAGGCCGGGTTCGACAACCTCGTCGCCCGCGAGCAGTACCTGATCCGCAAGGTCCAGGAGGGGCTCGCGGCCGTTCCCGAGGTGAAGGTGCTGTCCCTGTTCGGCGACGACGCGCCGCGCGTGGGCGTCCTTTCGTTCGTCGTCGACGGCTGGAACTCCTCGCACTTCGCCGCCGCGCTCTCCGCCGAGTACGGCATCGGGGTCCGCGACGGTCTGTTCTGCGCCCACCCGCTGGTGCGCACGCTGCTCGGCTCCGACCCGCAGCAGCAGGGCGAGTGCGGCGCCCCCGAGGCCGCGCCGGGCGAGAAGTCGCTCAACGCCATCCGCGTCAGCTTCGGCGCCGGCACCCCCGACGAGCACGTGGAGCGGTTCGTTTCCGCCGTGACGGAGCTCGTGCGCGACGGCGCCCGCTGGAACTACCGCACCGAGGACGGCCGCTGCGTGCCGGACACCACCAACGCCTGAGGCAGCCGGGAGCCGAGGAGGATCATCCGCAGGGCGCGCTCGGTGGCGTCCGTGAGGAACTCGCCGCCCCGGCCCAGCGCCTCCGCGAGCGTCACGGGGGCGGGCAGGATCGAGCTGTAGGCGTCGACGCCGGTGGCCGTCACGGTGTGCGCGCCGTCGCCGATGGTGCCCGCGAGGGCGAGTACCGGGCGGCCGAACCGTTTGGCGCGGCGGGCCACTTCGGCGGGTACCTTGCCGCGCGGCGTCTGGTGGTCGAGGGCGCCCTCCGCGGTGACGACGAGGTCGGCGCGCGCGAGCCGGGCGTCCAGGTCGAGGTGGTCGAGGAGGACGTCGAAGCGGGGGAGGAGCCTGCCGCCGAGCGCGGCGAGGCCCGCGCCGAGTCCGCCGGAGGCGCCGGTGCCGGGTCCCGTGAACAGGTCGGTGCGTACGTCCAGGTCACGTGTCAGGACGTGCGCCCAGTGTTCGAGGGCGGCCGCCAGCTGCTCGACCTGGGTGGGCGTCGCACCCTTCTGCGGGCCGAACACGCGGGCGACGCCGCGCTCCCCGCACAGCACGTTGAACGGGTTGCACGCCACCCGGATCTCGGTGTCCTTCAGGCGCGGGTCGAGGCCGCTCGGATCGATGCACCGCAGGTGCGCCAACTCCCTTCCTCCGAGCGCGAGTTGCAGGCCGTCCGCGTCGAGCAGCCGCGCGCCGAGCGCCTGGAGTGCGCCCGCGCCGCCGTCCGACGTACCGGAGTCGCCGCAGCCCACGAGGATGCGGCGGGCGCCCGCGTCGAGGGCCGCGCGGATCAGCTCGCCGACGCCGTACGTCGTCGTGGCGCCCGGGTCGCGCAGCTCGCGCGGGACGAGGGAGAGCCCGGCGACGGCCGCCATCTCGACGACCGCCGTGCCGTCGGGGAGCAGCGCGAAGTGCGTGCCGACGCGCTGGCCGACCGGGCCGGTGGCGGGCAGCGCGACCAGGCGCCCACCGCTCTGGGCGGCCAGCGCGCGGGCCGTGCCCTCGCCGCCGTCCACGAGGGGGATGAGGTCGGTCTCGGCGTCCGGCACCACACGGCGTACACCGGCGGCGATGGCCTCGGCGGCGGCGCCCGCGGACAGGGACTCCTTGAAGCCGCTGGGGGCGATGGCGAAATGGGTCAACACGTCGGACTCCAGGGTGGGTTCAGCGGACGGGCACGCCGAGCAGCGGCCACAGGGTGAGCGCGCACAGCAGGACGGCGGCGGCCGTCAGCGGGGCCAGGACGGCGGAGAGGCGCAGCAGGTCGCGCGGGGTGTAGGTGGGTACGCCCGGTATCTGGGCGAACAGGGTCACCGGCTTCGCTGACGCGGGCAGCGTGTGGCAGAAGCCCGCGGCGGCGGTGGAGGCGAGGGCCGCGGCGACCGGGTTGACGCCCGCGCCGACGGCCGCCGCCACGACGAGCGGCACGAGCACGGAGGAGCGGGCCGAGCGGGACTGCAGGATCAGGTGGGCGGCCGTGCTCACCGCGATCACCACGGCGAGGAACAGCCACGGCGGTACGTCCAGGGGGACCCCGCCCACCAGCCACTTCGCCGCGCCGGACTCGGCCAGCGCGACGCCCATCGCCATCGTCGCCGCCATGAACAGGAGCAGCGACCACGGGACCGTCCCGAGCGCGTCCTTCAGGCGTACGGTGCCGAGCGCGGGCGATGCGGCGACCACCGCGCCGATCAGCGCGACGACGGCCGGCGGCACCTGGTGCAGCGGCTCACTGCACCACAGGGCGACGACCGTGGCCAGCAGCAGGGCGCAGCGGGTCTCGGCCGGCTCCCAGGGTCCGGTGACCGGCTGCTCGCTGTGCTCCTGGAGCTCGTCGAGCGTGATCCGCACGGGCCCGGCCCGGTCCGCGCGCCGCGTCGTCGTCAACAGGACGGCCTCCGCCGCCAGGTGGGAGGAGACGACGGCCAGCGGCAGGCCGAGCAGCAGCCACTGGGTGAAGCCGATCCGTTCGCCCGTCGCCTCCCACAGCACGGACACCGTGATGAGGTGCGCGCCCGCGCCGATCAGCGTCGCGACGGCGGAGAGCAGGATGACCGTCGGGAAGAGCAGCGCCAGCATCACGACAAGGCGGCGCCGGTCGGCCAGCACCTTCGCGAGCGCCAGGAAGACGGGCAGCGCGAGCGCCGCGCGGCCCGAGGTGGCCGGTACCGCGAAGGCGGTGACGACGAGCGCCGCGGTCGTCAGATGCGTCAACTGCCGCACGCCGCGCGCCCCGCTGACCAGGAACGCCGCCGCCCGCCCCGCGAGCCCGCTGCGGGCCACGGCGGCGGCGAGCACGAACGCGCAGATCAGCAGCCACACCGTCTCGTCGCCGAGCGTGCCGAACAGGGTGTCGCTGCTGATCACGCCCGTCGCGGTGAGCGCGAGGCCCGCGCCGAGCGCGATGTACGTGTCGTCGATCGACGTGCCGATCCACGCGCAGGTCGCCAGCGCGAACACGGCGAGCGTGAGCCGGGCGTCGCCGGTCAGCCCGGGGAAGTTGCCGGGGACCACGAGCAGCGCGCAGATGCTGAGGGCGATGCACAGGGTCGCGGCATTGCGGAGGTTCAGGGTCACGCGGTTCAGCGTGGTGCGGCGCGGTGAGCCCTCAATGAGCCTTAAATGAAAGGAAATTCACGGACATGCCGGGGCTTCAGCCCGGCAGCCGGTACCCCATCCCGCGGACCGTCTCCACGTGCCGCGCCCCCAACTTCTTGCGCAGCGCCCGCACGTAGACGTCGACGATGTTCGACCCGGGATCGAAGTCGTACCCCCACACATGGGACAGGATCTGCTCACGGGACAGCACCTGGCCGGGATGGCGCAGGAACAGTTCGAGCAGCACGAACTCACGGGCCGTCAGGTCCACCGTCCGCCCCTCCGCCCGCGCCCGCCGCGTCCGCAGGTCGAGCGTGAGGTCGCCGCTCCCGAGCATCGTCACCTCGGGCGTGCCGGAGGCGGTCCGAAGCCGCAGCCGGACCCGCGCGAGGAGCTCCTCGAAGCGGAACGGCTTGGTCATCCAGTCGTCGGCGCCGCCCTCGAGGCCCGCCACCGTGTCCCGCACCGAGTCCCGCGCGGTCAGCACGATCACGGGCGTCGTCACCCGCGCCTCGCGCAGCTGCCGCAGCACCGTGAAGCCGTCCCGGCCCGGCAGCCCGATGTCCAGGACGATCAGGTCGAAGCCGCCGGTCAGGGCGTAGTCGTGGGCGCTGTCGCCGTCCCCGACGACCGTCGTCGTGAAGCCGCCGGCACGCAGCCCCTTCTCCACGAAGGAGGCGATGCGCTCCTCGTCCTCCACGATCAGGATGCGGTTCATCGAGGCTCCGTCCGGTCGAGTACGAGGGTGAAGGTGGCGCCACCGCCGTCGGTGCGGCCCAGTTCGGCGTGGCCGCCGTGGCCGTGGGCGATGGCCTGGACGATCGCGAGGCCGAGCCCGGCGCCCGTGCCGCGCGAGCCGCGGCGCGCGGTGCCCCGCCGGAACCGCTCGAAGATCACCGCGGCGTCCTGGTCCGTGACACCGGGCCCGGCATCGGCGACGTACAGCTCGACGCGCTCACGCTCGGCCCGGTCGCGTACGACCCGCGAGCCGATCCCTATGCGCTGCCCCGGCACGGTGTGCTGCACCGCGTTCTGCGCGAGCTGGACCATCGCCTGCGTGATCCGCTGCGGGTCCAACTCGGCCTCGGTGTCGGCGACCTCGGCCAGCTTCCAGTCCCGCTCGCCGAGCGCCCGCGCCTTGACGAAGACGTCGGCGGTCAGCTCGGCGAGCTGCACCGGCTCGGGCGTCACGAAGTCCGGGCGCTCCGCCTTCGCGAGGAGCAGCAGGTCCTCGACGATGCGGCTCATCCGGTCCAGCTCCTCCATCACGATCCGCACCGTCTCCTCGCGCTCGCGCGGATCGTCGCCCATCAGCTCCAGGTGGCCGCGGACGATGGTGATGGGCGTACGCAGCTCGTGCCCGGCGTCGTCGACGAACTCGCGCTGCGCGGCGAACGCCCGCTCCAGGCGGTCGAGCATCCCGTTGAACGTCTCGGCGAGCGCCGCGATGTCGTCGCGGCCCTGCACGGGGATGCGCCGGGTGAGGTCCTGCTCGGTGAGCTGGGCCGCGGTGGTGCGCACGAGGCGTACGGGACGCAGGATGCGGCCCGCGACGGCCCAGCCGATGCCCGTGGTCATCAGGAGCGCGACCCCGGAGATCGCGAGCAGCATGTGGAAGACGCCCTCCGCCTTGGCCTGCTCGCGCTCCGGGTGGAAGGCCACGACGAACGCCGCCGCGGGACGCCCCTCGCCCGCCCCGATCTCCACCTTCGACCAGCGGACGACGGCGTCGGCCCGGTGCAGGGTGCCGCTGGCCTCGTGGGAGGCGAAGACGGCGCGCAGGCCCGCCGGGTCCCGGGCGAGCGCGTGGTCGACGTCGGGGGCCCGCGACTGCTCCTTTTTGGCGGGCGTGCGGCCCGCGCCCCGGTCGATCAGGCCGAGCAGCTCCTCGTCCGGGTCGGCGTACTGCCGCTCCAGGTGCAGCTTGAGCAGCGGGTCCGGGTCGGTGAACCGCTTGCCGCTGCGCGGGTCGACACCCTTGCGTACGAAGTTGGCGAACTCGCCGGTCTCCTGCGCGAGCAGCCGGTCGACCCGGTGGTCCACATCGCGAAGGAGCACCGAGCGGGTGGTGGCGGCGACCGCGGTCAGCGCCGCCGTCATCACGACGAGCAGCCACAGCAGGATGCGGACGCGGGCGGAGACCCAGCGGTGCGGTGGCTCAGCCGTCGTCGCCGGGCCCGTCGTCGTCGGACGCGCCGCCGCGGTCGTCGTTTCCGTCGTCGTCCGAGTCGTCTGAGCTGTCATCGGCTGAGGGCTTCTCGCTCACCGGTGGCGGGGACACCGTCTCGTCACTGGGCGTCGGGCGCGGCGAGGGCGAGCCGCTCTCCAGCTCCACCTTCGGCGGCGACTTCGGGGGGTCCGGGCTGTCGGTCAGGGCGTAGCTGGTCGCCGCGATGCCGAGCGGGATCGCGACGACCGCGGCGAGGGCCGCCATGCGGTGGGAGAAGGCCATGGCAGCCACGTTCGGCGGCGTACCCGGTCGTCATGATGAGCCGCGGATGAAGAAACCTTCATACGCGGGACGCGCGACAGGACGTCAGGCGTCCAGACCGATGGAGAACGCCGCCTCCAGGTCGTGCTGCGAGTAGGTGCGGAACGTGACGTGCGTGTCCGTGCCCTCGACGCCCTGGATCTTGCTGATCTTCCCGGGGATGACGTCCGCCAGGTCGTCGTGGCGGGCGACCCGGACCATGGCGATCAGGTCGTAGGTACCGGTGACGGAGAAGACCTCGCTCACGTTGTCCAGGGCCGCGATCGACTCGGCGATCTCGGGGATCCGGTCCACGCTGGTCTTGATGAGCACGATCGCGGTGATCACGGCTGGCTGTCTCCCTCGGTGGCCGTGGCTGGTTTCGCCTCAACCTTAGCCCGCTCCCTGTAGCGGACCCACGCCCACAGGAACCCGACCGAGAACCCCACGAGGTGCGCCAGATACGCCACCCCCGGTCCCTGGCTCTGCTGCCCCGCCGCCACCCACTGCAGCGCCACCCAGAACGGCAGCACCACCCATGCGGGGAAACGCAGCGGCAGAAAGAACAGGAAGGGGAACAGGCTCGTCACGCGCGCTTCGGGGAACAGGAAGAGGAACGCGCCGAGGACCGCCGAGATCGCCCCCGACGCGCCGACCAGGCTCTGGTCGGAATCGGTGTGCGCGAGCGCGTACCCGAGCAGCGCCACATATCCGCTGACCCCATAGAACAACGCGTACGAGAGGCGGCCCATGTGTTCCTCGACCATGGCCCCGAACACGTAGAGGAAGAGCATGTTGCCCAGCAGGTGCAGCCAGCTGCCGTGCACGAACAGAGCCGTGAGCGGGGTGAGCAGGGCCCGCGCCGAACCGCCGAACAGCTCGTCGGGGACCACGCCCCAGCGCTCGAAGTAGGCGCTCTGCGCGGCGAGCAGCCGGTCCCCGGTGCCGTAGCCGGGGTTGAGGCCGGAGGCGGGGGAGAGCACGAAGACCACACAGCAGACCGTGATGATGCCGTACGTGACCGGAGCCGGGTGACCTCTGAGGAATGCGGTCAGCCTGTCGATCGCGGAGCGCCCATTGCCGATCATGGACAGAGCATGACGCAAGGCGGGGAGCGGGCGGCGTACGGCAGGCCGTAGGGTTACGGGCAATAAAGCAGCACCACGCCACCCGTATGCATCCGGAAGAAGGCACCACCCGATGACGGTTCCCCTGCCGACCGCCACCACCCGCTGGCGCTGCACGCTGTGCGGCAATCTGACGCGGTTCGACGTCACGCGGTCCTCGAAGGTCGTCGAGTACGTCCACCTGGACCTGGCCGGTGAGCCGAAGGTGGAGGAGCGCGACGTGGTCAGTGAGACCATCGAGTCGGTGCGCTGCCGCTGGTGCAACGCGGTGGATCAGGTGGAACTGGTGGACAGGCCGGGCGCCGACTCCTGAGGAGCGGCTCCACAGCGACATTGGGGTGACGGATGGTGGAGAGCACAGGCGGGGAGGCCGGGGAGGGCGGCGCCGCCGAGGTGCTCGACCGTCCGCTGCCCGAGGGGGTACGGCGGCGCGTCGTGCAGATCGCGTCGGACGGCTTCGGCGGTCTGACGGTAGGTGAACTTCCGCCTCAATTGCGGCAGTATGCCCGCTTCACCCCGACTCGCCGGATGAAGTTCGCCGGCAACGCCATGGCCGCGGCCCTGGAGAGCGACCCGCTGTTCCGGCAGCGGATCGGCGAGCGCCTGCGGGACGCGCAGCCCGAGCTGGCGGCGGCCCTGGAGGCGGGCTCCCCGCCGCCCGCGGCCGATCCGCTCGACGTGGCGGCGGCCGCCTATGTGCTGCGGCCCGTCGGCTGGGTGAAGCTCGTCGCCGCCGCGGGCGAGGACGCCGAGCGGGCCGACGCCGAGCGGGCCGACGACGAGACCCGGGCCGAACTGGAGCGGCTGCGCGCCGAGCTGGCCGAGGCCCGCGCCCAGACCAAGACCGAGACGGAGCGGCTGCGCGCCGAGCTCGACGCCGCCAAGCGCGAGGTCGGCTCCGTGGAGCGCAAGCTGCGGGCCGCGCTCAGCGACGTGAAGCGCGGCGAGGCCGCCGCGCGCAAGGCGCGGGCCGAGACCGACGCGGTGCGCGCCGAGGGGCAGGCCCAGGTGTCCGCCGCGGAGAGCGAGACGCGGCGGCTCAAGTCCCGGCTCGGCGAGGCGGAGTCGGCCCTGGAGTCCTCCCGTCGGGCGGCCCGCGAGGGGCGCAGCATCGAGGACATGCGGGTCCGGCTGCTGCTCGACACGGTCCTGGACGCGGCCCAGGGGCTGCGCAGGGAGCTCGCGCTGCCGCCGGTGTCCGCGCGGCCCGCCGACTCCGTGGATGCCGTCGAGCCGGGCCGGATGACGCCCAAGGACATCGCGGCGCGCGCCCTGCACGAGCACGATCCGGCGATCCTCGACCAGTTGCTCGCGCTGCCGCAGGCCCACCTCGTGGTCGACGGGTACAACGTCACGAAGACCGGCTACCCGACGATGCCGCTGGAGAAGCAGCGGCTGCGGCTGCTCGGCTCGCTCTCGCAGCTCGCGGCGCAGACCGGGGCCGAGGTGACGTGCGTCTTCGACGGGGCCGAACTGGCCGCGCCCGTACTGCTCGCGCCGCCGCGCGGGGTGCGGGTGCTGTTCTCCAAGCCGGGGGTCACGGCGGACGAGCTGATCCGTCAGCTCGTGCGCGCCGAGCCGTCGGGGCGCCCCGTCATCGTCGTGTCGACCGACCGGGAGGTCGCGGACGGCGTCGCGAAGGCGGGCGCGCGGCCGGTCGCCTCCGTGGTGCTCCTCAAGCGGCTCTCGCACAGCTGAGCGACAAGGACGGACTCCCCCAAAAGGGGTGCCGAGTTACCTATGTCACACGCGCAACATCCGTGTCGTATGCCCGAATTGGCGAAACCTTCACGCAACGTAGCGTCAAGCGGACATCACTGCATGTGAGTTGAGTGCAAAGAATGCAGCGAGTGACGGAGTTTTTTCTCTGAGGGATTTGAACTGATCACGAAGAGGTCACTAGGGTCTGGCTCGAACCTCCGCTCGGGTGATCACCTAAAAGGGGTGACGGTGGAGGGACACCGCCCGCCGGCGCAATCGGCAGGCGGCTGGAGGAAGAAGGAGCTCGCCTTCGTGGCGTCCCACCGTCGACCCAAGCAGCCGAGCCGCACCCGCGTGACCGTGCTCACCGCGACCGCCGCCGCTGCCGTGGCCCTCACCTCTCAGGCCGCCAACGCCGCACCCAAGCCCAGCAAGAGCGAAGTCAAGGAAAAGGTCGACAAGCTCTACGAAGAGGCCGGGGCGGCGACCGACCGCTACAACGGGGCCAAGGAGAAGCAGAAGAAGCTCGAGTCGGAGATCGGCGACCTCCAGGACAAGGTCGCGCGCGGCCAGGAGGACCTCAACGACCTGCGCTCCGGACTCGGTTCGCTCGCCGGCCAGCAGTACCGCAGCGGCGGCATCGACCCCTCGGTCCAGCTCTTCCTCTCGTCCGACCCGGACAGCTACCTCGACAAGGCCTCCACGCTCGACTCGCTCAGCGCCCAGCAGCTCGAGTCGCTCAAGAAGGTCCAGGAGAAGCAGCGCACGCTCGCCCAGGAGCGCGCCGAGGCCTCCCAGAAGCTCAAGGACCTCGCCGACACGCGCGCCGAGCTCGGCAAGAAGAAGGAACAGGTCCAGGACAAGCTCGCCGAGGCCCGCAAGCTGCTCAACACGCTGACCGCCGAGCAGCGCGCCAAGATGGCCGCCGAGGAGCAGCGCGCCAGCCGCGACGCCGCCAGCCGCGTCGACCTCGGCGACGCGCTCCCCGCCTCGGGCCGCGCCTCCGCCGCCCTGTCGGCCGCCGCCACCCAGATCGGCAAGCCGTACGTCTCCGGCGGCTCGGGCCCCAACTCCTACGACTGCTCGGGCCTGACCCAGTGGGCGTACAACCAGGCCGGCGTCTCCATAACCCGGACCACGTACACCCAGATCGGCGAGGGCACCGAGGTGCCCAGGAGCCAGCTCAAGCCCGGCGACCTGGTCTTCTTCAACAACACCCAGCACGTCGGCCTGTACGCGGGCAACGGCCAGGTGCTGCACGCCCCGCACCCCGGTGCCGGTGTGCGCTACGAGTCGATGGACACCGTCGGCCCGTACCAGACCGCCCGCCGCATCTGAGCCACGGAGGGCCGTCGCCCTCCGGCTCTCAACGCGCCCTGGAAACGCGCCCGTTCGGGCGAATTCCACGACCCCGCGCTGACCCCCGCGCCCCGCCCATGACCTGCGTCAGAAGCGGGGCGCCGCGCTGTGTGCCCCCTGAACGGTCTTTGGCCAGGGGGTAGTCGCCCGACTACTGTCGGCGCGCATTCCCCCGATCACGGGGGTCCGTCAGCGGAAGGGGGAGCGGCAACCCGTGGGTTCTCATCGCCGTATCTCGCATTCTCGGCACTCGGGCCTCGACCGGAGCACCCGCGCGACCGTCCTCGGCGTGGCAGCGGCCTCCGCCGCGGCGGCCCTCGGCGCCGCACCGGCGGGCGCCGCGCCGCAGGACAGGCCGGGCTCCGGCAAGGCCGCCGTGGACCGCCTGTACGAGCAGGCCGAGAAGGCCACCGAGGCGTACAACCGGGCCGACGAGCGCGCGGACAGGCTCCGCAAGGAACTCGCCGCCACCCAGGACCAGGTGGCCCGCGGGCAGGAGCGGATCAACGCGATGCGGCGCGCGCTCGGCGTGGTCGCCGGCGCCCAGTACCGCTCCGGCGGCATGGACCCCTCGCTCGCCCTGATGCTCTCCTCCGACCCCGACGGCTACCTCGACAAGGCCGGCACCCTCGACCGGATCGGCGAGCGGAACGCGGGCGAGCTGGTCGAACTGCGGGGCGCCCAGCGCGATCTGGACCAGCGCAGGGCCGAGGCGCGCGCCGAGCTCGCCGAGCTGGAGGCCAGCCGCAAGGCCGTCCGCCAGCACAAGCGCAGCGTCGAGAAGAAGCTGGCCAAGGCGCGGCAGCTGCTGAACGCGATGCCGAGCGGGGAGCGGGCCGCCTACGACCGGGCCTCGCGCTCCGAGCTGCGCCCCGACCTCGCCGGCGCGGGACCCGCCTCCTCAGCCCGCGCGGCCGCCGCGCTCGCCGCCGCCAAGTCGGCGCTCGGCAAGCCGTACGTCTGGGGCGCGACGGGACCCTCCGGCTTCGACTGCTCGGGCCTCATGCAGTGGTCGTACGGGCAGGCGGGCGTCGGTCTGCCGCGCACCTCGCAGGCGCAGCGGTACGCGGGCCGCCAGGTCCCGCTGTCCCAGGCACAGCCCGGCGACCTCGTGGCCTACGGCTCCGACGCCCACCACATCGGCATCTACGCCGGCAACGGCCAGGTGATCCACGCGCCGCACCCGGGCGCTCCCGTGCGCTACGACCCGGTGGGCATGATGCCCGTCTCATCCGTGACCCGGGTCTGAGGCTCCTCGCCCGACTTCGCCGTACGATCGAAAGGATGGCTGGTCGACGGCGTGCGGTGGGCAGGGCGGGGAGCGCGATGGCGCTGGGCGTCCTGCTCGTCGGCGTCTCCGCGCTCTCCGGGTGCGCCGGTGACGACGGGCCGAAGGGCGCGGACGCGGCCGCCGTGCAGCGGGTCCTGGACCAGCGGGCGCACGCCGTCGTCACCGGGGACGGGCCCACGTACCGGTCGACGGGCAGCGCGGAGCCCGGCCTGCTCGACGACCTCTCCGAGGTCCCGCTCGACTCCTGGCAGTACGAGCTCACCCACCTGAAGCGCTCCGGGTCCCGCGCCACCGCCACCGCCGAACTGCGCTACCGCGTCGACGGTTACGACAGGGCGCCCGTGGTCGCCGAGCGCAGGCTGACCCTGGGCCACGGCGAGGACGGCTGGTACGTCACCGGGGACCGGCCCGCGAAGCAGGCGGGCGAACAGCTGTGGGAGCAGGGCCCGGTGACCGCGGTGAAGGGCGCGCACAGCCTGGTGCTCGGCGTCGGCAAACCCCGCTCCGAACTGCGCTCCTACGCGAAGCTGGCCGACGAGGCGGTGCCCTCGGTGCAGCGCGCCTGGGGCGGCGACTGGGCGCGCCGGATCGTCGTCCTGGTGCCCGAGTCCCTCGACGAGATGGGCGAGCTGCTCGGTGCGCCCGCCGCCGGCTACCAGGGGATCGCGGCCGTCACGACGGGCGAGGCGGGCAGTCCCCAGACAGCATCGACGCCCGCGCCCGCGGACCGGGTGATCCTCAACCCCGAGGCGTACGGGGTGCTCGGCGAGGTCGGCAAGCAGGTCGTCCTCACCCACGAGACGGCCCACGTCGCCACCCGCCGCGCGACGTCCGCCGCGACCCCGCTGTGGCTCTCCGAGGGGTACGCGGACTGGGCGGGCTACCGCGAGAGCGACCGCACCCCGGAGCAGGCGGCGCCCGAGCTGCGCCGCGCCGTCCAGCAGGGCGAGGAGCCCGCCGGCCTCCCCGGCGACAAGGCCTTCGGCTTCTCCGGCGACTCCGCGAAGCTCGCCCGCGCGTACGAGAGCGGCTGGCTGGCCTGCCGGATGATCGCGGACCGCTGGGGCGAGGCGAAGCTCAACGCCTTCTACACGGCGGTCGGGGGCCACAAGGAGCGCGCCGGGGCCGTCGACGGGGCGCTGCGGCAGGCCCTCGGCATCGACGAGCAGGAGTTCGTGGCGCAGTGGCGCGCGTACGTACGGTCCGAGCTGGGCTGAGGCCCGGGGCCTACGGCGTTGGCACCGCGTCGTCGCGCGAGGCCGGTGCGGGTGCGGCGGTGTGCCCGGCGAGCCGGGGCTCGGTCACCGTGGCGCGCCACAGGCGGCGGCAGGCGCTGAGGGAGGCCGCCACCAGCAGGCCGTTGCGCAGGAAGAGGAGGGTGACGCCGACCGGGTCGCTGCTGACCACGTTCCCGAAGTAGAGCGGGAACTCCAGGAACGTCACGAAGGTCGCCGCGAGCACCAGGGACACCGGCAGCGTCATCCGGCTGTCCCGGAACAGCATGCAGACGGCGGCCACGCCCACCAGCCACACCATGTACTGCGGGCTGATCACGCGGCTCGTCGTCGTGAACAGCAGCACGGCCGTCAGGCCCGCGTCGGCGAGCGTCGCAGGCTGCCAGGCGCGCGCCTTGAACCGCCACAGCAGCAGCCAGCCGAACGCGAGCGCCGTGAGCACCTGCGCCAGCGTGCTCACCACGTCCACGTGCGGGCCGAGGAACTCCATCGAGCCGTAGTTCAGCTGCACCGTGCCGTTCCAGCCGAACTGGCGCGCCACGTGGAAGACGAGGGCGCCGAGGGACTCCACCTCCGTGCCCCGGTCCTTCTGGAAGGTGAGGAAGCCGAGCGCGCCCGGCATCGCGACCGCGAAGGTGATCAGCAGCACGGACGCCGTCACGATCGCCGTGCCCCAGGTCTGCCGCGTGGCCCGGCCGCGCCGCGTACCGAGCAGCAGCAGCGCCGGCCACACCTTGATCATCGCGCCGACCGCCGCGAAGACGCCCGCGGCCCGCCGATGCCGGGCCGCCGCGAGCAGCGCCGCGACGGCGACGGCCGTCACCATCACGTCGTAGCGCGCGTAGACGGTCTGGCCGAGCAGCGGCAGCCCGATGACCCAGACCCAGGTGCCGCGCCGTGACCCGCCCCGCCGCTCGGAGACGTGCAGCAGCGTCAGCAGGACGACGGCGTCCGTCAGGAACGCCAGCAGGAAGAAGGCGGAGGCGTACGACAGGAAGGGCAGCAGCGCGGGGGAGAGGATCGCCGTCGCGGCGGCCGGGGGGTACTGCCACGTCACGTCGTCCAGCGGGAACGTTCCTGTGCGCAGGACGTCGAACCAGCCCTGGTAGATCACGTGGACGTCGCTGGTGACGTCCGGGCCCGGGACCACGATCACCTTGAAGACGCACAGCAGGAGCAGCGCCCGGGTCAGCACCCAGGTGACCAGGAGTCCGGCGGGGGTTCGCGTCTTCATTCGAAACATGATGCCGGGCCGACCCATGGCCTGGCCATGGACCCCGCGGCGCGGCGGCCCCCGTCGGGCGGGTTCGGTACTGTCGGCGGTGATGCGCCAGACACCGAAGACTCTGCTCGTGACCAATGACTTCCCGCCGCGCCCCGGCGGGATCCAGGCCTTCCTGCACAACATGGCGCTGCGCCTGGACCCGGAGCGGCTCGTCGTCTACGCCTCGACGTGGAAGCGCAGCCGGGAGGGCGTCGAGGCCACGGCGGCCTTCGACGCCGAGCAGCCGTTCACGGTCGTCCGCGACAACACGACGATGCTGCTGCCGACGCCGCGCGTGACGCGGCGCGCGGCAGGACTCCTGCGGGCGCACGGCTGCACGTCGGTGTGGTTCGGGGCGGCGGCGCCGCTCGGCCTGATGGCGCCCGCGCTGCGCAGGGCCGGCGCCACGCGCATCGTCGCGACGACGCACGGGCACGAGGCGGGCTGGGCCCAACTCCCCGCGTCCCGGCAGCTGCTGCGGCGCATTGGGGAGGGCACGGACACCATCACGTACCTCGGCGAGTACACGCGCTCGCGCATCGCGTCCGCGCTCACGCCCGCGGCGGCGGGCCGGATGGAGCAGCTCCCGCCGGGGGTCGACGAGAAGACCTTCCACCCGGGCTCGGGCGGCGACGTGGTCCGGGCGCGACTCGGCCTGACCGACCGCCCGGTGGTCGTCTGCGTCTCACGCCTGGTCCCCCGCAAGGGCCAGGACACCCTCATCCTCGCCATGCCGAAGATCCTCGCGGCGGTGCCGGACGCGGTGCTGCTGATCGTGGGCGGCGGCCCGTACGAGAAGGACCTGCGCAAGCTGGCGGCGGAGACCGGGGTCGCGGACTCCGTGCGCTTCACGGGATCCGTGCCGTGGGAGGAACTGCCCGCGCACTACGGGGCGGGGGACGTCTTCGCGATGCCGTGCCGTACGCGGCGGGGCGGGCTCGACGTCGAGGGCCTCGGCATCGTCTACCTGGAGGCCTCCGCGACCGGGCTCCCGGTCGTCTCCGGCGACTCCGGGGGCGCGCCGGACGCGGTGCTCGACGGGGAGACGGGCTGGGTCGTCCGCGGCGGCTCCGAATCCGAGTCCGCGGACCGCATCATCACGCTCCTCCAGGACCCGGAACTCCGCCGCCGCATGGGCGAGCGGGGCCGTGAGTGGGTCGAGGAGAAGTGGCGCTGGGACTTGCTGGCGGAGAGGTTGCGGGGGCTGTTGTAGCGGGTGGCGGCGCCGGGGCGGGGGCCGCCGTGAAGGGCGCGCTGCACCGGGTGCCGCCTTGCCCACCCTGCCGCCCAAGGCTCGGTGGGCATGATCAAGCCCCGCCGGCGATTGAGGCGCGGGGTCCGGGGCGGAGCCCCGAGGCGTGGGCACCATCCGCCGCAACGCGAAATCCGCCGCAGCGCACAAGAAACGCGCCGCGGCGGATGCCACCCGGTACCGCTACCCGCGGTAGATCGCCTCGATCTCGTCCGCGTAGTCCTTCGCCACCACATTCCGCTTCAGCTTCAGCGAAGGCGTCAGGTGACCCGACTCCTCCGTGAACTGCGCGCCGAGGATGCGGAACTTGCGGACCGACTCCGCCTTGGAGACCGCCGCGTTGCCGTCGTCCACGGCCGCCTGCACCGTGGCCAGCAGATCGGGGTCGTGCTGCAGCGAGGCCACCGTGGACCCGGCCGGCTTGTCGTGGTCCGCGGCCCACTTGCCGAGGAACTCCTCGTCGATGGTGACGAGCGCGCCGACGAACGGCCGCCCGTCGCCGACGACCATGCACTCCGCGACCAGCGCGTGCGCGCGGATCCGGTCCTCGATGACGGCCGGGGCGACGTTCTTGCCGCCCGCCGTCACGATGATCTCCTTCTTGCGCCCGGTGATCCGGAGGTAGCCGTCCTCGTCGAGCGTGCCGATGTCACCCGTGTGGAACCAGCCGTCCGCCAGGGCCTCTTCCGTGGCGCCCTGGTTGTTCCAGTAGCCGGTGAAGAGGTGCTCGCCGTGCAGCAGCACCTCGCCGTCGTCGGCGATCCGGACCACGGACCCCGGCAGCGGCTGGCCGACCGTGCCGATCTTCTGGCGGTCCCACGGGTTGAAGGCGGTGGCCGCGCAGGACTCCGTGAGGCCGTAGCCCTCCAGGACCGTGAAGCCGATGCCGCGGAAGAAGTGCCCGAGCCGCTCGCCGAGCGGCGCGCCGCCCGAGATCGCGTACTCGCCGCGCCCGCCGAGGACGGCGCGCAGCTTGCCGTAGACGAGCTTGTCGAACGTCTTGTACTTGAGCTTCAGGGCCAGCGAAGGCCCGTTCGGCGTGTCGAGGGCGCGGCTGTACTCGATGGCCGTGTCCGCGGCCTTGTCGAAGATCTTGCCCTTGCCGTCGGCCTGCGCCTTGGCCCGCGCCGAGTTGTAGACCTTCTCGAAGACGCGCGGCACGCCCAGGATCAACGTAGGCCTGAAGGCGGCCAGTTCGTCGGTGAGCTGCTTGATGTCGGGGGCGTGGCCCAGCTTGATCGGGGCCATCAGCGAGGCGACCTCGACCAGGCGGCCGAAGACGTGCGCCACCGGGAGGAAGAGGAGCACGGAGCACTCGCCCGTACGGAACAGCGGGCTCAGGCGCGCCACGATGTTGCCGCACTCGGCGAAGAAGCTGCGGTGCGTGAGGACACAGCCCTTGGGGCGGCCCGTGGTGCCGGACGTGTAGACGATGGTCGCCGGGTCGTCGGCCTTCGCGATGGCGCTGCGGTCGTCGACCATCCCGTCGGAGAGCTCGGCGCCGGCGCGGTACAGCTCGTCCAGGCCGCCGCCCTCGATCTGCCAGACGTGCGTCAACTGCGGCAGCCCGCCGCGCACGGATTCGACGGCCGCGGCGTGCGCGTCCAGCTCGACGAGGATGCCGACCGCGCCCGAGTCGCCGAGGATCCACTGGATCTGCTCGGGCGAGCTCGTCTCGTAGACGGGAACGGTGATCGCGCCTGCGCTCCAGATCGCGAAGTCGAGCAGCGTCCACTCGTAGCGCGTGCGCGACATGAGCCCGATGCGGTCGCCGGCCTGCACGCCGGACGCGATCAGGCCCTTGGCGGCCGCGCGCACCTCGGCGAGGAACTCCACGGACGTGACGTCCGTCCACGTGCCGTTGACCTTTCGGCCGATCACGGCGACGTCCGGGTGCTGCGCGGCGTTTCTGCGAACGATGTCGGTCAGATTGCCGTCCGCGGGGACCTCGTACAAAGCGGGAAGGCTGAACTCGCGCAAGACTGCTGCTCCTCGTAGGGCGCCGGCGCCACTCTTCTGTGATGCGTCGGTGCGGTCCAAGATCGGGCAGGTGCACAGTGCATCAATGAATTGTCCGCCCGAACTCGGCTGAACTCGACGGAACTCATTGCTTGAACTGAACACGACTGGACTGCCCGGACGTTACCCACCGGTACTGCTTCTTCGATAGGGGGGTCGGACCAGATGTACGCTGCGTCACACGTCGCCGCGACTCTTCTCGCACCCTAGTCCAGGAGCCGACCGACTCGGAAGTAACCGCAGGTCCGACGGCCTCTACCCATTCTGCGACCCATCGTCCTAGGGTGATCGCCATGCGCGTACACGTAGTCAGCGATGTGCACGGAAACTCCACCGACCTCGCACGAGCCGGAGACGGCGCCGATGCCGTCGTCTGCCTTGGTGACCTGGTGTTGTTCCTTGATTACGCAAATCACGCGCGCGGCATTTTCCCCGACTTGTTCGGAGTCGAGAACGCGGACCGCATCGTCGAACTGCGCACGGCGCGCCGCTTCGAGGAGGCGCGCGCCTTCGGGGCGCAGCTGTGGGCGGGCATAGACCGGGTGCCCGCCATCGAAAAGGCGGTGCGCAAGCAGTACGCGGAGATGTTCGCGGCGTTCCCCACACCGACGTATGCGACCTACGGCAATGTCGATATGCCGAAACTCTGGAGCGAGTACGCCGCACCGGGCACCACCGTGCTCGACGGGGAGCGCGTCGAGATCGGCGGCTGGGTCTTCGGCTTCGTCGGTGGCGGCCTGCGCACACCGATGCGCACGCCGTACGAGATCGACGACGAGGAGTACGCCGCGAAGATCGAGGCCGTGGGCGAGGTCGACGTGCTGTGCACCCACATCCCGCCGGAGGTCCCCGACCTCGTCTACGACACCGTGGCGCGGCGCTTCGAGCGCGGCAGCCGCGCCCTCCTGGAGGCGATCCGCCGGACCAAACCCCGGTACTCGCTCTTCGGCCACGTCCACCAGCCGCTCGCGCGGCGGATGCGGATCGGGTCCACGGAATGCGTGAATGTCGGCCACTTCGCGGGGTCGGGCAGGCCGTGGGCGCTGGAGTGGTGACAGCGCGGGCGGATGCGCGCGATAGCCTTCACGGGACACACACGCAGGCAGGCACGGCGCACCCCTGACCGGTATCCGGAGGAGCCACGGCGATGGCGGAACACACCAGCTCGAGCATCACGATCGAGGCGGCACCCGCCGATGTCATGGGGGTGATCGCCGACTTCGCCCGCTACCCCGACTGGACGGGTGAGGTGAAGGAGGCGGAGGTCATCGCCGAGGACGGGTCCGGCCGCGCCGAACAGGTCCGGCTCGTCATGGACGCCGGGGCGATCAAGGACGACCAGACGCTCAAGTACACCTGGGCCGGTGAGAACGAGGTGTCCTGGACCCTCGTGAAGTCCCAGATGCTGCGCTCCCTCGACGGCTCGTACGTGCTGAAGCCGGCGGGCAAGGGCACCGAGGTCACGTACTCCCTCACGGTCGACGTGAAGATCCCCATGCTCGGCATGATCAAGCGCAAGGCAGAGAAGGTCATCATCGACCGCGCGCTGGCGGGCCTGAAGAAGCGGGTGGAGTCGGGCGAGTAGTCCTCGGCGGCACCGGGGTTGCGGTCTCGGGGCTCTGCCCCGGACCCCGCGCCTCAATCGCCGGCGGGGCTTGATCATGCCGACCGAGCCTTGGGCAATCTGCCGCCTAATGGGGTCTCCCCTGCTCGGAGCTTGTCGGAGAGCTTGGGGAAGGCAGGGTGGGCAAGGCGGCCCCCGGTGCCGCGCGCCGATCACGAGGGCACCCGCCACGGGTAACCTCACACACCATGCGCACCCTCCTCGTCACCGGCCCCGGCGGCGCCGGCCGCACCACCGTCGCCGCCGCCACCGCCCTGAAGGCCGCCCGGCAGGGGCTGCGTACGAGGTTGATCACCGCGGACCCCGTGGCCGGGCTCGAGGACGTCGACGTCACCCGGCTCACCCCGGCCGACGACTTCCGCCGCGACCTCCTCGCCCTCCAGGACCGCGCCGCCTCCGGCCTCGAACTCCTCGGCGCCGCCCGGCTGGACGCGGACGAGGTCACACCGCTCCCCGGCAGCGAGGAACTCGCGCTGCTGCGCGCCCTGCGGGACACGGCCGAGGGCCCGTACGACCTGGTGGTCGTCGACCTGCCGCCGACGCCCCGCGCCGTCGCCACCCTCGCCCTGCCCGAACAGCTGCGCCGCTACCTGCGCCGCCTGCTCCCCGCGGAGCGCCAGGCCGCGCGCGCCCTGCGCCCCGTACTCGGCAAGCTGGCCGGGGTGCCGATGCCCGCGCAGTGGCTGTACGAGTCCGCCGCCCGCTGGGACGCCGAACTCGCCGCCGCGCAGGCCGTGATCGACGCCGGCACCACCCGCGTACGGCTCGTCGCGGAGCCCACCCCGGCCGCCGCCGAGGCCCTGCGCACCACCCGGACCGGCCTCGCGCTGCACGGGCTCGCCGTGGAGACGGTCGTCGCCAACCGGATGCTCCCCGACGGCTCCACCGACCCGTGGCTCGCCGACGCCGCCGCCCGCCAGCGCAAGGTCGTCTCCGAGTGGCCCGGCGCGCACGAGCTGCCCCACCTGGGCCGCGAGCCGCGCCCCGGCGACCTGGACGTGCCGGTGCCCGCGGCCGTGCCGGGGCCCCGCGAGCCGTGGCCCGTGGAGGACCGGCTCGGCGAGGACGGCGTCCTGGTGTGGCGGATACCGCTGCCCGGCGCCGTACGGGAGGAGCTGAGCCTGGTGCGGCGCGGCGACGAACTGGTCGTCGGCGCGGGCCCGTTCCGCCGCGTCGTCCCGCTGCCCTCCGCCCCGCGCCGCTGCACCGTCGCGGGCGCGGGGCTCGTCGACGGCGAACTGCGGGTCCGCTTCGCCCCCGACCCGGATCTGTGGCCGCAGACCCGGTGAACGGGGCGCACCCGTTCGGGTAACGTCGAAGGTGTAACCGGTCCAGCTCTCCGCAGGAGTCAGCCGTCATGAGCGACGCCACCGAGCAGCCCGCCCACCAGGTCGACGCAGACGCCTGGGAGAAGGCGTGCGCCGAGGATCTCGAGGAGGAGCGGGCCCGCCGCAGGGCCGAGTACGGTGCGCCGCCCGGTTCCGCGGCCGAGGAGCTGAAAAAGCTCGTCGACGCCGTCACGGACAAGCTCTCGTCCGTGCAGGCCCCGTTCCTCGGCTCGGTCGCCCAGGGCACCGCGGAGCAGGTCGCCAAGCAGGCCGTCCGGCAGGCCCGCTCCGTCATCGAGCCGGTCATCGACCGGAACTCGGACGTGTTCGACCACCTGGCCGCCGCGGGCGGCGAACTGCTCGCCGCGTACCGCTCCGCGGTCGAGGGCCAGGAGCGCCGCTGGACCCAGCGCACCCAGGACCCCGAGCCGCCCCCCGCAAAGCCCAAGGACGAGGGCCCCGGCGGGGAGCACATCGATCTGGACTGAATGCCGCTCGGTTAGGGTGGGCCATAGCGGGGCTCGACCGAACTGAGGGATTCATGGGACTCACCATCGGCGTCGATATCGGCGGCACGAAGATCGCGGCCGGCGTGGTCGACGAGGAAGGCAACATCCTCTCCACGTTCAAGGTGCCGACGCCTTCCACGCCGGACGGCATCGTTGACGCGATCGCCTCGGCCGTCGAGGGCGCCAGGGCCGGACACGAGATCGTGGGCGTGGGGATCGGTGCCGCCGGGTACGTCAACCGCCAGCGCTCCACCGTGTACTTCGCGCCGAACATCGACTGGCGCCAGGAACCGCTCAAGGAGAAGGTCGAGGCGCGCGTCAAGCTGCCCGTGGTCGTCGAGAACGACGCGAACGCGGCCGCCTGGGGCGAGTACAAGTTCGGCGCGGGCAAGGGCCACCGCAACGTCATCTGCATCACGCTCGGCACCGGCCTCGGCGGCGGCGTCATCATCGGCAACAAGCTGCGCCGCGGCCACTTCGGCGTGGCCGCCGAGTTCGGCCACATCCGCATGGTGCCGGACGGCCTGCTGTGCGGCTGCGGTTCGCAGGGCTGCTGGGAGCAGTACGCCTCGGGCCGCGCGCTCGTCCGCTACGCGAAGCAGCGGGCGAACGCGACGCCGGAGAACGCCTCGTACCTGCTCTCGCTCGGCGACGGCACCCCCGAGGGCATCGAGGGCAAGCACATCTCCTCGGCCGCCCGCGAGGGCGACCCCGTGGCCGTCGACTCGTACCGTGAGCTGGCCCGCTGGGCCGGCGCGGGCCTGGCCGACCTGGCCTCGCTGTTCGACCCGTCGGCGTTCATCGTCGGCGGCGGCCTCTCGGACGAGGGCGAGCTTGTCCTCGACCCCATCCGCAAGTCGTACAAGCGGTGGCTGGTCGGCGGGAACTGGCGGCCGGTCGCGGACGTGATCGCCGCCCAGCTGGGCAACAAGGCGGGCATGGTCGGCGCCGCCGACCTCGCGCGGGAGCCCGACCCCGTCATGTGACGTACATACGGATGGCCGGTGCCCGTCGTTCCCCTCGGGGGCGGCGGGCACCGGCGTATCTTGATCTTCATGGACTCCGGCTCGCTCCCCGCAGCATCCACCGAACTCCCCAAGTCCCTTACGGAACCGGACGGTTCGGCCGTCATCCGTGTCCTGAGCTACAACATCCGCTCGATGCGCGACAGCCCCGTCGCCCTCGCCCGCGTGATGAAGGCCTGCGCCCCGGACCTCGTACTGATCCAGGAGGCGCCCCGGTTCTTCCGCTGGCGCAAGCACCTCGCCCGGCTCGCCCGCGCGGCCGACCTGGTGATCCTCTCCGGGGGCGGCAGCGCCGCGGGGCCCGCGCTGCTCTGCTCGCTGCGCGCCACCGTCGAGCGCACCGAGGACGTGCTGCTCCCGCTCACGCCCGGCCTGCACCGGCGCGGCTTCGCCACCGCCGTCGTACGGTTCGGGGGCGCGCGGCTCGGCGTCGTCAGCTGCCATCTGAGCCTGCAGAAGGACGAGCGGTACGCGCAGGGCGGGATGCTGCTCGACCGGGTCGCGGCGATGGGCGTGGAGCACGCGGTCGTGGGCGGCGACCTCAACGAGCGGCCCGGCGGGCGCACCTTCCGGCGGCTCGCGGCCACCCTCAACGACGCCTGGGCGACCCGGCCCTGGGGTGGCGAGTACACCTCGACCCCGGCCGATCCCCATCAGCGCATCGACGCGATCCTCGCCACGAAGGGCATCGAGGTGCTCGGCTGCGGGGTGCCGGACTTCCTGGACCCGGACGAACTGAGGGCGGCGACCGACCACCTGCCGGTACTCGCCGCCCTCAGGGTGCCCGCCGCGCTGTCCTAGGGGTCCTAGACCACGGCGCCGCGGCCCGGGTCGTCGCCGTCCTCGTCGTCGCCCGGGGACATCCGGGCGACCAGCGTGCCGAAGCCGCCGAGGAAGCCGCCGATGCAGAGCGTCGCCAGCCACCAGGTCATGTCCCAGCCCAGCAGCACCGCGAGGAGCAGCAGGACCGGGCCGCCGACGACCGCGAGCCAGGCGAACCTGGCCGTGACGTCCCCCTCCGGCAGCGGGGGCGGCTCAGGCGGGACGAAGTGGCCCTCGTCGTCACCGTCGAAGTCGGCGTCCGAGGGCTCTGGCGCCGAGTGATCGCGCGGCCCGGGGGCGGCGGCGATGCCGGGGGCGAAGGAGACCGAGGAGCCGAGGGGGTGCTGCTTGCCCTGGTCCCGGTTCTGCTCCGGCTCAGGGTCGTCCTTCTTCGCGGCGCCCCGCTCCGCGTCGGACGGCCCGCCCGGGGCGTCGTTCGTCTCCGGTTCGAGCAGGGCGAGGTCCTCCACCGACTTGAACGGCTTGGCGCCCGGCGGGTCCGGCGGCTCCTCCCCGTAACCGGCGACGATCGCCGCCCACGCCGCGTCCTCGTCGCTCGGCAGCAGAGGGTCGTGCGACTGCTCGCCGGTCTCCTCCTGGCCGTGCGGCTCCGAGCCGTCCGGCCGCTCGGATCCGCCCCGCTCCTGCTCAGTCACCGGTGGTCGTCCCTTCCACGCCCGCGCTGGGGATCTTGCCGACTTCGGGGGCGAGCCGGTCGAAGAACGCGTAGCTCTCCTCGAAGATCCGGTCCGCGTCATGGTCCAACGTCGCCACGTGGTAGCTCTGTTCCAGCAGGATCTCCGTGACGTCCGTGGACGACACGCGGCCGAGCACGCGCGCGGAGTCGACGGGCGGCACCACATGGTCGTTCACGCTGTGCAGCACCATCAGCGGCTGCGTCACCTGCGGCAGCTCGCGGTCGACGACCTGGAAGAAGCGGCGCAGCTGGTACACCGCGTGCAGCGGCATCCGGCCGTAGCCGAGCTCCTCGACGCCCTCCTTGGCGATGTCGCTGGCGATGCCCTTCACCGAACGCACGAGGTGCCGGGTGACCGGGAGCGTGTGCGCGGCCAGGTCGTGCACCTTGTTGCCCGGGTTCACCAGGACGAGGCCCGCGATCTCGTCCCCGTGCCTGGCCGCGAGGCGCAGGGCGAGCGCGCCGCCCATCGACAGGCCGCACACGAAGACCTTGGAGCAGCGCTCCCCGAGCTCGCGCAGGGCGCGGTCCACCTCCGCGTACCAGTCCTGCCACGAGGTGACGGCCAGGTCCTCCCAGCGGGTGCCGTGGCCCGGCAGCAGCGGGAGCGAGACGGTCAGGCCGCGCGCGGCGAGGTGTTCGGCCCAGGGCCGCAGCGACTGGGGCGATCCGGTGAATCCGTGGCAGAGGAGGACGCCGACCTCGCCGCCTTCATGGCGGTACGGCTCGGCTCCAGGAAGGACCGGCACCTTCGGTCTCCTGTTCATGGCAGAGAAACGGTGGACGGACGTGCGGGGGGAACGAGCTTGAAGACGTGCACCTCACGGTACGCGACCGGACTGACACCGACCAGGGTCGTCGGGCCCTGGAGCGGCCCCCCGGGTTAAGGTCGGTTCCTCGGACTGGTCCGGTACGAGGTCCGGGCACTAGGGAAGGCAGAGGGTTGATCTACGGCGCAATGAAGGTGGCCATCGGAGGGCCGCTGAAGCTCGGTTTCCGGCCGTGGGTGGAGGGCCTCGAGAACATTCCCGCCGAGGGACCCGCGATCCTCGCCAGCAACCACCTCTCGTTCTCGGACTCGTTCTTCCTCCCGGCCGTCCTGGACCGCAAGGTCACCTTCATCGCGAAGGCCGAGTACTTCACCACCCCCGGGGTCAAGGGCAAGATGACGGCCGCCTTCTTCAAGGGCGTGGGCC
Organism: Streptomyces sp. NPDC107575; assembly: GCF_055657265.1. Lineage (NCBI taxonomy): Bacteria > Bacillati > Actinomycetota > Actinomycetes > Kitasatosporales > Streptomycetaceae > Streptomyces > Streptomyces sp. NPDC107575. The sequence continues at coordinate 430,374 of NZ_JBVKBG010000003.1, read as the reverse complement.
AGCTGCCCGTGGACCGCTCGGGTTCGCGGGGCGCGGGCGAGGCCGCCATCAAGAGCGGCATCGAGGTCCTGGAGCGCGGCGAGCTGTTCGGCATCTACCCGGAGGGGACGCGTTCCCCCGACGGCCGCCTCTACCGCGGCAAGCCGGGCGGCCTCGCGCGCGTGGCGCTGTCCACCGGGGCGCCGGTGATCCCCGTCGCCATGATCGACACGGAGAAGATCCAGCCCCCCGGCAAGGTGATGCCGAAGCTGATGCGGCCGGGCATCCGCATCGGCAAGCCGCTCGACTTCAGCCGCTACCACGGCATGGAGGGCGACCGCTTCGTCCTGAGGGCTGTCACCGACGAGGTCATGTACGAGATCATGAAGCTTTCCGGCCAGGAGTACGTCGACATGTACGCGACCGCCGCGAAGCGGCAGATCGCGGACGCGGAGAAGGCGGCGAAGGCCGAGAAGGAAGCGGCGAAGAAGGCGCTGGAGAAGGAACGGGGCGGCTCGTAGCCGCGTCGTTCCCCAGAGGCGCCGAGGGCGGGGGACAAGGGACATGGGCAACACGGTCGGGCGCGAGCGCGTCGTGCGGATGTCGGTCGAGCAGCCGCTGTGGCGCGCCCTCACCGGGTACCGCCTGCTGACCCTCGTCTACGCGATCGGGCTCTTCGGCTCCTCGTACGAGGTGTACGAGCGCCCGTGGGTGGGCGTGGCCTACTTCGTGGTCCTCGCGGGGTGGACGCTGGCGACGCTGCCGCAGGTGTCGGGCGCCCGGCGCTGCACCAAGCGGTTCCTCACCGCCGACCTGACGATCGCCGTCGCGGGCATCCTGCTCTCGCCGGTCGCCGGGCACGAGCGGGCCGTCACCGGAGGTGCCACGCTGCCGTCGATCTGGACGGCGGGCGCGGTCCTCGCCTGGGCGCTCAAGGGCGGCTGGCGCTGGGCGGCGGGCGCGTCCCTGCTGGTCGGCGTCGCCAACGTGGTGCAGCGCGGCGACATCACCCGCGGCCTGATCCACAGCGTGCTGCTCGTCTGCATCGCCTCCATCGCGATCGGCTACGTCGTGGAGGTGGCCCGCGCCTCCGAGCGCACCCTCGCCCGCGCCCTGGAGATCGAGGCGGCCACCCGCGAGCGGGAGCGGCTCGCCCGCGACATCCACGACAGCGTGCTCCAGGTCCTCGCGATGGTGCAGCGCCGCGGCACCGCCCTGGGCGGCGAGGCGGCGGAGCTGGGCCGGATGGCGGGCGAGCAGGAGGTCGCGCTGCGCACGCTGGTCGCCGGGGGCCTGGTGCCCGCCTCGCGCGCGTCCGAGGCCGCGGAGGACGGCGCCGTGGTCCGGACGGTGCTCGAACCGGAGGAGCCGGACGAGGGCGCGGGGCCGAGCGATCTGCGCCCCCTGCTCGCCGGGCACGCCGGTGGACGCATCACTTTCTCGGAGCCGGGCGCCCCGGTGCCGATGAGGCCCGCCGCGGCCCGCGAACTGGCCGCCGCTGTCAGTGCCGCCCTGGACAATGTGCGGCGGCACGCGGGCGCGGACGCCAGCGCGTGGATCCTCGTCGAGGACGAGCCGGACGCGGTGATCGTGACGGTGCGGGACGACGGTCCGGGCATCCCGGAGGGCCGCCTCGCGCAGGCCGAGGGCGAGGGCCGGCTCGGTGTCGCCCTGTCGATCCGGGGCCGACTGCGCGACATCGGCGGCACCGCCGAGCTGATCTCGATCCCCGGTCAGGGCACCGAGGTCGAACTGCGCGTACCGAAGAAGTAGTGGTGGAAGAGCCCTTGCGGGCCACGGGGGAAGGCAGGTCAGGAACGATGAGCGAACAGCGGACGGGCGACGGGCGGGCGCCGGTCAAGGTCATGGTGGTCGACGACCACCCGATGTGGCGCGACGCCGTCGCCCGTGACCTGGGAGCGGCCGGCTTCGACGTCGTCGCCACGGCGGGCGACGGCGAGCAGGCGGTGCGCCGCGCGCGGGCCGCGGGCCCCGACGTCCTCGTCCTCGACCTGAACCTGCCGGCCAAGCCCGGCGTCCAGGTGTGCAAGGAACTCGTCGGCGCCGACCCGTCGCTGCGCGTCCTCGTCCTCTCCGCGAGCGGGGAGCACGCCGACGTGCTGGAAGCGGTCAAGTCCGGCGCCACCGGCTATCTGCTCAAGTCCGCGTCCACGGACGAGCTGATCGACGCGGTGGGGCGCACCGCCGCGGGCGATCCGGTGTTCACGCCGGGCCTCGCGGGCCTGGTTCTCGGCGAGTACCGGCGGCTCGCCTCCGACCCGGCCCCTGCGGGCGACGCCGACGAGCCGGGCGCCGCGCCGCAGCTCACCGACCGGGAGACCGAGGTACTGCGCCTCGTCGCGAAGGGCCTGAGCTACAAGCAGATCGCCGAGCGCCTGGTCATCTCGCACCGCACGGTCCAGAACCACGTGCAGAACACCCTCGGCAAACTCCAGCTGCACAACCGCGTGGAGCTCGTCCGGTACGCGATCGAGCGGGGTCTGGACGACGACTGACCCCGCGCGGGAGAGTGGCCCCAACCACTCGCCGTGACAAGGGAGTTACGCCATGAGGGTCGGAGTTTTGACCGGAGGCGGTGACTGCCCCGGACTGAACGCTGTCATCCGGGGCATCGTGCGCAAGGGCGTCCAGGAGTACGACTACGACTTCGTGGGGTTCCGCGACGGCTGGCGCGGCCCGCTGGAGAACGACACGGTTCCTCTCGACATCCCGGCGGTGCGCGGCATCCTGCCCCGCGGCGGCACCGTCCTCGGCTCCTCGCGGACCAACCCCCTCCAGGCGGAGAACGGGATCCGCCGCGTCAAGGAGAACCTCGCCAAGCAGGAGGTCGAGGCCCTCATCGTGATCGGCGGCGAGGACACCCTCGGCGTCGCGGCGAAGCTCTCGGACGAGTACGGCATCAAGACCGTCGGCGTACCGAAGACCATCGACAACGACCTCTACGCCACCGACTACACCTTCGGCTTCAACACCGCCGTCGGCATCGCCACCGAGGCCATCGACCGGCTGCACACCACCGCCGAGTCCCACATGCGGGTCCTCGTCGTCGAGGTCATGGGCCGGCACGCGGGCTGGATCGCGCTGCACTCGGGCCTGGCCGGCGGGGCCAATGTCATCCTCATCCCCGAGCAGCGCTTCGACGTCGACCAGGTCTGCTCCTGGGTCACCTCCCGCTTCCGCTCCTCGTACGCCCCGATCGTGGTCGTCGCCGAGGGCGCGATGCCGCGCGACGGGGACGTGGTGCTGAAGGACGAGTCGCTGGACTCCTTCGGACACGTGCGCCTCTCCGGCGTGGGGGAGTGGCTCGCGAAGCAGATCGAGAAGCGCACCGGCAAGGAGGCGCGGACGACGGTCCTCGGCCATGTCCAGCGGGGCGGCACGCCGTCCGCCTTCGACCGGTGGCTGGCCACCCGGTTCGGGCTGCACGCGATCGACGCGGTGCGCGACGGGGACTTCGGGAAGATGGTGGCGCTGCGGGGGACGGACATCGTGCGGGTTCCCATCGCGGAGGCCACGTCCCGGCTGAAGACGGTGGATCCGTCCCTGTACGAAGAGGTGGGGGTCTTCTTCGGCTGAGCCCCAGGGGCTTGATTGGCTTAGGCTCGCGCTCATGGAGATTCTCGCTTTTGGTGTGCAATCCGACGAAAAGCCCCTCATCGAGAAGGCCTTCGAGGGCCACCACGACGTCCGCTGCCTCGACGTGTTCCTCAACGAGGACACCGCCCCGATCGCGGCCGGCTACGAGATCATCTCCACCAGCGTCAACGCGACCCTCAACAACCGTGTGCTGCAGACTCTCGCCGCCGGCGGCACACAGCTGATCGCCCAGCGCTCCACGGGCTTCAACAACATCGACCTCCAGGTCGCCGAGCGGCTCGGCCTGACCGTGGCGCGCGTCTCGTACTACTCGCCGTACTCGGTCGCCGAGTTCGCCTGGACCCTCGCGATGGCCGTCAACCGCCGCATCGTCCGCGCCAGCACCCGCACCCGCGACTTCGACTTCAGGCTCGACGGGCTGATGGGCCGCGATCTGCGGGGCCGCACCGTCGGCGTGCTCGGCACCGGGAAGATCGGCGAGGCCTTCACCCGGATCGCCCACGGCTTCGGCATGAACCTGCTCGGCTGGGACGTCGCCGAGAACCCGAACTGCACGGCCCTCGGCATGAAGTACGTCGACAAGGAGCAGCTGTTCGCCGAGGCCGACGTGATCAGCCTGCACGTGCCGTTGCTGCCCGCCACCGAGCACATCGTCGACGCCGCCGCGCTGCGCGCCATGAAGGACGACGCGATCCTGATCAACTCCAGCCGCGGCGGCCTCATCGACACGAAAGCCCTCGTCACGGAGTTGCGCGAGGGCCGCTTCGCGGGCGTCGGCCTCGACGTGTACGAGGCCGAGGCGGGCCTGTTCTTCCTCGACAAGTCGCTCGACGTCGTCGAGGACGACACCCTGGCCCGCCTCGTCACCTTCCCGAACGTCCTGGTCACGTCCCACCAGGCGTACTACACCGCGGACGCGGTCGGGCAGATCATCGAGACCACCGTGCGCAACGTCCTCGACTATCAGGCGGGCCGCCGCTCCGAGAACGTGCTGGTCCCGGCCGAGTCGAGGAGCTGAGCGAGCAGCTCCCGCACGATCCCGGCGCCGCGCAGCGACAGCACCGACTCCGGGTGGAACTGGACCCCGGCGAAGGAGGGCCCGCGCAGCGCGTGCACCTCGCCGGTCGTCCGGTCCCGGCTGACCTCGACGTCGTGCGCCGCCAGCTCGGTCGCGGTCTCGTCGTCGCAGGACGCCACGAAGCTGTTGTAGAAGCCGACCTTCTCGGTCCGCCCGAACACCTCGACGTCGGTCTGCGCGCCCTGGTACGGCACCTCCTTGCGGACGATCTCCAGGCCCAGCTCCGCCGCGATCAGCTCGTGGCCCAGGCAGACGCCCAGCACGCCGTGCTCGTGGCCGCGGATCACCTCGGCGGTCAGGGAGCGCAGGAAGCGCATCTTCGGGTCGGTGAGGTCCGAGGGGTTTCCGGGGCCCGGGCCCAGCACGATCGGCCCCTCGTGCGCGAGCGCCGCCTCCCGGAGCCCCTCCTCGTCGTAGCGCCGCACCGTCACGTCGAGCCCCGTCGAGCGCAGCACGTGCGCCAGCATCGCGGTGAACGTGTCCTCGCCGTCGATCACGAGCGCGTGCCCGGAGAGCTCGTTCTCGCGCTTCTGCATCCGCAGCCAGAACGGCGCCAGGGCCGCCCGCCGCCCGTCGAGCGCGGCCCGCACCCGCGGGTCGTCGGCGAGCGGCGCCCGCGCGCCCTCGCCGCGCGGGCGTGCCGGACGTACGCCGAGCGCGGCGAGTACACCGGCCGCCTTGGCGTGCGTCTCCGCGACCTCGCTCGCCGGCTCCGAGCCGCGCACGAGCGTCGCGCCCACCGGGACGCGCAGGCGCCCGGCGGTGTCGATGTCGGCGGTGCGGATCAGGATGGGGGAGTCGAGCGTCTGCGCCCCGCCCGCGTCCCGGCCGACGAGTGCGAGCGCGCCCGCGTAGTAGCCGCGGCCGCCGACCTCGTGCCGCTCGATGACCCGGCAGGCGTTCTGCACGGGGGAGCCGGTGACGGTCGCCGCGAACATCGTCTCCCTGAGCACGTCCCGCACGTCGAGGGTCGACTTTCCGCGCAGCTCGTACTCGGTGTGCGCGAGGTGCGCCATCTCCTTGAGCCGCGGGCCGACGACGACGCCGCCCATGTCGCCGACGGTGCACATCATCTTGAGCTCCTCGTCGACGACCATCGACAGCTCCTCGATCTCCTTGCCGTCGGCGAGGAAGTCCAGCAGGTGCTCGGGCGTCGGCCCTTCGGCCGGGTAGCGGTAGGTGCCGCTGATCGGGTTCATGACGACGGTGCCGCCGGACATCCGCACGTGCACCTCGGGGCTCGCCCCCACGAGCGTGCGCTCTCCCGTGTGCACGACGAACGTCCAGTACGCGCCCCGCTCCCCGTCGAGCAGCCGCCGGAAGAGCGCCAGGGCGTCGGCCCGCGAGAAGCCGTCGATGGCCCCCTCGTACGTCCTGCGGATCACGAAGTTCGCGCCCTCGCCCTGCCCGATCTCCTCGCGCAGCACCCGGCCGACGATGCCCGCGTACGTGTCGTCGTCGACGTCGAAGCCGCCGTCGCGGACCTGGACGTCGTGGCGCGGAAGCCGTTCCAGGGCGTCGGCGAGCGGGATCTCGTACGTCTCCTCGGGGGTGAGGACCGTGAGCGGGGTGCCGTCGTCGCGGACGTCGAAGCCGCGTTCGCGGATCTGCCGGAAGGGGACGAGGGCGAGGCCCTCGGCGGGGATGTCCGCCAGTCGCTCGTAGTCGCCGACACCGCCGATCAGGAGCTCGACCGTGTCGTGCTCGCGGCCCGGGGTGCGGCGGCGCAGCAGGGCGAAGGGGCGGTCGTCGGTGAGCAGTGCGTCCAGCATCAGGGAGGTTCCTTCCGGTGACTTCGGGAGTCGTCGACTTCGGCAGTCGTCAGGGAGGAACAGCCCGTGAAAACACTGAAGGCCGCCCCTCGGGCGGCCTTCGCGGTTTCAGGTACGCGCAGTCAGTGGGCCGCCGGATGTGCGGTCCACCACCAGGTGCGGTGCAGCGATTGCGCGAACATGAGCGTCACCGTACCCGATGCCGCGCGGCGGGGCTCAGACGTGTCGCGTCCGTCTCAAAAGATGAGCGGGGGAATGGACGGGCGAGCCGACCCCGTACTGTTTACGGCGTGACCGTGAACGCTAAGACCAGCGCGAGCGCTGGCAACACCTGGCGAAACCTGCCCGCGGCGCAGCAGCCCGAGTACCCCGATGCCGAGGCTCTGCGCGATGTGATCGCGGACCTCGAGTCGTATCCGCCGCTCGTCTTCGCAGGCGAGTGCGACCAGCTGCGCGACCGACTGGCGGCCGTCGCCAAGGGAGAGGCGTTCCTGCTCCAGGGCGGCGACTGCGCCGAGGCCTTCGACGCCGTTTCCGCGGACCACATCCGCGCGAAGCTCAAGACCCTGCTCCAGATGAGCGCCGTCCTCACGTACGCGGCCTCCGTGCCGGTCGTGAAGATCGGCCGTATCGCCGGCCAGTACTCCAAGCCGCGCTCCAAGGGCACCGAGACCCGCGACGGCGTGACCCTGCCGACCTACCGCGGCGACTCGGTCAACGGCTTCGAGTTCACCGAGGCCGCGCGCGTCCCGGACCCCGAGCGCCTGAAGCAGATGTACAACGCGTCCGCCTCCACGCTCAACCTCGTGCGCGCCTTCACCACCGGTGGCTACGCGGACCTGCGCCAGGTGCACGCCTGGAACCAGGACTTCGTGAAGGCGTCCGCCTCCGGGCAGCGCTACGAGAAGCTCGCCCGCGAGATCGACAACGCGCTGAACTTCATGAAGGCCTGCGGCACCGACCCGGCCGAGTTCAAGGCCGTCGAGTTCTACGCCTCCCACGAGGCGCTGCTGCTCGACTACGAGTCGGCGCTGACCCGCGTGGACTCGCGTACGGGCGATCTGTACGACGTCTCGGGCCACATGGTCTGGATCGGCGAGCGCACGCGTCAGCTGGACCACGCGCACGTCGAGTTCGCCTCGAAGATCCGCAACCCGATCGGGATCAAGCTCGGCCCGACGACGACGGCCGAGGAGGCGCTGCAGTACATCGAGCGCCTCGACCCCGACCGCGAGCCGGGCCGGCTGACCTTCATCGTCCGCATGGGCGCCGACAAGGTCCGCGACAAGCTGCCCGAGCTGGTGGAGAAGGTCACGGCGTCCGGCGCGCAGGTCGCCTGGATCACCGACCCGATGCACGGCAACACGTACGAGGCGGCCTCCGGTCACAAGACCCGGCGCTTCGACGACGTGCTCGACGAGGTCAAGGGCTTCTTCGAGGTCCACAAGGCGCTGGGCACGCACCCGGGCGGCATCCACGTCGAGCTCACCGGTGACGACGTCACCGAGTGCGTGGGCGGCGGCGACGAGATCTTCGTCGACGATCTGCACCAGCGCTACGAGACGGCCTGCGACCCGCGCCTGAACCGCAGCCAGTCGCTCGACCTGGCGTTCCTGGTGGCGGAGATGTACCGCGACCAGTGAGCCCGGTTCACCGTAGGTAACGCCGTGGGGGGCGGGGCGCAGGGAGTCGCGCCCCCCAGCACCTTTGTGTAACCGACCCGGGGGGTGAGGGTTGGGTAGCCTTACCGACCCACCAGGACAGCACCAC
>NZ_JBVKBG010000003.1:0-422147 GCF_055657265.1 Streptomyces sp. NPDC107575 | reverse complement strand
TGGTTTTCGGGGGGGGGAGGGGGCACAGAAACGGGGGACCCGGTTGCATGGGGGGGAACGTGGGGGGGCGCGGACCAGGGGGCCCCCCCCCCCACGGCACTTTTGTGCAACCGACCCGGCGGGTAAGGTTAGGTTAGCCTCACCGATCAATCGGGACGGCACTACCTATGAGTCCCGACGACAGTCCGACCGGGAGGTGAACCGCGTGTTCGTCTGCAACTGCTTCGGTGTCACCGAGGCGCAGGTCAAGAAGCACGCGGAGGACGGTGCCTGCACCCCCCGCCAGATAGCGTCGGCCTGCAAGGCCGGCACGGACTGCGGCTCCTGCGTCCGCCGGATCCAGGCGCTGCTCGGCCGGGGCGCGTGCCCCCGCCGGGACCTGGTCGAGCAGGGCGATTCGGCCGCGGCCCTCGCGCCGCAGACGGCGCCGGCCCAGCTGCCGGAAGCGGCTTAGCTCTCCGGCTGCTCGATGAGCTGCGCGATGTACAGCGCCTCACCCAGCTTCTCCACCAGCTCCAGCTGCGTGTCCAGGTAGTCGATGTGGTGCTCCTCGTCCTCGAGGATCGACTCAAAAATGTTTGCGGACGTGATGTCGCCCTTGCCGCGCATCAGCTCGATGCCCCGCTTGAGGCGGTCGATCGCCTCGACCTCGATCTGCCGGTCCGCCTGGAACATCTCCGTGACCGTCTGGCCGACGCGGACATGGAAGAGCCGCTGGTAGTTGGGGAGTCCGTCCAGGAACAGGATCCGGTCGGTCAGCACCTCCGCGTGCTTCATCTCGTCGAACGACTCGGAGCGGGTGTACTTCGCGAGCTTCGTCCAGCCGAAGTTGTCCTGCATCTTCGCGTGCAGGAAGTACTGATTGATCGCCGTGAGCTCGGCCGTCAGCTGCTCGTTGAGAAACTCGATGACCTCGGGGTCGCCCTGCATCGCAGAGGCTCCTTCCAAGCGGTTACTGGGCAGGTTTCGCGCATCCTTGCACCGGCGCCGGAGCGCGTCCAGTAAGTGCATGCTTAGTAGGAGTTGCCCGAATCAACGCCCGTGGCAGCTCCGCGGGGGTGGGCGTGGTCACGTCCACTGCCCGAGGTCTGTCAGGATGGAGGCATGGGTCATCCGGTGGGTCGCGAGTCTGGGGGAGCAGTGCAGCCGGAGCTTCCCCCCGGGCAGCGGCTGCAGCGCGGCTGGCCCGTCACGCACTACGGCCCGGTGCCCAAGTTCCGGCCCGAGCGCTGGGAGTTCAGGGTCTTCGGCTCGACCGCCGACGGTGACAAGCACTGCTGGAACCATGAGGAGTTCTCGGCACTGCCGTACGGGACCGTGACCGGCGATCTTCATTGCGTCACGAAGTTCAGCATGCTCGCCGCCGAATGGGGTGGCGTGCGCGCCTCCACGATCCTGGAGCTGGCTCCGCCCGGGCCCGATGTCACCCATGTGATGGTGTGGGCCGAGTACGGATTCTCGTCCAATCTGCGGCTGTCCGACTTCGCCTCCGAGCGGACCATTTTCGCCACGCACAAGGACGGCGAGCTGCTCACCGCCGAGCACGGTTTCCCGCTGCGCCTCGTGGTGCCCCATCTGTACGCCTGGAAAGGGCCGAAGTGGGTGCGCGGCGTCGAGTACATGACGGCGGACCGGCGCGGGTTCTGGGAGGAGCGCGGGTACCACAACGTGGGCGACCCGTGGCGTGAGCAGCGGTACTCGTACCAGGAGGAGCCCGGAGAAGGGCCCGAGTTCTAGGCCGCCTCCCCGGGCTTTCGCTCCGGATACCCCCTGGGGGTCAGTGGTACTGGTGCACGACCGCGTGGCCCTTGCCGCGGCCGATCATCCAGCGGTTGACCGGGGTCGTGACCACGAAGGCGATCGCGAGCGACGCGGCGAGCGCGCCCCAGAACAGGGCGTCCGACAGGTGCGCGTCCATGGCGTTCGGCCACAGCGCGATCACGCCGTTGTCGATCAGCTCCATCACCGCGATGGACAGGGTGTCCGCGGCGAGCGCTACCCGGAAGGCCGTCCTGAAGTCGACGCCCGCCTTCAGGACGCCGCGCAGCGTGAGCGAGTAGCCGAAGAAGAAGGCGAGCGCGATCGCCAGGACCATCGTCGGCACGTTCCCCCAGCCCAGTGCGGTGCCGATCACCATGCCGAGGACCTCGCCGATGGCGCAGCCGGTGAGGCAGTGCAGCGTGGCCTGGGCGGCCATGGACCAGGAGACCTTGCCGCCGGTGCCGTGCGTCCCGTGGTGCGCGTGGTGCTCGTGCCCGGTGTGCGTCTCGTGCTGCATGGTTCCCCCAGTGGTTGCTGCGGATGCTGGCACCAAGGTAACCCACATACCCCCCAGGGGTATTCCTCAGGTGCGAAGTTTCTTCAGGCGTTCGACGTCGGCCGCGTGGCCCTCCTTGCCGCCGGGCGTCTCGATGACCAGGGGGACGTTCTCGGTCGCGGGGTGGGCCATCAGCTCGCGGAAGGGCTCCTCGCCGATGTGGCCGGTGCCGATGTTCTCGTGCCGGTCCTTGTGGGCGCCCACCACATCCTTGGAGTCGTTGGCGTGGATCAGCTTGAGGCGGCCCTCGCCGACCGTGTCGACGAGCAGGTCGAGCGTCTGCTTCATGCCGGCCGGGCCCGTGAGGTCGTGGCCCGCCGCGAAGATGTGGCAGGTGTCGAGGCAGACGCCCAGCTTGGGGTGGCGGTCGAGGGCGTCGAAGTACGGGCCGAAGTCCCAGGTCCGCGAGCACAGCGAGGCGCCCTGGCCCGCGGTCGACTCCAGGAGCAGGAACGGGTCGTCGTCGTGGGTGAGCTCGTCGAGCAGCGGCAGCATCCGCTCGCGGACCTGCGCGAGAGCGACCTCGCGCTCCCGGCCGCCGGTCGCGGAGCCGGTGTGCACGACGACGCCGAGCGCGCCGATCGCGCGGGCCCTGCGCAGCGAGTGCCGCAGCGAGTCCACGGACTTGTCGACCGTCGCCTCGGTGTGCGAGCCGAAGTTGATCAGGTAAGGGGCGTGCACGTACGCCGGGATGTTCGCCTCGGCGCACTGGGCGCGGAAGTCCTCGTCCTGCTTGGGATTGCCGGGCGGGGTGGCCCAGCCGCGGGGGTTGGCCACGAAGACCTGGACGGTTTCGGCCTTGAGGTCACGAGCGTAGGAGAGCCCTACGCTCGCGAGGCCGCCGGCCACCGGGACGTGGCCGCCGATCGGATTGCGGATGCTGCTGTTCACCCGGCCCAGGGTGTCATGGGTGTTCGAACGCCCGGGGCCGGGCCGTGGCTACCGGATGGTGATCGTGATGCTGGAGCCCTTCGGGGCCTCGTCGCCGCCCTCCACCGACTGGCTCTTGACCGTGTCGCCGAACAGGCCGAGCAGTCCGCGGTTCTCCTCCACCTCGAAGCCCGCCGCGCTCAACTGCGACTTCGCCTCGTCGACCTTCAGGCCCGTGACGTCGGGGACCTCGACCATGACGGGGCCCTTGGAGATCGTCAGCGTCACGGTGTCGCCCTCGGCGAGCTGCTTGCCCTCGGCGGGGGACTGCTGGGCGATGCTGCCCTTGTCCTCCTCGGAGTTGACCCGCTTCGTGGAGATCTCGGCCTTCAGGCCCGCGTCCTCCAGGTCGGCGATGGCGTCCTGCTCGGACTCGCCCGTGACGTCGGGGACGTCGACGGGGGAGCCCTTGGAGACGACCAGGGCGACGGCGGAACCGGCCTTGCGGGTCTCGCCCGCGCCGGGATCCGTGCTGATCACCGAGCCCTTGGCGATCTGGTCGCTGAACTTCTTGGTGGTCATGCCCGGTTCGAGGTCCCGCTTCTTGAGCTGGCTCTTCGCGGTGTCCAGCGGGGTGCCGGCGAGGTCGGGCACCTTCACGGTCTTCGAGCCCCTGGACACGGTCAGATCGACCGTTCCGCCGTTGCGGATGCGGTCGCCTGAACCCGGGTCGCTGTCCATGACGGTGCCGCGCTTGTACGTGTCGCTGTACGCGCGCGTGACCGTGCCCCGCTCCAGGCCCGCGTCGGCGAGGCGCTTCTCGGCCTGCGTCTGCGTCTGGTTGAGGACCGAGGGGACCTGCGTGAACTGGCCGGAGTTGATGTACCAGACGCCGGTGCCGAGTCCGAGGACCAGCAGGATCCCCACGAGGATCGCGAGGGTCCGGCGCTGCGGACCGCGACCGCTGCCGCGGGCGGGCGCCGGGGCCGCGGGCGGCATGGGCGGCGGCATCTCCAGGCGGCTCGTCCGGTTGAGCTGCGCCTGGTCCGCGGCGTCCGTGGGCAGCGGAAGCTGTACGGGGGTGCCCACCGCGCGCGGGATCACGCTCGTACGGTCGTCGGCCCCCACGTGCTCCGTGTCGTGCGCCTGCGGCGGCACCGCGTCCAGCTGGGCGTCGGTGAGTGCCGAGCGGGCGCCCCTGGCCTGCGCGAGGAGCGCCACGGCGTCGTGCGGGCGCACCTCGGGGGTGCGGGCCGTCGCCGACGCGACCAGCTCGTCCAGCTCGAAGGGGAGGCCGGGGACGGCCGCCGAGGGCGGAGGCACGTCCTCGTGGAGGTGCTTGTAGAGGATCTGGGCGGGGGACTCGCCCGCGTGCGGCTTGCCGCCAGTGAGCATTTCGTAGAGCACGACCCCGCACGCGTAGACGTCCACGCTCGCGGTCGCCGTGCCGTTCTCGATCTGCTCGGGCGCCAGGTACGAGACCGTGCCGAGGACCGAGCCCGTGGTGTTCGTGACCGTGTCCACCGCGCGGACCAGGCCGAAGTCCGCCACCTTGACCCGGCCGTCGTCCCCTATCAGGACGTTCTCCGGCTTCATGTCGCGGTGCACGAAGCCCGCGCGGTGGGCCGCTCCCAGCGCGGCGAGGACCGGTTCCAGGATGTCGAGGGCGGCGCGGGGCCGCAGCGCACCCCGGTCGCGCAGCACGTCCCGCAGGGTGCAGCCGGCGACGTACTCCATCGCCAGATACACGTACGCGCCGTCGGTGCCCTGGTCGAAGACCCCCACGACGTTGGGGTGCGAGAGGCGGGCCACCGACTTGGCCTCGCGGATGAAGCGGTCGACGAACGAGACGTCGGCGGCCAGCGAGGGGTGCATCACCTTGAGCGCGAGCACGCGGTCGAGGCGGGTGTCCACGGCCCGGTAGACCGTGGCCATCCCGCCGACCGCGATGCGTGCGTCGACGCGGTACCGGCCGTCGAGCACATGCCCGAGCAACGGGTCCTGAAGGGTCGTGTCCACGCAGGCGAGTGTACGAGGAGTGACCGACAGCCAGCCGCCGTGCCGCAGGACCGGGCCCGTACTGCAGCACAGCTGTGACCGGCGCGAGCGTGCGTTCGCGTCAGAAGGCGGGGCGCTCGGGATCGAGGTGCGCGCGCCCCTCCGTCGGCGAGGACGCCTCCGCGAAATGGCGCTTGGGGATGCGGCCCGCGCGGTACGCGAGCCGCCCCGCCTCCACCGCGTGCCGCATGCCCTCGGCCATCAGGACCGGCTCCTGCGCGCGGGTCACCGCCGAGGCGAGCATCACACCCGCGCAGCCGAGCTCCATGGCGAGCGTCACATCGGATGCGGTGCCCGCGCCCGCGTCAAGGATCACGGGTACGCGCGCGTGCTCGGTGATCAGCTGGAAGTTGTGCGGATTGCGGATGCCGAGCCCGGAGCCGATGGGGGAGCCGAGCGGCATGATCGCCGCGCAGCCGACGTCCTCCAGCTTGCGGGCCAGGACCGGGTCGTCGTTCGTGTAGGGCAGCACCGTGAAGCCGTCGTCCACCAGCGTCTCCGCGGCGTCGAGCAGCTCGATCGGATCGGGCAGCAGGGTGCGCTCGTCGGCGATGACCTCCAGTTTCACCAGGTCCGTACCGAGCGCCTCGCGCGCGAGGCGGGCCGTCAGGACGGCCTCCCCGGCGGTGAAGCAGCCCGCCGTGTTCGGCAGCACCCGGATGTTCAGCTTCTCCAGGACGGAGAGCACGGAGCCGTGCACGTTCGCGTTCACACGGCGCATCGCCACGGTGGTGAGTTCGGTACCGGAGGCCACCAGGGAGCGCTCCAGGACGTCGAGGCTGGGCGCCCCGCCCGTGCCCATGATCAGGCGCGAGGAGTACGGCTCGCCCCCGAGGACGAAAGTGTCGTCGGCCATGGACGGTTCAGCCTCCTTGGACGGCCGTGAGGACCTCGACGCGGTCTCCTTCGGAGAGCGCCGTGGCGGGCCATTGGGTGCGGGGGACGACGGTTTCGTTGAGGGCGGCGGCGACGCCCTGGGGCGCGCTGGTGAGCGTGGTGACCAGGAGGTCGAGCGTGGTGCCCGCGGTCACCGTGCGCGGCTCGCCGTTGACGTGGACGTTCATGCGGGCTGCTCCACGAGGGCTGTGCCGAAGCGTTTCGGCGTGAACGGGCGGGCCTCTTCGGGTAGTTCACCGGTGGTCAGGGCGTGCGCCATGGTGTCGCCGGTGATGGGCGTCAGGAGCACGCCGTTGCGGTAGTGCCCTGTCGCCAGGAGGAGGCCCGGCAGGGCGGTCGGCCCCAGGAGCGGCGCGTTGTCGGGCGATCCGGGGCGCAGGCCCGCGCGGGTCTCGGTGAGCGGCAGTTCGGTGATGCCGGGGACGAGTTCGTGGGCGTCCCGCAGAAGTTCGTAGACGCCGCCCGCGGTCACCGTGGTGTCCCAGCCCAGCTCCTCGCTGGTGGCGCCCACGACGAGCTCGCCGTTGACGCGTGGCACCAGGTAGAGGTTGCCGCCGCGGACGACCGCCCGGACCGTGCGGCTGAGGAAGGGCGCGTACCGCTTCGGCACCGTCAGGCGCAGCACCTGGCCCTTGACGGGACGGACCGGCGGGAGCACCGCGTCGGGCACGCCCGCGAGCTGTCCGCCGCGGCTGCCTGCGGCCAGCACGACCTGGTCGGCGGCGAGTTCGGTGCCGTCGGCGAGGACCGCGCCGCGCGCCCGGTCGCGGACGACACGGAGCCGTTCGGCCCACGACCGGTGGAAGGTCACGCCGGAACGCTCGCAGGCCGTCACAAGGGCGCTCGCGAGCCTTCTCGGGTCGATCTGGTGGTCCCCGTCGACCCGCAGTCCGCCGCGCACGCCCGGCGCGAGCATCGGCTCCAGGCGGCGGCACTCGCGGCCCGAGAGCCACTCCGATGCGAGCCCCGACTTCGTCTGCAGGGCGTGCAGTTCGCGCAGATGGGCGCGGTCGTCCGCGTCGAGCGCGACCGCGAGCGTGCCGCAGGCGCGGTAGCCGAGGTCCTGCCCGGTGGCCTCGGACAGCTCGGCCGCGAAGTCCGGGTAGCGGTGCGCGGACTCCAGGTTCAGGCCGAGCAACGTCTGCTCGCCGTGGTGCAGTTCGGTGACGGCGGCCAGCATTCCGGCCGCCACCTGGGCGGCCCCGCCGCCGGGCTCGGGGTCGGCGACCGCGACGGACAGGCCGCGCTGCGCGGCCCGCCAGGCGGTGACCAGACCGATGATGCCGCCACCGACGACGAGGACGTCGCAGGTGTGCGAATGAACGGATGGCGTCGACGACATGGGCGTCAAGCCCCTCCCTTCGCCGGTATGACCCGGATCAGGTTCGGACGGTCGAAGGCCGCTCCAGCCTCCCTCTCAGCCCGCTGCGTACGGGCTCCCGCGAGTGCTCTACGTTGGCCACCCTAGCCGTTCACCGCGACCCCCAGTAAGGGAGCCTCGAACCCGTGACCCGATCTCTCGACGGCCTCGTGATGTCCCCCGTCGCCGACCAGGCGCCCGGTCAGGTGGGCACGCGCACCCGCTTCGCGTACCGGGAGCGGGACGGCCGTGTATCGGCCGACTACGTGGGCGGCGATGTCGTGGAGGGGCACCTCGTGGGGACCCGCTCAGGCGACCGGCTCGACTTCCGCTACGTCCAGCTGAAGACCGACGGGACCACCTCTTCCGGGCACTGCGTTTCGACCGTGTCCGAGCTTCCGGACGGCCGGGTGCGCCTCGACGAGACCTGGGAGTGGGAGTCGCAGGAGGGCAGCGGCACCAGCGTGGTCGAGGAGCTCCCCGGCCGGGTGTGAACCGCGGATCGCCGCCCCGACCTTGATCGCTAAACCGCCGGGACATGTGCAGGACGTCACGGCGCGGGAGTGGCCCGCACCGCTGACCGAGGCAAGATCAGGTGCCTAAGGTTGATCCCGTGAGTGAGCAGCGGAGCGGGAGCGGAGCGCCTTCGGGGCAGCGGAACGTCGTCATCGTGGGCGCGGGCATGGCCGGTGTGCAGACCGCCGTGGCGCTGCGCGAACAGGGCTTCACCGGCGCGGTCACCCTGCTCGGCGCCGAGCCCCACCAGCCGTACGACCGGCCACCGCTGTCCAAGGCGGTGCTGCTCGGCAAGGCCGAGGGCTCGGCCTTCGACGTGGACTTCGAGGCGCTCGGCGTCTCCCTGGAGCTGGGCCGCGAGGTGACCGGGCTGCGGCCGGGCGACCATGAGCTGGACACGGCCGAGGGACCCGTCCCGTACGACGTGCTGGTCGTCGCGACCGGCGCCGAACCCGTCCAGCTGCCGGGTACGCACTCCGCCCCCGGAGTGCACCTGCTGCGCACGCTCGACGACGCCGAGCGGCTGCGGCCCGTCCTCGCCGAGCAGCACGACGTGGTGGTCGTGGGCGCCGGCTGGATCGGCGCCGAGTTCGCCACCGCCGCGCGCGAGGCGGGCTGCCGGGTCACCGTCGTGGAGGCCGCCGAGCGGCCGCTGGCCGGGGCGCTGCCCGCCGAGATCGCCGCCCCCATGGCGGCCTGGTACGCCGACGCCGGGGCCCAGCTGCGCACCCACGCGCGCGTGGAGCGCATCGAGCCGGGCGTCGTGGTCCTCGACGACGGCACGCGGCTGCCCGCGGGAGCCGTCGTCGTCGGCATCGGCGCCCGCCCCGCCACCCGCTGGCTGGCCGGCTCCGGCATCGAGCTCGGCGCCCACCGCGAGGTGCTCGCGGACGAGGGGCTGCGCACCTCCGTACCCGACGTGTACGCGGTGGGGGACTGCTCCTCGTTCCCCTCGGGTCGCTACGGGGAGCGCCTGATGGTCCACCACTGGGACAACGCGCTGCAGGGGCCGCGCACGGTCGCGGCGAACATCGTCGGCCTGACCCCGGCGGTGTACGACCCGGTGCCCTATTTCTGGTCCGAGCAGTTCGGCCGGTTCGTGCAGTACGCGGGGCACCACGAGGGCGCCGACGCGACGGTCTGGCGCGGCGACCCCGCAGGCGCGGCCTGGTCGGTGTGCTGGCTGCGCGACGGCGCCCTGGTGGCCGTCCTCGCCGTCGGCAAGCCGCGCGACCTGGCCCAGGGGCGCAAGCTCATCCAGTCGGGTGCCGCGCTCGACCCGGAGCGGCTCGCGGACCCGGCCCGTCCGCTGAAGTCCGCGGTGGCCTGAGTCGGCCGCCCCGCGGGCCCTCCAAAGCGTGACGGAGGGGGCGAAAGGGGGAGGAGTCGTGGCCCATCCGCACCGGCCCGGCTTCCGAGTGTCAGTCCGGGATGGCACGCTTGTCCTGTGACCGAGATTGACGCAAAGATCGATGCTCTCGTCCCCGCCTGGCTCACCCTCCCCGACATCGCGGAACAGCTCGATGTCGAGGTGACGCGTGTGCGGCAGCTGGTCAAGGAAGGCCAGCTGATCGCCGTGCGCCGCGGTGAGAACAGGGCACTGCACGTGCCCGCCGCCTTCATCGACGGCGACAAGATCGTCAAGGGGCTCGTCGGCCTCCTGACGGTCCTGAGGGACGACGGCTTCAGCGACGAAGAGATGCTGGAGTGGCTCTTCACCCCCGACCCGAGCCTGCCGGGCACGCCCGCGCAGGCCTTGAGCGAGAATCGCGGCACGGAGGTGAAGCGCCGCGCCCAGGCGCTCGCCGTCTGACCTGACAACCGTCCGGCGTGCGCACCGCGACCCTCGTGGTGCGCACGCCACCGACACCGCACGACCCACGGGGGGACTTTCATGGCGGAATCCAAGCGCGCCCGGCTCGCCGACGCACGGCTCTATCTGTGCACCGACGCCCGCAGGCGCCAGGGCGATCTGCCGGAGTTCCTCGACGCCGTGCTGGCCGCAGGCGTCGACATCGTGCAGCTGCGCGACAAGGGCATGGAGGCCGGCGAGGAGCTCGAGCACCTCCAGGTGTTCGCCGAGGCGGCCCGCCGCCACGGCAAGCTCTTCGCGGTGAACGACCGCGCGGACGTCGCCCACGCGATCCGCTCGGACGTGCTGCACCTGGGCCAGGGCGACCTGCCCGTCCCCGCCGCCCGCGCCGTGCTCGGCGAGGACGTGCTCATCGGCCGCTCCACGCACGCCGAGGACGAGGCCGCCGCGGCCGCCGTCCAGGAGGGCGTGGACTACTTCTGCACGGGCCCCTGCTGGCCGACCCCGACGAAGCCCGGGCGGTACGCGCCGGGCCTCGACCTGGTGCGGTACACGGCGGGCCTGGACACGGACCGCCCCTGGTTCGCCATCGGCGGCATCGACCTCGCGAACCTGGACGAGGTACTGGAGGCGGGCGCCCGCAGAGCCGTCGTCGTCCGGGCCATCACGGAGGCCGACGACCCGGCAGCCGCGGCGGCCGAGTTCGCGAAGCGCCTGCGTTCCGCCTGACCTCCGACAAGGCGCTTTGCGGGCCTGTCCGCAAGGTGGACGGGGATTAGGGCCTTTGGATATCGGTCAGTAACCTGCCCGTATGGCCCTAGGTACCGCTTCCACCAGGACTGATCGCGCCCGCACCGTGCGCGACATGCTCGCACCCGGCAAGACGGCTTTCTCGTTCGAGTTCTCCGCGCCGAAGACCCCAAAGGGCGAGCGCAACCTTTGGAACGCGCTGCGCAGGGTCGAGGCCGTCTCGCCCGACTTCGTCTCCGTGACGTACGGCGCGGGCGGCTCCACGCGCGCGGGCACCGTCAAGGAGACGCAGCAGATCGTCGCCGACACGACGCTGACGCCGGTGGCCCACATCACCGCCGTCGAACACTCGGTCGCCGAACTGCGCAACATCATCGGCCAGTACGCCGACGCCGGGATCCGGAACATGCTCGCGGTCCGCGGCGACCCGCCGGGCGACCCCATGGGCGAGTGGATCTCGCACCCCGAAGGCCTCACGTACGCGGCCGAACTCGTTGAATTGATCAAGGAGTCCGGCGACTTCTGCGTCGGGGTCGCGGCATTCCCGGCGATGCACCCGCGTTCGGCGGACTGGGACTCCGACGTGCGGCACTTCGTCGACAAGTGCCGCGCGGGCGCCGATTACGCGATCACGCAGATGTTCTTCTACCCGGAGGAGTACCTGCGGCTGCGCGACAAGGTCGCCGCGGCCGGCTGCGAGACGCCGATCATCCCGGAATGCATGCCGGTGACGAGCGTGCGCATGCTCGAACGCCTGCCCAAGTTGAGCAACGCGGACTTCCCTCCGGAGTTGAAAGAGCGAATCCTCACAGCAAAAGACGATCCGGCCGCTGTACGCTCCATTGGCATCGAGTTCGCTACGGAGTTTTGCGCCAAGCTGCTTGACGAGGGAGTGCCGGGTCTGCACTTCATTACGCTCAACAACTCCACGGCAACGCTGGAGATCTACGAGAACCTGGGCCTGCACCAAGAGCGGGGCTGACTTCGCCGTACCCGCAAGGGCTACGGCCGTACGAGAGGGGCGTACATGGGCTGGGCGGTCCTCTATGTCGCGTTCGGACTGGTGGCACTGTGGCTCCTCGGTGAGGTTCTGCTGCAGTACAAGGCACGGCTGCGCTGGCGGCTGCTCGCCTTCGGCGGCTTCCTCGGGGTCGTGATCGGCGTCCTGATTCCTTCGGTGCTCGTCATCGGGGCCGGGGCCATCGCGTTCGCGATCGGACAGACGTACGTGACCCTGTCGTTCCGCCGCGGGTTCGCCGCGGGCTGGTCGATCAAGGGCGTGCCGGGTGTCCCGGGCATGGACCGGGGGCGCCGCTCCGAGGAGGAGCTGCACCAGGAACCGACGCTGCAGGTCTCCGACCTGGAGTACGAGCCGGCGCCGCAGGAGTACGCGCCGGTCCCCGAGTCGGCGGCCGAGAGCACGGCGGTGTACGCCCCCGAGCCGATGCCGGACGACACCAGCCAGTACGGCGTCTACCAGGACACGGCGTACGCCCAGGCGGCGCACGGGACGCAGGACTACGGCTACGACGCCGGGTCCTACGGCTACGACCAGCAGAGCTACGGCTACGACCCGGCGCAGCAGCCGTACGCCGCCCCGTACTCGGACCCGTACATCGGGGCGCAGAGCTACCCGGCGCAGCCCCAGTACGGCGACCCGTACGCCACCGGGCAGGGCTACGCCGACCCGTACGCGACGGCAGCGGGCTACGGCGGGGAGACGCCTCCCGGCGGCGTCTGGGTGCCGCAGCAGCGCAACGGCGACGGGCAGCAGCAGAACTACGGCGGTGAACTGCCGCCCGAGCAGCAGTACCCGGCGTACCCGCAACACGACCCGAACGCGGGGTACGACAACAACGGGTACAACGAGCAGCAGTACCGGTACTGAACCGGCCGTCGAGGGCCCGGACTTCCGCCGCTCACTGCGAGCCGCGGAAGTCCGGGCCCTCCACGATCAGGCCCGCCACCAGCGCGCCGGACATGCCCGCGTGCGGCAGCCCGCCGCCGGGGTGGGACCAGCCGCCTACCGTCGTCAGGCCGGGCAGCGCCGTCGTGTTCGGCGCGTGCAGCAGCTCGCCGCGCGCCGCCGCGAGCGCGGGTCCGGGCACGGCGCCGCCCTCGGCCCCGGTGGCCTTGGCGATGTCCTGAGGGGTGCGGACCTCGTGCCACAGCAGCCGCTCGCGCAGCTCGGGCACCGCACGCTCGGCCGCCGCGAGGACCCGCTCCACATCGGCCTCGCCCACGCGCGCGTGGGCCGGAACGGTGACCGTGAGGGTGATCGCCTCGTGCTCGGCGTCGGGCACCCCCGCCGGGTCCCCGGTGCGCAGCACCGCCACCGTCGGCCTCCCGGGCGCAGCGTCGCCTTCGAAGAGCCAGGCCAACTCGGCGTCCCGGTCCGCCGCGTGCACGACCGTGCGGTGCGGGGTGCCTTCCGGCCGGGCCCCGCGCAGCGCGAGGTGCACGGTCAGCCGGCTGGGCCAGGACGACTCGCGCTGGTGGGCCGGGCCCTCGGTGCGCACGGGCCGCCCCGGAAGCAGCCCGCTCAGGACGCCCGGAGCGACGCCCGCCACGACGAACTCGGCGTCCTCCACCGTGCCGTCGGCCAGCTCCACACCGGCCGCGCGCCCGTCCTTCTCCACGATCCGGGTGACGGCCGAGCCGAATCTGAACTCGACCTTCCGCTTCAGGCAGCGCGCGTGCACGGCGTCCGCGAGCGCCCGCATCCCGCCGGCCACGGCCCACGTCCCGAAGGTCTGCTCCATGTACGGGAGCACGGCCGCGCTCGCCGGTGCCGTGCGCGGATCGAGCCCGTACGCCAGCGCGTACTGCTCGAGGAGCGCCACCAGGCGCGGCTCCCCGCCCAGTTCGAGCGCGCCGATCTCGGCGAGCGTCGCCGCCGCGCGGTCCTTGCGCAGGACCCGCTTGTGCACGACCGCGGGGTACGGCTCGCGGTCGGCCAGCACCTGCCAGTTCGGCCACAGCGGCTCTTCGAGCAGGGGGCGCCGCGAGCGGTCCCAGGCCTCCCTGGCGCGGCCCATGAACGCCGACCAGCGCCCGCCCGCGCCGGAGCCGACCGCCGCGTCCAGCGCCTCGGCGACGCCCCCACGCCGTGCGTTCGGCAGGTCGGTCGTCGTGCCGTCCGCGAAGACGTGCCGCACGGCGGGCTCGATCTGGGTGAGGCCGACGAGGTCCTCCAGCGGCTCCTTGCCGGTCTTGATGAACAAGTCCCGGGGGACCGCGGGCAGATGGAGCAGCCCCGGGCCAGTGTCGAACGCGAAGCCGTCGCGCTCCAGGAGGCCCAGCGCGCCGCCGTACGTCGACGCGCGCTCGAAGACCACCGGTCGGTGGCCTGCGACGGCCAGCCGAGCGGCGGCCGCCATGGCGCCCATCCCCGCGCCGATCACCGCAATTCGTGCCATGCCAGGGACCTTATCCGCCACCACTGACAACGCCGCCGTCAGGTCGTACCGGCCCAGCGGGCCGCTGAGTGCAGGCACGGAGTCCGGCTGGGCCTGAGCACGCACGCCTGAGTATCCGTACCTAGTCGGGGAGATGAGTAGGTACGCGGATGGGGGCCGACCTGCGCAGACGGGAGAGTGGTGGGCACGGAGAGAGGCACGGGAACGGCACCGCCGACACGGGGCGGCGGAACGGATCGAGTGCCTCTTGCCGCTCCTCTCGCCCGCAAGGGCGGGAGTGAGGACGGGGGACCCTGGGGGAGACCGAACGGGGGTCCAACGGGGGGAGAACGGGGGATCCAACGGGGGAAACGGGGGATCCACGGGGGATGCGCCGGTCCGGTGAGGCCTGAGAACGACCACAGGCCCTGCCGGACCGGCGCTTCATTTGTGCCGGGCCCCCTTTGTGCCGGGCTCGCTTTTGTGCCGGCGCCGCGCGCCCCTCAGGCCTTGCCCGTCAGCGGCTGCCCGCCGCCCACACGCCCCTGGAGCAGCAGCGACAGCGCGCCGTGCACATCGTCGAGCGAGCGCTCGGGCTGGAACGCCTGCCAGTCCAGGGCGGCCACGAGAACCATGCCCACGAGGGCCGCCGCCGTGAGCGGCACATCGATCTCCTCGCTCAGCTCGCCGCCGTCCACCGCGGCCCGCAGGACGCCCTCGACGACGGCCACCGCCTCCTGGCGGACCACGGCGAGCGTGGACTGCCAGGCACGGTTGGTGCGCCACAGCTCGGCCACGTACAGCTGCGTGAAGGCCGGGTACTCGTCGATGAACACGAGGCCCGCACGGATCATCGCGTCCAGGGCGTCGACCTTGCTGCCGCCGTTCTCGTCCGCCTTCCGTGCCGCCTCCCGGAGGGAGGCGGTGAGGAGCCCGACGCCGTGCCGCAGCAGCTCCTCGAAGAGGACCGACTTGCTGGCGAAGTTGTAGTAGACCGTGCCCTTCGCGACCCCGGCCCGCTCGGCGATCTCGTCGACCGTCGTGGCCGAGAAGCCCTGCTCCGCGATGAGCGTGACCGCGGCCTCGTAGAGCTTCTGCCGCGTGGCCTGACGCCGTGTGCTGCTTTCCATGCCCCTGATTCTCACAGGAGCGGCGGTGGGCGCGCTCACAGGCTCAGCTCCGGGTGCAGCCGGTCGAGCGTCCACACCTGCTTGCGCCGGGCCGTCCACGCGGTGAGGGCGAGCGCGCCCGCAGTGAACGCCGTGAGCACCACGCACGCCTGCCACACCGGTCCGAGGTCACCGCCGGAGATCAGCCGCCGCAGGGCCTCCACGACGTAGCTCATCGGCAGGAACGGGTGCAGCGCGTTGAAGAATCCGGGGCTCGTCTGCACGGGATAGGTGCCGCCCGCCGACGTCAGCTGCAGCATCAGGAAGGCGAGCACGAGGATGCGGCCCGCCGCTCCGAAGCGCGCGTTCAGCCACTGCACGATCGCCGCGAAGCACGCCGTGACGAGGCCCAGGAAGCCGACCGTGCCCGCCGCGTGCAGCATCTCCAGGCCGAGCGCCCAGTGCAGTACGGACATCAGGGCCGCCACCTGGAGGCAGCCGAGCGCGGCCACGGGCAGCCAGCCCGCGAACGCCACCCGCCAGGACGAGGCGCCGGCCGCGAGGGCCCGCCGGTTCATCGGCTGGATCAGCATGTAGGCGACCATCGCGCCCACCCACAGGGAGAGCGGAATGAAGTACGGGGCGAAGCCCGTCCCGTAGTTGGGCGCCTTGTGCAGCGACTGGGAGGCCAGCTTGACGGGGTCGGCCATCACGCCGGTGCGCTGATCGCGGTCCTTCTTGTCGTAGTCGGGGATCTTCTGCACGCCGTCGTGCAGTCCGCCCGCGAGCTCGCCCGAGCCGTCGGCCAGCTGGAACATGCCGCCGTTCAGATCGTCCGCGCCGGTCGTCAACCGGCCGACCCCGGCGTCGAGTTCCGTCGAACCGGTGTGAGCCGTGCCGAGCCCGGTGTGCAGCTTCTTGGCGCCCGCGGCGACCTGTCCCGCCCCGTCGTTGAGCTTGTTGATCTGGGCGACCGCGCTCTCGACGTCCTGGTCGAGCGTCGGGGCCTTCCTGGCCAGGTTCTCGGACTGCTCCTGGAGCATCGCCAAGTGGCTGTCCATCTGGCCCAGGTTGCCGTGCTCGTCCTGGATGAGCGTGTTCAGGTCGTCGGAGATCGTGGCGACGTCGTTCGCCGCCGTCTTCGCCTTCTTCAGGTCGGGGCAGGCCGGGTCGTCGATGACCGCCTTCTCGCAGCGCCTTTCGTAGACGGCGTCCAGAGCGTCGGACCCCGCGTGCGCGCCCGTGCGCGCGGTGGGGGCGATCTTCACCAGGGTGTCCAGGTTGTGCCGCACGCCCTGCGCGGAGTCGGCCACCAGGCGTGCCGTGTCGGCGATCGCCTTCTTGTTGCCCTTCAGGAAGGGGCGCACCTGGTCGGCGGCGCCGTTCACCTTGTCGGCGAACAACTGCGTGCCGTCGGAGACCTGTCGGGACCCCGACTCCAGGTCACCGGCTCCGGTGGTGAGCTTCGTCAGGCCGCTCTCCAGGTCGCCGCTGCCCTTCTTGGCGTCCTTCAGGCCGTCGGCCAGGTCCTTCGAGCCCTTCTTGGCCTTGCCGATGCCGCCCTCGAGCTGGTCCGCGCCCTTGGCCGCCTTCTTCGTCGCGTCGTGGATGTCCGAGAAGGACACGAAGATCTTGTCGAGGAACGAGCGCGAGGCGTTGGTGGAGGCCGCGGAGCGCACCTCGGAGAAGACCGTCCGGGAGATCTGCCCGACGATGTAGTTGTTCGCGTCGTTCGTGCGCACCTGGAGTGCGCCGGTCTCGGGGGAGTCCCCGGAGCTCGACGCGATGCGCTGGCTGAAGTCCTCCGGCATGGTCAGCGACAGGTAGTACGTGCCGTCCTCCACGCCCTTCTTGGCCTGCGCGGAGCTGACCTCGTGCCACTGGAAGGTGTCGCTGTCGTACAGGCCCTTGGTGATGTCGTCGCCCGCGCTGATCTTCTTTCCCGCGGCCGACGCGCCCTTGTCGTCGTTGACGAGCGCGACGGGAATCTTGTCGAGCTTCCCGTACGGGTCCCAGAACGACCACAGGTACAGCGCCCCGTAGAGCAGCGGCAGCAGCAGGAGCGCGACGAGTGCGGCACGCGGCAGCTTCCCCCTGCCGAAGCGCCTGAGTTCAAGCGCGGCGAGCTTCGGCGAGCGCATCGGCCGTCTCCTTCACGGTGTCGTCCGCGGATTCGTCCGTGGTGTCTTCAGCGGTGTCGTTCGTGGTGTTCACCGGGGCGGTCGATACGACGACCGCCCCTTCGGGGGCCTCGCTGCACACGGCGACGACCGTCGTGCCCGCGTCGGCCACGGCCCGCAGCTGGGTCCAGATCTCGGCCCGTTCGGAGTCCGCGAGCTTCAGGTCGGTGTCGTCGACGCCGATCAGGCGCGGGCGGCCGATGAGCGCGAGCGCCAGGGAAAGGCGCAGCGCTTCGAGGCGCTCCAGGTCGCGCACGGACGTGCGGGAGCCCTTCGGCAGCGTCTCGGTGTCGAGCCCCGCGGCGGCGAGCGCGGCATCGATGCGCAGGCTCGCCTCGGCCCGCCGCTCGGCGGGCGTGCGCAGCAGCCCGCGCAGCGTGCCGTCGAACCTCCGCTGCAGCAGCGCCTGTTCCCGCAGGTGCTCCGCCACGGTCAGGGCGGGGTCGAGCTCGGTGACGCCGGGCACGTGCGCGAGCGCGCTCATCCTGCGTACGGCGGTCAGCTGCTTCGGCAGCCGCATCCCGCCGACCCGCGCCGTGCCCTCGCTCGGCTTCATGCGCCCGGTCAGCGCGAGCAGCAGGCAGGTGCGCCCGCTGCCGGAGGGGCCCTCGACGGCGACGAGCGAGCCCGCCGCGGCGTCGACGTCGATCCCGCGGAAGGCCCAGCCCCGCGGTCCCTTGAGGCCGAACCCGGTGGCGGCCACCGAGGCTCCTGCCGCCGCCCCGTGCTCGTCCGCGCCGGCCGCACTGGCCGAGCTGGCCGAACTGTCTGCGTGAGCCGCGTTCGTCGCCCCGCTCGCCGGGCCGTCCATGGGTCCCCCCTGGGCACTTCTTTGAACTGACTGGTCAGTGCAAAAGCTAGCCCGAACTTCCGATCGAAGCAAAATGCCTGGTCAGGGCCGATTGTCAGTGGCGTACCCCACGATGGGCACATACGGCCACAGTGCCGTCACACAGACGACAGGAGGTTCGTCATGGCTGGACACAAGGCACCCACCACAGCTGCCACCCGCCGCGGCGCCACCCGCCCTGCCCCCTCACCCACCGGACCGGCGAGCGACATCCACCCGGTGCTCCGCCGGGCCGGCGCCCCGCCCGCCGCCCTCGACCTGCTCGCCCAGGCCCGCGCCGGACTCGACGAGGCGTCCGTGCTCGAGACGGCCAACGAGCGGTACGCCACGGCCCATCTCGCCGCGCTGCGCACCGCCGCCGCCGTGCTCGCGGCCCGCGGCAGGCCCGAGTCCACGCCGCGGCGGCGCGCCAGGATACGCAGCGCGTGGGAGGTGCTCCCCGAGATAGCACCCGAACTGGCGGAGTGGAGCGCCCTGTTCGCCTCCGGCGCCACCAAGCGGGCCCGCGCGGAGGCCGGCATCCGCGACGCGGCCACCGCCCGCGACGCCGACGACCTGCTGCGCGACGTGGCGATGTTCCTGCGCCTCGTCGAGCGCGCGCTCGTGCTGCAGCCGGTGCTGCCCCAGCCCCGCCAGGAGGGGGACGAGCGCGCGAGCCCGGGGAGGGTGCAGGACGCCGGATAGCGGGCGGTGCCGTGCGCACGGATGGCGTGGGCGCCGGGCGGCGCCCATTAGGGTGGAGGCGCCCGAACCAGTACATGCTCCGCCGCCGGTCGGAGCCGCCCCGAGGAGTCACCTGCCGTGTCGGATCACCACCCGCGAACCACGTCACCGCGCTCCGACTCCTCGCGGCCCCGCGCCTCCCTCCGTACCGCGGTGGTCTGGGACGTCCTCAAGGACGCCCTCGACCGGCGGGCCAAGTCGGCCGGGACCGAGATCCTCGACGTCCTCGACACCGGGGGCGGCAGCGGCAACTTCGCGGTGCCGGTCGCCCAGCTCGGCCACCGCGTCACCGTCGTCGACCCGAGCCCGAACGCGCTGTTCGCCCTGGAGCGCAGGGCCGCGGAAGCCGGCGTCGAGGACCGTGTGCGCGGCGTCCAGGGCGATGTCTCGGGCCTCTTCGACGTCGTCGAGCGCGACGGGTACGACGCGGTCCTGTGCCACGGCGTCCTCGAGTACGTGGAGGAGCCGGCGGAGGGCGTGCGCAACGCCGTGGGCGCGCTGCGCTCCGGCGGCGTGCTCAGCCTGCTCGCCGCGGGCCTCGGCGGCGCCGTCATCGCGCGGGCCCTCGCCGGGCACTTCAAGGAGGCCAGGCAGGCGCTCGACGACCCGGCGGGCCGCTGGGGCGAGGGCGACCCGGTGCCGCGCCGCTTCACGGCCGAGCAGCTCACGGAGCTCCTCGGCGGGGCCGGAGTGGACGTCGGCTCGGTGCACGGTGTGCGGGTCTTCGCGGACCTCGTCCCCGGCGTCCTCGTGGACACCGAACCGAGCGCGCAGCAGGAGTTGCTCAAGCTCGAAGCGGCCGCGGCGGAGCTGCCCGCCTTCCATGCAGTGGCCACGCAGCTGCACGTGCTCGGTGAGAAGCGAGTGGCCGAAGAGGGCTGACCGCGCCGGTCCACGCCCGGGAGTTGCTCGCTGATCAGCGGCGCAGCGTTTGATGGAGTACGCCACAGGCCCCCCGATCGGAGGCTCGGCGCCGTATGATCTGAGGAGACCGTCCGGCATGACGGGTCGGCCGCTGGGGCATGTCGCCCTGTGAGCCGGGGCGCCGTGTCGCGGTCGGCAATGGCGAATGTTGGCGTAGAGGGGCGGGTTTCACGGGGGCGATTCCCTGCCTATCCTGAAGGGGACCCCCGGTCGCCCCGGCGACTGCACGATGAGGAGGACTCCGTGCCGCTCTCGGAGCACGAGCAGCGCATGCTCGAGCAGATGGAGCGAGCGCTGTACGCCGAAGATCCCAAGTTCGCGACAGCGCTTGAGGGAAGCGGGCTGCGTACATACACCCGACGTCGGGTCTACCAGGCAGTCGTGGGCTTCCTGGTGGGTATCGCGCTCCTCATGGCAGGAATGGTCGCGCAGCAGATCTGGATCAGCGTGGTGGGATTCCTCGTCATGCTGGGATGTGCGGTGCTCGCCGTCACCGGCTGGCGCAAGGCCCCGAAACCAGGGGAGCAGCAGGCGGCCGGAGCGGCCGGAGCCGTGCCGGGCGCGGGCGCGCCGCCGACCCGACGGCAGGGCAAGCAGAAGCGCTCCATGATGGACCGCATCGAGCAGCGCTGGCAGCGTCGCAGGGACGAGCAGGGCGGCCGCTGAGCAGCAGCCCAGCCGGTGAGCCGCCTGCCCCGGCAGGATCTGCGCCCACATCAGGACATGCACAAAGGGTGACCGCGTCGCGCGGTCACCCTTTCTGCGTAACCGGCCGGTTCAGCCTTCCTGGCGGGTGGGCCGAGTCGTCCGGTTCGCCCGCGTGAACCGGCCGCGCACGCTCAGCGTGAACGACTCCCAGCGCCGCGCCGCCGCCCACACCACCCGGACGGCCGAGCGGGGTGCGAACGTCGCACGCAACCGCGTCGACCGGCTCGATTTCGCGTGCAGATCGTCGTGCAGCCGGCGCACGTCCTCGCCCAGACCCGACGTGGGCCGGGGCCGCGGCGCGTACAGGACCTGCTCCACCGCCGCGGCCACCCGGTGCACGCTGTCGGCCGCCTCGGGGTCGAGTTCGCCGATCCGGACGATGCGGGCGGCCGCCGTCCGCGGGGTCAGCGAGTCGTCGGGACCGATGCCGTGGTCCCACGCCGTGTCCGTGACCTCGCGCCAGGCGGCCAGGGTGCGATCGGCCGCGTCGGCGTCCGTGCGGCCCGCGGAGCCGAGCCGGACGGCCCGGACCCTTCTGCGCCACAGCATCGGCAGCAGCGGCACCACGACGACCAGCAGCGCGACCAGGGACACCGCGGCGATCGTGCCGAACGGCGGCCCGTCGTCCGGTGTGCCGCCCACGACCGCGGGGGCGGTGTTGCCGCAGCTCCCCTCCTTGCGCTGGGCCAGCGAGCAGCTCTCGGACGACGAGGGCTCCGGGGCCGTGGGCGCGGCGGAGGCGGACTCGCTGGGCGCCGCCGGGTTGCTGGGGTTGCCCTCGGGGTCCTCCGCCACCGTGTAGTCGGGGGCCGTGCCGCGGTTCGGCGTGGGCTCGAAGCGGGTCCAGCCGACGCCCTCGAAGTACAGCTCGGGCCAGGCGTGCGCGTCGCGCAGGCCCACCGAGTACTTCCCCTCGCCCGCGGGCACGCCCGGCGTGAAGCCGACCGCGACCCGGGCCGGAATGCCCAGCGTGCGCGCCATGGCGGCCATCGAGAAGGAGAAGTGGACGCAGAAGCCCTCCTTCTGCTTCAGGAACCGGGCTATCGCGGCGGAACCACTGCCGGCCCGGACCTCCGTGTTGTACGTGAAGCCGCCGTTGACCGCGAAGTAGTCCTGCAGCTTCACCGCGCGCTCGTAGTTGTTCGACGCGCCCTCAGTGACCTTGAGCGCGGTCGTGCGCACCACGTCGGGCAGCGAGGCGGGCACCTTGGTGAACTCGCGGACCATGCCGCCCGGTGGCGTTCCCGCGTCGGCGAGCTGCTGCGGCGTCGGCCGCACGATCAGGCTGTCGACGGTGTACGTCTTCCCGCGCGTGGTCTGCCCGTGGTCGCCGACCAGGGTCCGGCCCACCCGCTCGAAGCGCCAGCGCCCGTCGATCCCCACCTGCGTCGCCGGATAGGGCATCGGCAGCCAGTCCTGCGCGTACCAGTCGGCCGCCGAGATCGTGGTCCGCACCTGGGTCCTGCGCACGTCGGCGCCGAGCCCCGGCGGGTCCGGCAGGGTGTTCGGCACGTCGTCGATGCTGCGCACCGAGGGGCGCCAGGTCGTGCCGTCGAACTCGTCGAGCGCGACGATCCGCAGATACATGTCGGACGTCTGGTCCGCGTTCGTCCGGTACGTCATCACCTCCCGGTCCTCGGGCTGGTTCAGGCTGTTCTGCAGCGAGACCAGCGGGTTGACCGCGGAGATCGTGCCGCCGCCCCCGGCACCGCCGCGCACCCCGCTGCCGGACGGGCCGAGGAGCCCGCCGTCCAGGGCGGGCAGGGCGAGCGGCACCACGAGGGCGAGCCCCAGGGCGACGGCTCCGATGCGGCGGCCGGTGCGGACCGGGGCGAGGGCGCCGCGCGCGCCGTCCTGCACGGGCGTGGACGCGCCGGGCGCCCGCCCGGCACCGCCGAACACCCGGCCCCACTGGGAGAGCCGGTCGCGCCCCTCCGCGAGCAGCAGCAGGAGGTAGCCGCCGGCCGCGAGCAGGAACCACAGCCAGTCGGTCCCGCCCTCGGAGAGCCCGGCGGCGACCGAGTACAGGGCGAGCAGCGGAAGGCCGGCCGGGGCCGCGCTGCGGAACGTCACCGCGAGGGCGTCCACGAAAAGGCCGATCACCACCGCGCCGCCCACCAGCATCAGCCGGATGCCGTCGGTCAGCGGCGCCGGTATCGCATACCGGCCCACGTCCTCGCCGCCCGCCTGGAGCAGCAGGCCGAAGTGCTGGAACGCCTCGGGCCCCGGCAGGAACGCGCCGATCGCCCGCTCACGGGCGAAGAGGACGGTGAGCAGCAGCAGCGACACCAGCGCCTGCGCCGCCACCGTCAGCGGGCGGGCGAGCGGCACCCTGCGGGAGAGCGCGCCGACCGCGGCCTGGATCACCAGCAGGATCGCGGCCTGGATCAGCCACGTGGACCGGTCGACCAGCGGGAGCAGCGCGCACGAGGCCAGGAACGTGGCCAGCGTGGCGCAGATCGACAGGCGGGCGCCGCCGCTCATGACCAACCCCCTGAGGTGTTCGGGGCGTCCGGGGGACCGGCCGGAGCGGAGAGCCCCGTGCGCTCCCGGTCCGCCTGCCGCCAGAGCTCTTCGAGGGACGCGCCGTGCGGCACGGCCACCGCGGTCCAGCCCGCTTCCTGCAGCATCCGCAGCCGCTCGGTGCAGCGCTCCGAGACCGGCGCCCCGGGACCCTGGGTCCAGGAGCCGCTGTCCAGGAGGAAGGCGAGCGCGCCACCGCTGCGGCGGCGCATCTTGGCGACGACGGAGGCCTGCTCCTCGTCCAGGTCGCCGAAGAAGGCGATCAGAAGCCCTTCGTTGCCGCCGCGCAGGACGTCGTACGCGGCGGAGAGCGTGCCGCTGTCGGAGTGGTCGACGACGGCGAGCGTGTCCATCATCAGGCCCGCCGCGTCGCCCGACTCCTGGCTTGCGCCCGCGAAGCCGTCGGTGCCCTCGCCCGGCACCGCGTTGCCCGTGTCCGTCAACAGCCGTACCGAGAAGCCGCGTTCGAGCATGTGCACCAGGGCGGAGGCCGTCCCGGACACCGCCCACTCGAAGGCCGAGCCGGGCCCCGCGCCCTGGAAGGCGGGCGCGCGGGTGTCGAGCAGCACGGTGCAGCGGGCCCGCTGCGGCTGCTCCTCGCGGCGCACCATCAGCTCGCCGTAGCGCGCGGTGGAGCGCCAGTGCACGCGCCGCAGATCGTCCCCGTACCGGTAGCCGCGTGGGATCACGTCGTCCTCGCCGGCCAGGGCGAGCGAGCGCTGCCGCCCGTCCCCGTACCCCTTGGCCTCGCCGGTCAGCCGTACGGGAGGCAGCGCCGTCACGCGCGGGATCACCGTCAGGCTGTCGTACGTCGAGAAGGACCGGGTCAGTTCGCACATGCCGAAGGGGTCCGTGAGGCGCAGCTGCAGCGGGCCGAGCGGATAGCGGCCGCGCAGGTCGGAGCGGACCCGGTAGGACACCTCGCGGCGGCCGCCCGCCTCGACCCGGTCGAGGACGAACCGGGGCCGTGGCCCGAGCACGTACGGCACCCGGTCCTGGAGCATCAGCAGGCCGGTCGGCAGCCGGGAGATGTTGTCCATGCGCAGGTGCACGCGTGCCTCGGAACCCGCGGGTACGCGCGCGGGGGAGAGGCGGCGGCTGCCCGCGACCCGGTAGCGGGTGCGGTACAGGACACCCGCGCACACCAGGGGAAGGACCGCGAGCAGCAGGCCGACCCTGAGCAGATCGCTCTGCCCCAGGACGTACGCGCAGATGCCCGCCGCGATGCCGGCGGCCAGGAACGAGCGGCCGCGCGTGGTGAGTCCGGCGAGGGCGGTGCGCAGACCGCTCTTGTCGCCCACGTTCTTGCCCGCGCCACCGTCCGTGAATCCGCCCCCCGGATCCGGCGCGTAGGCCCCGATCTGTCCCCCCGGTGTCATCACAGCCTCCGCGGACCGGGCGGCTGCTGACCGTACAGCGGGGGCGTCGTCGAGTCGTAGGTCTGCGAGGAGCGGGGTTCGGCGGCCGGGACCGGCGTGCGCTGCAGGATGTCGACGACGACCTGCTCGGCGGTGCGCCGGTTCAACTGGGCCTGCGCGGTGGGCAGCAGACGGTGCGCCAGGACCGCCACCGCCAGCGTCTGCACGTCGTCGGGCAGCGCGTAGTCACGGCCGGCGAGGGCTGCGGCCGCCTTGGCCGCGCGCAGCAGGTGCAGCGTCGCGCGCGGGGACGCGCCGAGTCTGAGGTCGGGGTGGCTGCGCGTGGCGGCGACCAGGTCCACCGCGTAGCGCCGCACGGCGTCGGCGACGTGGACCGTGCGCACCGCGTCGATCAGCTTCACGATCTCGTGCGCGTGCGCCACCGGCTGCAGGTCGTCCAGGGGGTTCACGCCGCCGTGCACGTCCAGCATCTGCAGCTCGGCCTCCGGGCTCGGATAGCCGATGGAGACGCGGGCCATGAAGCGGTCGCGCTGGGCCTCGGGCAGCGGGTAGGTGCCCTCCATCTCGACCGGGTTCTGGGTGGCCACCACCATGAAGGGGCTGGGCAGTTCGTACGTCTGGCCGTCGATGGTGACCTGGCGCTCCTCCAGGGACTCCAGGAGCGCGGACTGCGTCTTCGGGGACGCGCGGTTGATCTCGTCCCCGATCACGATCTGCGCGAAGATCGCGCCCGGCTTGAACTCGAAGTCCCGGCGCTGCTGGTCCCAGATGGACACCCCGGTGATGTCCGACGGCAGCAGGTCGGGCGTGAACTGGATGCGGCGCACCGAGCAGTCGATGGACCGCGCGAGCGCCTTCGCCAGCATCGTCTTGCCGACGCCCGGCACGTCCTCGATGAGCAGATGCCCCTCGGCGAGCAGCACGGTCAGCGAGAGCCTCACGACCTCCGGCTTGCCCTCGATCACACCCTCCACCGACCCGCGCACGCGCTCCACGGTGGTGGTCAGATCAGTAAGGCTCGCTCGATCGTCATAGGTCGTCACCCGGCCCTCCTCGGCCCGTACTTTCCGGGCCGACGCGCTAGACACGAACCGGCCCACCCCGATACACGGACAGCGCGCACGAGATGTTCGCCGCTCGTGCGGATGTCACACACGCATTCTTGTTGGCGTTACCGGTTCGTGTCACTCGCCTGTGGACAACTGGCCGCGATATGTCAGGGCTTAGAGCCTTTTGAGAGGAAGGCCGACCGCGATCGGGCGGGCGTCAGGCCGGCTCGATCTCCCGCAGCAGGCCCGTCTTCACGTCGAAGACAAAGCCGCGCACGTCGTCGGTGTGCAGCAGGAACGGGGAGGTGCGCACCTTCTGGATGGACTGGCGCACGTCCTGGTCGACATTGCGGAAGCCCTCGACGGCCCAGGTGGGACGCTGCCCGACCTCCATCTCCAGGTCGGTCCTGAAGTCCTCGGTCAGGCCTTCGAGGCCGCAGTTGCTGTGGTGGATGAGGACCACGCTGCGGGTGCCGAGCGCGCGCTGGCTGACGGTGAGGGAGCGGATCACGTCATCGGTGACCACGCCGCCCGCGTTGCGGATCGTGTGGCAGTCGCCGAGCTCGAGGCCGAGGGCGGCGTGCAGGTCGAGACGGGCGTCCATGCAGGCGACCACGGCGACCTGCAGCACGGGGCGGGCGTCCATGCCGGGGTCGGTGAACGCGGCGGCGTACCGCCCGTTCGCGTCGACGAGGCGGTCGGTCACGCTGCCGTCGGCGGATATGGCGCCTTCGGAGGGGGCTCCAGAGGGGAGGTGAGCAGAAGTCGTCATGACTACGACGGTAGCCGTCACGCCTGGTCCGGGCCCGCTGTGAGGGGGGACAAAGAACATCATTGAGCCTTGTTGTGAGCGACCCCACAGAGCGGGCGCGACCTCGGCCGCTCGGGTGAATTCGCCCGGTTCACGATGTCGGGGCGCGGCGGCCGCGACGCGCAGCGCGCTCGGTCGACCGGTTGATTGACCGGGCGGCACCGTGGACTAAAGTGACGCCGACCCCAGATAACCACGCAACGATGCAACACGGAGATCCCGGCACTGCCCTCCCGGCACCTGTCGGAACGCTCCCCGCGTGCGCGGCGCGTACGTACGGCTCGGCCTCCTCCCGCTCCGGTCGGCCGGCGTCACTTCCCCGGCGCCGACGGACCACTTCCCCTTCACGAGCGGGCGGGGACCCGGCAGTGCGTACGACCCCCACGCCGGACCTGAGAGGGACCCTTGAGCCAGCGACACGTTCCGGTCATGCTCCAACGCTGCTTGGACGTGTTGGCTCCGGCGCTCGCCCAGCCGGGTGCGGTCGTCGTCGACTGCACGCTCGGCCTCGGCGGGCACAGCGAGGCGCTGCTCTCCACGTTCCCCTCGTGCCGCCTCGTCGCGCTCGACCGCGACAAGGAGGCGCTGCGCCTCTCCGGTGAGCGCCTCGCGTCCTTCGGCGACCGGGCCACCCTCGTGCACGCCGTCTACGACGAACTGCCCGAGGTCCTCGACCGGTTGGGCATCCCGAAGGTGCAGGGCGTCCTGTTCGACCTCGGCGTCTCCTCCATGCAGCTCGACGAGGCCGACCGAGGCTTCGCGTACGCGCAGGACGCGCCGCTCGACATGCGCATGGACCAGACGACCGGGATGAGCGCCGCCGAGGTGCTCAACACGTACCCGCCGGGCGAACTGGTGCGGATCCTGCGCCAGTACGGCGAGGAGAAGCAGGCCAAGCGGATTGTTTCGGCCATCGTGCGCGAGCGCGAGAAGGAGCCGTTCAGCAACAGCGCCCGGCTCGTCGAGCTGATTCGCGACTCCCTGCCGCAGGCCGCCAAGCGCACCGGGGGCAACCCGGCCAAGCGCACCTTCCAGGCCCTGCGCATCGAGGTCAACGGCGAGCTGAGCGTCCTTGAGCGGGCGATCCCGGGCGCCGTGAAGTCGCTCGCGGTCGGCGGCCGGATCGCCGTCCTGTCGTACCACTCGCTGGAAGACCGCCTGGTCAAGCAGGTGTTCGCGGCCGGAGCCAGCAATACGGCGCCGCCCGGGCTGCCCGTCGTGCCCGAGCAGTACCAGCCCCGGCTCAAGTTGCTCACACGCGGCGCCGAACTCCCCACGGAGGAAGAGGTCGCGGAGAACCGCAGGGCCGCGCCGGCACGGCTGCGGGGTGCGCAGCGCATCCGCGAGGATGTCGAGGGGTGACGGCCGAGTGACGTACGCGCGCGTGGAGGGGTGGTCATGAGCGCCAGCAGTGGCTTGAAAGGTTCGCTGCGCGACAGGGCCGCCCGCCTTGCGCGGCTGCTCCCGATCGGCCCGTCCGGCGGTACGCAGGCCGCGCGCACCCCGTTCGTCCTCCTCGTCGTGCTGCTCCTGGGCGGCGGTCTCATCACGCTCCTGATGCTGAACTCCTCGCTCAACGAGGGCTCGTTCCAGCTCACCAAGCTCAAGAAGCAGACCACCGAGCTCACCGACGACGAGCAGGAACTCCAGCGCGACGTCGACTCCTACTCGGCGCCCGACGCCCTCCTGCAGCGCGCCCGCAGGCTCGGCATGGTGCCCGGCGGCGACCCGGCGTTCCTGGAGCCGGACGGCACCGTCAAGGGCATGCCGAGCCCGGCCGCCGGACCGCCCGCCCCGCCCAGGCCCGAGCCGGCGAAGGCCCCGGACGCCACCCCGAGCGCGAGCGCCTCGCCCTCCGCGAGCCCGTCCCCCTCGGCCAGCACGTCCCCCTCCGCCAAACCGTCCGAGTCGGCGAGTCCGAACTCCTCGGTCGAGCCCTCCCCTTCGAGCACCGGCAGGTGACGCCATGACCGACAGGGAGCCCCCGCGCCGCCGCGTGCCAGGCCCCGCGCGCCCGCCGCGCACCGGACGCCCCGCGCCCAAGCCCGCGCCGAAGGCAGGGTCCAGGTCCGCGCCGAGGCCCGCGTCGAAGTCCGCGCAGCGCCCCGCGCCCAAGGCCGCGCCGAAGGGCCGCCCGGCCGGCCGCCGCCCGGCCCCGCCGAGGCCGAAGGCGAAGGCGCCCTCCCGGCTGCGCCTCGGCAGCCCCAAGCCGCGCCTGCGCATGGTGAGCCTGGGCCTCACGCTCGTCCTGATGGTCTTCGTCGTCCGCCTCTTCCAGGTGCAGGGCGTCGACGCCAGCGCGTACGCCGCGAAGGCCTCGCTGAACCGATACGTCAGCCACTCCATCGCCGCCGAGCGCGGCGGCATCACGGACCGCAGCGGCGTCGAGCTCGCCGCGAGCGTGGACGCGTACGACATCACCGCCGACCCGACGCTGTTCACGAAGAAGGCCACCAAGGTCGACGACGCGCCGGAGCAGGCGGCGGCGCTGCTCTCGCCGATCATCGGGGTCGACGCGGCCGAGCTGACCAAGAAGCTGAAGACGAAGAACACGCGGTACGTGCGGCTCGCCCCGCGGCAGACGCCGCAGGTCTGGAAGCAGATCAAGGACCTCAGGACCACCCTGAACGAGAAGGCGAACGCCGCGGGCCGTGCGGCGAGCGTGCTGTCCGGCGTGGTCGCCGACCCCAGCAGCAAGCGCGTCTACCCGAACGGCGATCTCGCCGCGGGCGTCCTCGGCTGGGTCAACGCCGACGGCAAGGGCGGCGGTGGCGTCGAGCAGCAGCTCGACAAGGAGCTCGCGGGCAAGGCCGGAAAGATCCGCTACGCCCAGTCCGGCGGCCAGCAGGTGCCGACCGCGGGCACCACCGAGCAGCCCGCGGTCCCCGGCTCGGACGTCGAGCTGACCATCGACCGCGACATCCAGTGGGCCGCGCAGAACGCCATCGACGAGCAGGTCAAGGAGTCGAAGGCGGACCGCGGCTACGTGATAGTGCAGGACACCAAGACCGGTGAGGTCCTCGCCATGGCGAACGCGCCCGGCTTCGACCCGAACGACCTGGCCGACGCCAAGGCGGAGGCCCTCGGCAACGCCGCGCTCCAGGACGCCTACGAGCCGGG
The DNA here is from genome assembly GCF_055657265.1 of Streptomyces sp. NPDC107575. Taxonomy (NCBI): domain Bacteria; kingdom Bacillati; phylum Actinomycetota; class Actinomycetes; order Kitasatosporales; family Streptomycetaceae; genus Streptomyces; species Streptomyces sp. NPDC107575. The sequence goes on along the minus strand of NZ_JBVKBG010000003.1, from coordinate 392,792 downwards.
CTCCACCGCCAAGGTGATGTCGATGGCGGCCGTCCTGGAGGAGGAGGCGGCCACCCCCGGCACCCACGTCACCGTGCCCAACCGGCTGCACCGCGGCGACCGGCTCTTCCAGGACGACGTCGACCACCCGACGTGGCACCTCACGCTCAACGGCGTGCTCGCCAAGTCCAGCAACATCGGCACCATCCTGGCGACGGGCCAGCTCGGCACCACGCAGCCGGCGGCCAACGCCAAGCTCTACTCGTACCTGCACAGGTTCGGCATCGGCCGGGAGAGCGGTCTCGGCTTCCCCGGCGAGACCTCCGGCATCCTCGCGCCGGCCGACAAGTGGTCCACGTCGCAGCAGTACACGATCCCGTTCGGCCAGGGCTTCTCCATCAACGCGATGCAGGCCGCCTCCGTGTACTCGACCATCGCCAACGACGGCGTACGGGTGCAGCCCACCCTCGTACGCGGCACCAAGGGCCCCGACGGGCGGTTCACACCGGCGCCGAAGCCCAAGGAGAACCGCGTCGTCAGCAAGAAGACCGCCAAGACCGTCGCGCAGATGCTCGAGTCCGTGGTCGACGACGAGGAGGGCACGGGCACCAAGGCCCGCATCCCGGGCTACCGCGTCGCGGGCAAGACGGGCACGGCCAACCGCGTGGACCCGGCCACCGGCCGCTACAAGGGCTACACGTCGTCGTTCGCCGGTTTCGCGCCCGCCGACAAGCCGCGTGTGACGGTCTACTGCGCGATCCAGAACGCCACCAAGGGCGGCTACTTCGGCGGCCAGATCTGTGGACCGATCTACAAGAAGGTCATGGAGTTCGCCCTGAAGACGCTTCAGGCCCCGCCCACGGGCCACAAGCCGGCCCGGCTGCCCGTGACGTTCAAGCCATGACGTTTTCCAGCCAGAACAGGCCGTGACCATGATCACTCACAACCCGTGAGGGCGCCGTGACAGCCATCACCTCCGATCCGGGGAACCGCCCCGCGCCACGCCCCTCGCTTCGCCGGGCGGGGGGTGGGCCCGGTACGCTCACGCCGTGCCACACGCTGATCAGTCTCAAACCACCCAGAAGGGCGCACCCGTGACATACCCCGGGCCGCCGCGACCGGTCGAGGTCTCCGCCACACCCCTCGCGGAACTCGCCGATCAACTGGGTGTCCAAGCGCCCACGGCCGCGGCAGCAGTCACCGGCATCACCCACGACTCCCGTGCGGTGCGCCCCGGCGACCTGTACGCGGCCCTGCCCGGAGCCCGCGCGCACGGCGCCGACTTCGCCATGCAGGCCGCCTCGCTCGGCGCCGTCGCCGCGCTGACCGACCCGGCGGGCTGGCAGCGCGTGTCCGAGGCCGGCCTGGTCCCGCTCGTCGTGGACAACCCGCGCAGCCGGATGGGCGAGCTCGCCGCGACGATCTACGGCCACCCCGGCAGGGACCTGCTCCAGATCGGCATCACCGGCACCTCGGGCAAGACCACCACCGCGTACCTCATCGAGGGCGGGCTGAAGTCGGTGCGCAGCACCGGTCTCATCGGCACGGTCGAGATGCGGATCGGCGACGAGCGGATCAAGTCCGAGCGCACCACTCCGGAAGCCACCGACCTCCAGGCGCTGTTCGCGGTCATGCGCGAGCGCGGCACGGACGCGGTCGCCATGGAGGTCTCCAGCCACGCCCTCGTGCTGGGCCGGGTCGACGCCTGCGTCTTCGACGTGGCCGTCTTCAACAACCTGAGCCCGGAGCACATGGAGTTCCACTCCGACATGGAGGACTACTTCCAGGCGAAGGCCCAGCTGTTCACGAAGGCGCGCAGCAAACAGGGCGTCGTGAACTACGACGACGAGTACGGGCGCCGGCTCATCGACGAGTCCGAGGTCCCGGTCGTCACCTTCTCCGCCGAGGGCCACCCGGACGCCGACTGGCGCGCCGAGGACGTCGAAGTCGGCCCGTTCGACTCGACGTTGACCGTCGTCGGCCCCAAGGGCGAGCGGATCGCCGCCAAGGCGCCGCTGGCCGGACCCTTCAACGTCGCGAACACCCTCGCCGCGATCGTCACCCTCGCCGTCGCCGGGATCGACCCGCAGACCGCGGCCGACGGCGTCGCCGCCGTACCCGGCGTGCCCGGCCGCCTGGAGCGCGTGCAGGCCGGCCAGAAGTACCTCGCCGTCGTCGACTACGCGCACAAGACCGACGCCGTGGAGTCCGTCCTGCGGGCGCTGCGCAAGGTCACCGAGAACAAGCTGCACATCGTGCTCGGCTGTGGTGGCGACCGCGACAAGACCAAGCGGATGCCGATGGGCGCGGCCGCGGCGCGGTTCGCCGACACGGCCATCCTCACCTCCGACAATCCGCGCTCCGAGGACCCCCTCGCGATCCTCGCCACGATGCTCGCGGGCGCCGCCGACGTGCCGGCCCACGAGCGGGGCGACGTCGCCGTGTTCGAGGACCGGGCCGCCGCCATCGCCGCCGCCGTGGCGCGCGCCGAGCCCGGCGACACGGTGCTCGTCGCGGGCAAGGGCCACGAGCAGGGCCAGGACATCGCCGGTGTGGTCCGCCCGTTCGACGACCGCCTGGTGCTGCGCGCGGCCATCGAAGCGGCCGCAGCCACCGTCGACAACCAGAAAACCCAGGGATGAAGTTGTGATCGCCCTCTCCCTCGCCGAGATCGCCTCAGCCGTCGGCGGGCAGACGTACGACATACCGGACCCGCAGGTCCGGGTGACCGGGCCGGTCGTCATCGACTCGCGCAAGGTCGAGCCCGGAAGCCTGTTCGCCGCCTTCGTGGGCGAGCGGGTCGACGGCCACGACTACGCGCGCGAGGTCGTCGACAAGGGAGCCGTCGCCGTGCTGGCCTCGCGCCCGGTCGGCGTGCCCGCCGTCGTCGTCGACGACGTCCAGGCCGCGCTCGGCGCGCTGGCCCGCCACGTGGTCGCCCGGCTCGGCGCCGCACTGGTCGCCCTCACCGGCTCCGCCGGCAAGACCAGCACCAAGGACCTGATCGCCCAGGTGCTGCGCCGCAAGGCCGACACGGTGTTCACGCCCGGCTCGTTCAACAACGAGATCGGCCTGCCGCTGACCGCGCTCACCGCCACCGACGAGACGCAGTTCCTCGTCCTGGAGATGGGCGCCCGCGGCATCGGCCACATCAAGTACCTGACCGGCCTCACGCCCCCGAAGGTCGGCGTCGTCCTGAACGTCGGGACCGCGCACATCGGCGAGTTCGGCGGCCGCGAGCAGATCGCGGAGGCGAAGGGCGAGCTGGTCGAGTCGCTGCCCGCGGACGGCACCGCGATCCTCAACGCGGACGACCCGCTGGTGCGGGCCATGGCCTCGCGCACGAAGGCGAAGGTGCTCTTCTTCGGAGAGGCCGACAATGCCGACGTACGCGCAGAGAACGTCCGGCTCACGGAGACCGGACAGCCGGCCTTCAGCCTGCACACACCCTCCGGGTGCAGCGAAGTGACCTTGCGCCTGTACGGTGAGCACCACGTGTCGAACGCGCTCGCCGCGGCCGCCGTCGCCCATGACCTTGGCATGTCCGTGGAGGAGATCGCCCTCGCGCTCTCCGAGGCGGGCAACCTGTCCCGCTGGCGGATGGAGGTCACCGAGCGCTCGGACGGCGTCACGATCGTCAACGACGCCTACAACGCGAACCCCGAGTCCATGCGCGCGGCTCTCCGCGCCCTGGTGGCCATGGGCAAGGGACGTCGCACGTGGGCGGTGCTCGGGCAGATGGCCGAGCTGGGCGACGAGGCGCTGACCGAGCACGACGCCGTCGGACGGCTCGCCGTCCGGCTCAACGTCAGCAAGCTCGTTGCAGTCGGGGGCAGGGAAGCGTCCTGGATGCAACTGGGCGCCTATAACGAGGGTTCGTGGGGTGAGGAGTCGGTGCACGTGTCCGACGCACAGGCGGCGATCGACCTGCTGCGCAGCGAGCTGCGCCCGGGAGACGTCGTGCTCGTGAAGGCATCCAGGTCGGTGGGCCTGGAGAGCGTGGCACAGGCGCTGCTCTCCGACGTGCAGGGTGGGGTTGATGCCTGATGATGAAGCAGATCCTGTTCGCGGGCGTCATCGGTCTCTTCCTGACGCTCGCCGGAACGCCGCTGCTGATCAAGCTCCTTGCGCGCAAGGGCTACGGCCAGTTCATCCGTGACGACGGCCCGCGCGAGCACCACAGCAAGCGCGGCACGCCGACCATGGGTGGTATCGCCTTCATCCTGGCGACCCTCATCGCGTACTTCCTCAGCAAGCTGATCACCGGCGCCGCGCCGACCCTGTCGGGTCTGCTCGTGCTCGGCCTGATGGCGGGCATGGGGCTCGTCGGCTTCCTCGACGACTACATCAAGATCGTCAAGCGGCGCTCGCTGGGCCTGAGAGCCAAGGCCAAAATGGCCGGACAGCTGATCGTCGGTATCGCCTTCGCGGTGATCTCACTGCAGTTCGCGGACGTCAGAGGCAATACCCCCGCCTCCACCAAGCTCTCCTTCGTGGAGGACTTCGGCTGGTCGATCGGCCCGGTCCTGTTCGTGGTCTGGGCGCTGTTCATGATCCTCGCGATGTCGAACGGCGTGAACCTGACGGACGGCCTCGACGGCCTCGCCACCGGCGCCTCCGTGATGGTCTTCGGCGCGTACACCTTCATCGGTGTCTGGCAGTTCCAGGAGTCCTGCGCCAACGCGCAGACCCTCACCAACCCAGGGGCGTGTTTCGAGGTCAGAGACCCGCTCGACCTGGCGGTGGTCGCATCGGCCCTGATGGGCGCCTGTTTCGGCTTCCTGTGGTGGAACACCTCGCCCGCCAAGATCTTCATGGGTGACACGGGCTCGCTGGCCCTCGGCGGCGCCCTCGCGGGCCTCGCGATCTGCTCGCGCACGGAGCTTCTCCTCGCGCTCCTGGGCGGCCTGTTCGTCCTCATCACGATGTCCGTCGTCATCCAGGTCGGCTCGTTCCGGATGACCGGAAAGCGCGTCTTCCGGATGGCGCCACTGCAGCACCACTTCGAACTCAAGGGGTGGTCCGAAGTCCTTGTCGTGGTCCGCTTCTGGATCATCCAGGGCATGTGCGTGATCGTCGGACTCGGCCTCTTCTACGCGGGATGGGCAGCCAAGAAGTGACCTCCTGGCAGGGCATGAACATCACCGTCGCCGGTCTCGGCGTGAGCGGCATCAGCGCCGCCCGCGCCCTGGCCGGCTTCGGCGCGTCGGTGACCGTCGTGGACGGCGGCGACAGCGAGGCACACCGTGAAAAGGCGGCCCTTCTTAAAGAAGAGGGGATTTCCGTCCAGCTCGGTGACTCGACCACGCTGCCCGAGGGCACCGAACTCGTCGTCACCTCTCCCGGCTGGAAGCCCTCCTCACCGCTGTTCGCCGAGGCCGCGGCCGCGGGCGTGGACGTCGTCGGCGACGTCGAGATCGCCTGGCGCCTGCGCGGCCCGAACGCGGCCCCCTGGCTCGCGATCACCGGCACCAACGGCAAGACCACGACGACGCAGATGCTCGCGTCGATCCTGGAGGCCGCGGGCCTGCGCACGGCCGCCGTCGGCAACATCGGTACGCCGATCATCGACGTCGTCCTCCAGGGCGACGAGGCCTACGACGTGTTCGCCGTCGAGCTCTCCTCGTACCAGCTGCACTGGGCGCCCTCGCTGCGTGCCCACTCCGGCGCCGTCCTGAACCTCGCGCCCGACCACCTCGACTGGCACGGCTCCATGGAGGCGTACGCCGCCGACAAGGGCCGCATCTACGAGGGCAACCAGGTCGCCTGCGTCTACAACGTCGCCGACAAGGCGACCGAGGACCTGGTCGTCGAGGCCGACGTCGAGGAGGGCTGCCGCGCCATCGGCTTCACCCTCGGCACTCCCGGCCCCTCCGAACTCGGCGTCGTGGACGGCATCCTGGTCGACCGCGCCTTCGTGGAGAACCGGCAGAAGAACGCCCAGGAGCTCGCCGAGGTCACCGACGTCAACCCGCCGGCCCCGCACAACATCGCCAACGCCCTCGCCGCGGCGGCCCTCGCCCGCGCCTACGGCGTCGAGCCCCAGGCCGTCCGCGACGGCCTGCGGAACTTCCGCCCCGACGCCCACCGCATCGAGCACGTCGCGGACGTGGCCGGTGTCGCGTACGTGGACGATTCCAAGGCGACCAACACCCATGCCACCCAGGCGTCGTTGGCCTCCTACGAGTCCATCGTGTGGATCGCCGGCGGGCTAGCCAAGGGCGCCACCTTCGACGAGCTGGTGACGGGCGCGGCGAAGCGGCTGCGCGGCGTCGTCCTGATCGGCGCGGACCGCGCCCTGATCCGGGAAGCCCTGCAGCGACACGCCCCGGAAGTACCGGTCGTCGACCTCGACCGGACCGACACTGGGGCGATGTCGGCGGCGGTCCAGGAGGCCGCGCGGCTCGCCCGCGAAGGGGACACCGTGCTGATGGCCCCGGCCTGCGCGTCGATGGACATGTTCACCAACTACAACAAGCGTGGCGAGGCGTTCGCGGAAGCGGTCCGCGAACTGGGCGCCACCAGCGTCTGACGGGGCTCGAGAGGGCGCCCGGTGACGCCGGGCACCCTTCGGGAGGGGAACGTGGCAGCGCAGACGTACGGCTCATCGGTGGGGGACGGTCATGGCCGGTAGCAGTCCTCCCCGCACGACCGGGCGCCCCCTCGCGCCGCCGCGGAAGACCAGCAAGGTCTACCGGGCCCGGGTCAACCCGGTAAGCCGCCTGTACTCCCAGGCCAAGCGCGCCTGGGACCGGCCGCTCACCGCGTACTACCTGATCATCGGGGCCGCGCTGCTGCTCACGGTGCTCGGCCTGGTCATGGTCTACTCGGCCTCGATGATCACGGCCCTGCAGATGGGCCTGTCCGGCTCGTACTTCTTCAAGAAGCAGTTCGTCGCGGCCGTCCTCGGCGGCGTCCTGCTGCTGATCGCGATGCGGATGCCGGTGAAGCTGCACCGGGCGCTCGCCTATCCGATCCTTGCCGTCAGCGTCTTCCTGATGGTCCTCGTGCAGGTGCCGGGGATAGGAGTGTCGATCAACGGCAACCAGAACTGGATCTCGCTCGGCGGCCCCTTCATGCTGCAGCCCAGCGAATTCGGGAAGCTGGCGTTGATCCTCTGGGGCGCCGACCTGCTGGCGCGCAAGCACGACAAGCGGCTGCTCACGCAGTGGAAGCACATGCTGGTGCCGCTCGTTCCGGTGGCGTTCATGCTGCTCGGGCTGATCATGCTCGGCGGCGACATGGGCACCGCGATCCTGCTGACCGCCATCCTGTTCGGCCTGCTGTGGACGGCCGGGGCGCCGACGCGGCTCTTCGTGGGCGTGCTCTCGGTGGCCGCCGTGATCGGCCTGCTGCTGATCAAGACCAGCCCGAACCGGATGGCGCGCCTGGCCTGCCTGGGCAGCGCCGACGCGGGACCCGGCGACATGTGCTGGCAGGGACTGCACGGGATCTACGCCCTGGCCTCCGGCGGACTCTTCGGTTCCGGCCTCGGAGCGAGTGTGGAAAAATGGGGACAACTTCCCGAAGCGCACACCGACTTCATCTTTGCCATCACCGGTGAGGAACTGGGCCTGGCGGGGACGCTGTCGGTGCTCGCCCTGTTCGCGGCTCTAGGCTATGCGGGTATCCGCGTGGCCGGACGCACGGAGGACCCCTTCGTCCGCTATGCCGCGGGAGGCGTGACGACGTGGATCACGGCACAGGCCGTGGTCAACATCGGTGCGGTGCTCGGCCTGCTGCCGATCGCCGGAGTCCCGCTCCCGCTGTTCTCGTACGGGGGGTCCGCGCTGCTTCCGACCATGTTCGCCGTGGGTCTCCTGATCGCGTTCGCGCGGGACGAGCCGGCGGCGCGGGCGGCCCTCGCCATGCGGCGGAGCCCGGGAGTCCGGGGGATGAGATGGAACACGATGCGACGGCGTGCCGCGGCGCGCCCGTCCAGAGAGCGGTGAATTTCGGTGCATGTCGTACTCGCCGGTGGGGGGACCGCCGGCCACATCGAGCCGGCGCTCGCCCTCGCGGACGCCCTGCGCAGGCAGGACCCGACCGTGGGCATCACGGCCCTGGGCACGGAACGCGGCCTTGAGACCCGTCTCGTACCGGAGCGCGGTTACGAACTGGGCCTGATCCCCGCCGTCCCACTGCCGCGCAAGCCCACGCCCGAGCTGATCACCGTCCCCGGCCGGCTGCGCGGCACCATCAAGGCGGCCGAGCAGATCCTGGAGCGTACGAAGGCGGACGCGGTCGTCGGCTTCGGCGGCTATGTCGCCCTGCCCGGCTACCTCGCGGCCAAGCGGCTCGGAGTGCCGATCGTGGTGCACGAGGCCAACGCGCGGCCCGGCCTGGCGAACAAGATCGGTTCGCGGTACGCGGCGCAGGTCGCGGTCTCCACGCCCGACAGCAAGCTGCGCGGCTCCCGCTACATCGGCATCCCGCTGCGCCGCACCATCGCCACGCTCGACCGGGCCCGGGTGCGGCCCGAGGCGCGCGCCGCGTTCGGCCTCGACCCGAACCTGCCGACGCTGCTCGTCTCCGGCGGCTCCCAGGGCGCCCGGCACCTCAACGAGGTCGTCACCCGCGTCGCGCCGCTCCTGCAGCGCTCCGGCATCCAGGTGCTGCACGTGGTCGGCCCCAAGAACGAACTGCCGCAGGTCCAGCAGATGCCGGGGATGCCCCCGTACATCCCGGTACCGTACGTGGACCGGATGGACCTCGCGTACGCCGCGGCCGACATGATGCTCTGCCGCGCGGGCGCGATGACCGTCGCCGAACTCTCCGCCGTCGGGCTCCCGGCCGCCTACGTCCCGCTGCCCATCGGCAACGGCGAACAGCGGCTCAACGCCCAGCCGGTGGTCAAGGCCGGCGGCGGACTGCTGGTCGACGACGCGGAGCTGACCCCCGAGTGGGTGCAGGCCAATGTCCTGCCCGTGCTCGCCGACCCGCACAAGCTGTACGAGATGTCCCGCGCGGCCGCCGAGTTCGGCCGCAGGGACGCCGACGACCTGCTCGTCGGGATGGTGTACGAGGCGATCAACTCGCGTCGCTAGTGAGCAGACGAAGGTAAGGCAGGGAACAGTGGCCGGACCCACCACGACGGATCGCGAACAAGAGTCGTCCGAGGCGTCCGAGCCGCCCCCCGCCGCGCGATGGGTGCGCATGCCGAGCGTGCGCACCCTCGTCGTGTCCGGAGTGCTGCTCGTCCTGCTCGGCGCGGGCGGCACCTGGCTGCTGTACGGCTCGCCGTGGCTGCGCGTGGAGCGCGTCAAGCCCTCCGGCACCCGGGTCCTGACGCCGTCTCAGGTCCGGGACGCGGCCGCCGTGCCGGTCGGCGCCCCGCTGATCTCCGTCGACACCGACGCGATCGAGAACCGGCTGCGCCGGAAATTGCCCCGAATTGACTCGGTTGATGTGGTCCGTTCATGGCCGCACGGAATCGGGCTGAAAGTGACGGAACGCAAGCCGGTCCTGATTGTCGAAGACGGCAGAAATTCAGACAAGTTCGTCGAAGTCGACCGGGAAGGCGTTCGTTTCGCGACCGTCGACAAGCCGCTGAAGCATGTTCCCCTCCTCGAATTGACGCCGGATCAGGGCGGCGCCGAGGCCAGCCTGCGGCGCTTCGGCCCCGACCGGCTCGTACGCGAGGCGGTGCGGGTCGCCGGACAGCTCCCGAAGCAGGTCGCGCGGGACACGCGGGCGGTCAAGGTCCGTTCGTACGACGCCATCTCGCTGGAGCTGACCGGGGGGCGGACCGTCGCCTGGGGGAGTGCCGAGCGTGGCGACACGAAAGCACGCACTCTTACCGCTCTCATGAAAGCCGCCCCGAAGGCCAGGCACTTGGACGTGAGTGTTCCCACGGCCCCTGCCGCGTCCGGGAGTTGACGCACATCGATGCAGGCCAGCACCCTGGTTGGGCATCGACACGGCTGATCACATAGGGTGAAAAGAAAAACGGGAGGTTCGGCGTGTTCGTTGAACGGGCGCCACTTGTCGACTTAGTGTCAGGTTCGGAAGAGTCCAGGAAACAGACACACTGGTAACCCTAAACTTCAGCGTTAGGGTTCGGGTCGGCAGTCGACTAGTAGTCAACTAGTAGTCCGGACCGCCCCAATTCGGCATCAGTCGTCGCACCGTTGAACGCGAGGCGGCGACACGTAACTCGAGGCGAGAGGCCTTCGACGTGGCAGCACCGCAGAACTACCTCGCAGTCATCAAAGTCATCGGTGTCGGCGGCGGTGGTGTCAATGCCATCAACCGGATGATCGAGGTCGGTCTCAAGGGCGTCGAGTTCATCGCCATCAACACCGATGCGCAAGCCCTGTTGATGAGCGACGCGGACGTCAAGCTCGACGTCGGCCGTGAACTCACCCGCGGACTCGGCGCCGGAGCCAATCCGGGCGTCGGCCGCAAGGCGGCCGAGGACCACCGCGAGGAGATCGAGGAGGTCCTCAAGGGGGCCGACATGGTCTTCGTCACCGCCGGTGAAGGTGGCGGCACCGGCACCGGCGGCGCACCCGTCGTGGCCAACATCGCGCGCTCTCTCGGCGCCCTCACGATCGGTGTGGTCACCCGGCCGTTCACCTTCGAGGGCCGGCGCCGGGCGAACCAGGCGGAGGACGGCATCGCCGAGCTCCGCGAAGAGGTCGACACCCTCATCGTCATTCCGAACGACCGGCTCCTGTCCATCTCGGACCGGCAGGTCTCCGTCCTCGACGCCTTCAAGTCGGCGGACCAGGTCCTGCTCTCCGGTGTCCAGGGCATCACCGACCTCATCACGACCCCGGGTCTCATCAACCTCGACTTCGCGGACGTGAAGTCCGTGATGTCCGAGGCGGGTTCCGCCCTCATGGGCATCGGCTCGGCCCGCGGCGACGACCGCGCGGTGGCCGCGGCCGAGATGGCGATCTCCTCGCCGCTCCTCGAGGCGTCCATCGACGGCGCCCGCGGCGTGCTGCTCTCCATCTCCGGTGGCTCCGACCTCGGTCTCTTCGAGATCAACGAGGCGGCGCAGCTGGTCAGCGAGGCGGCCCACCCCGAGGCGAACATCATCTTCGGCGCCGTCATCGACGACGCGCTCGGCGACGAGGTGCGGGTCACCGTCATCGCCGCCGGCTTCGACGGCGGGCAGCCGCCGAACAAGCGGGAGAACGTGGTCGGTTCGCAGACCGCCAAGCGCGAGGAACCGGCGACGCCGGCGCGGCCCTCGACGCCGGCCCCCGAGCCCGCGCGTCCGAGCTTCGGCAACCTCGGCAGCGTCACCCAGCGCGAGGAGTCCCAGCCGCAGACGCCGACCCCGGCCCCGCCGGCCGAGGCGCCCGCTCCGGTGAACGAGGCGCCGGTGGCCCCGCCCGCCCCGCCGCAGGTTCCCCGGCCGTCCTACCCGGACAGCCAGGCCGAGGAGCTCGACGTGCCGGACTTCCTCAAGTAACCACGCGACAGTGATAGGACAACATCACACTGTGTCTGCTACGAGTGGCGCCCACTTCGCCTTCACCGACCGGTGGGGCGGGGTGAGCGCCGCTCCGTATGAGGAGCTGAACCTCGGAGGCGCGGTCGGCGACGACCCCGAGGCCGTCCTGCGCAACCGGGAGCTGGCCGCGCGGGCACTCGGCCTCGACGCGTCCCGCGTGGTGTGGATGAACCAGGTGCACGGGCCCGACGTGGCGGTGGTGGACGGGCCCTGGCCCACCGAGGGCGACATTCCGAGCGTCGACGCCCTCGTCACCTCGCGGCGCGGACTCGCGCTCGCCGTGCTCACCGCCGACTGCACCCCCGTTCTCCTCGCTGACCCCGTCGCCGGGGTCGTCGCCGCCGCGCACGCGGGACGTCCCGGCATGGTCGCCGGAGTCGTGCCCGCCGCGGTGCGGGCGATGGTGGAGCGGGGCGCGGAGCCGGACCGGATCATCGCCCGTACGGGGCCCGCGGTCTGCGGGCGCTGCTACGAGGTGCCGGCCGAGATGCGGGCCGAGGTCGCGGCGGTGGAACCGGCGGCGTACGCCGAGACCAGCTGGGGCACTCCGGCCGTCGATGTGACCGCCGGTGTGCACGCTCAGCTGGAGCGGCTCGGGGTGCGTGACCGGGAGCGGTCGCCGGTGTGCACACTTGAGTCGCACGATCACTTCTCGTACCGCCGCGACAAGGCCACCGGCCGACTCGCCGGCTATGTCTGGCTGGACTGAGACGACATGACGAACCTTCAGGAACGTACGGCAGAGCTCGCCGCGAACCTGGCCACGGTGGAGGAACGTATCACCGCGGCCTGCGCGGCGGCCGGGCGCAAGCGGGACGACGTGACCCTGATCGTGGTCACGAAGACCTACCCGGCGAGCGATGTGCGGATCCTGTCCGGCCTCGGCGTGCGGCACGTGGCGGAGAACCGGGACCAGGACGCGGCACCCAAGGCCGCGGAATGCTCGGATCTACCGCTTACTTGGCACTTTGTCGGTCAGCTTCAGACCAACAAGGTCCGTTCTGTGGCGAGTTACGCCGATCTGGTGCAGTCCATCGATCGGGGCAAGCTCGTCACGGCGCTCTCCAAGGAGGCCGTGCGGGCCGAGCGCGAACTGGGTTGCCTGATCCAGGTCGCGCTCGACGCCGATGCGGACGGCCGGGGGGAGCGCGGGGGCGTCGGTCCCGGCGGGGTGGAGGAGTTGGCCGCTCGCGTGGCCGAGGCTCCGGGGCTGCGGCTCGACGGACTGATGACCGTCGCGCCGCTCACCGGGGACTACGCGGGGCGGCAACAGGCGGCGTTCGAGCGGCTCATGGATTTGTCGACTGCCGTGCGCGCGGCCCATCCGGCTGCGAACATGGTCTCGGCAGGGATGAGTTCGGATCTCGAGCAGGCCGTGGCGGCCGGAGCGACACATGTGCGCGTCGGTACCGCGGTCCTCGGTGTCCGACCCCGGCTCGGGTAACGTCGCGAAGAAGTCGGACCACAGCAGAAAATATGGTCATTCTCGCTGATGGGCGGGGAGGCCACGTGGATCGCGGGCACTTTGGTTGACGTCAGCCGATCCACCACAGAGCGGAGGACTCAGAGAATGGCCGGCGCGATGCGCAAGATGGCGGTCTACCTCGGCCTCGTGGAGGACGATGGGTACGACGGCCGGGGATTCGACCCCGATGACGACTTCGAGCCCGAACTCGACCCGGAGCCCGAGCGTGACCGTCGACGGCACGAGCCGTCGCATCAGTCACACAGCTCCCATGCCGCCACGGATGTGGAGGAATCGGTCAGAGTAGTGCAGCCCCCGGCGCAGCGTGAACCGGTGCGCCAACCTGCTTCGCTTGCCGCTGAATCCGGACGTCCGGCACGAATCGCCCCCGTGGCATCCATCACACCTGAACGTCAGAGCCTGGAGAAGAACGCACCGGTGATCATGCCCAAGGTCGTGTCCGAGCGGGAGCCCTACCGCATCACCACTTTGCACCCCCGGACCTACAACGAGGCCCGTACCATCGGGGAACACTTCCGTGAGGGCACTCCGGTGATCATGAATCTGACGGAGATGGACGACACCGACGCGAAGCGACTTGTCGACTTTGCCGCCGGTCTTGTGTTCGGTCTTCACGGAAGCATCGAGCGGGTGACACAGAAGGTGTTCCTGTTGTCGCCTGCTAACGTCGATGTCACGGCGGAGGACAAGGCCCGTATCGCAGAGGGCGGGTTCTTCAACCAGAGCTGAGACGCAGCAAAGTTCGACGGCTAGCAACCAACTAGTCACGAGGCACGAGACACAGGGGAGAGGGAACCGCCGACATGGGCGTGTTTTTTGATGTGGTCTACATCGCGCTGATGTGTTTCCTCATCGTGCTGATCTTCCGGCTGGTCATGGACTACGTCTTCCAGTTCGCCCGCTCGTGGCAACCCGGCAAGGCGATGGTGGTGGTCCTGGAGGCCACCTACACTGTCACTGATCCACCGCTCAAGCTTCTGCGGCGGTTCATTCCGCCGCTGCGTCTCGGGGGCGTGGCGCTCGACCTGTCCTTCTTCGTACTGATGATCATCGTCTACATCCTGATCTCCGTCGTGAGCCGGCTGTGAGCACGATGTCAACTACGGTCTTGCCGAATGCCGACGACAACGTTGAGGTGAAGAGATGCCGTTGACCCCCGAGGACGTGCGGAACAAGCAGTTCACGACCGTCCGCCTCCGAGAAGGCTATGACGAGGACGAGGTCGATGCCTTCCTCGATGAGGTCGAAGCCGAACTGACTCGTCTTCTTCGAGAGAACGAGGACCTGCGCGCGAAACTTGCCGCAGCCACCCGTGCCGCTGCCCAGAACCAGCAGCAGGGCGGCATGCGCAAGGGACCCGGTGGGCCCGGCGGCCCTGGTGGGCCCGGCGGTCCCGGTGGACCCGAGGGTCCGCAGGACCAGCAGCAGGGTCCCCCGCAGGGCATGCGAGGCCCGGGCGCCCCGGTGCCCGCGGGTATATCGGGCCCGCCGCAGCAGCAGATGGGCGGCCCCATGGGTGGCCCGCCCCAGCTGCCGAGCGGTGCCCCGCAGCTGCCGGCCGGTCCTGGTGGACACGGTCCGCAGGGTGGCCCGCAGGGTCCCGGCCCGATGGGCCAGGGTCCGATGGGCCAGCAGCCGCAGCTGGGCGGCCCGATGGGCGGTCCCATGGGCGGCCACGGCGGCCCGCAGCTGCCGCAGCCCGGTCAGGGCCCCGGCGGCGACAGCGCCGCCCGTGTCCTCTCGCTGGCCCAGCAGACCGCCGACCAGGCGATCGCCGAGGCCCGCTCCGAGGCGAACAAGATCGTCGGCGAGGCGCGCAGCCGTGCCGAGGGTCTCGAGCGTGACGCCCGTGCCAAGGCCGATGCCCTGGAGCGGGACGCGCAGGAGAAGCACCGCGTCGCGATGGGCTCCCTGGAGTCCGCCCGCGCCACGCTGGAGCGCAAGGTCGAGGACCTGCGCGGCTTCGAGCGCGAGTACCGCACGCGTCTGAAGTCGTATCTGGAGTCGCAGCTGCGCCAGCTGGAGACCCAGGCCGACGACTCGCTGGCCCCGCCGCGTACGCCGGCGACCGCGAGCCTGCCGCCGTCCCCGGCGCCTTCCATGGCTCCGGCCGGTGCGGGTGCGCCGTCCTACGGTGGCAACCAGTCGATGGGTGGCAACCAGCAGAGCGGCGGTCCGTCGTACGGCGGCGGTCAGCAGCAGATGTCGCCCGCGATGACGCAGCCGATGGCTCCGGTGCGGCCGCAGGGTCCGTCGCCGATGGGGCAGGCTCCGTCGCCGATGCGTGGGTTCCTCATCGACGAGGACGACAACTGAGTCGCGCGGGTGCGTAACGCCTGGTAGTAGCTGGGCGTCGGCATTCATTCAGGCCTCGGCCCGGATCGTTTCTGCGATCCGGGCCGAGGTCTTTTTGTGGTCCGGTGGGGGTGGGTGGTCAGGTGTGCGCAGGGGGTACGAAACGCCGAAGGGGCGGTTGGCCAGAAAAACGTTTCTGGCCAACCGCCCCTTCGGGCGTGGAACGTCGCGGTCGTCCGTCCGCCGGCCGCGGGGCTCTGCCCCGGACCCCGCGCCTCAATCGCCGGCGGGGCTTGATTTGCCCAGCCGGGCTTGATGTGCCGGGGCGGGCTCGGTATTTCAAGCCCGCCCCGGCGATTGAGGGCAAGGGGGGTCCGGGGGCGGAGCCCCCGGGGCGCAACCCCGTGCGGCTAGGCCTTGCGGAGGGCGAAGGAGAGGCTCAGGCCCTCGTCGGTGAAGGCGGAGCCGTAGGTGGCGTCCGGTTCGGACTGGGCGAAGTCCGTCGCCAGGACCTCGTCGGAGATCAGGTCGGCGTGCTCCGAGAGGGCCGAGATCACCGCCGGGTCCGTGGAGGTCCAGCGCAGGGCGATCCGGTCCGCGACGTCCAGGCCGCTGTTCTTGCGGGCCTCCTGGATCAGGCGGATCGCGTCACGGGCCAGGCCCGCCTGCCGCAGCTCCTCCGTGAGCTCCAGGTCGAGGGCGACCGTCGCGCCGGAGTCGGACGCGACCGACCAGCCCTCGCGCGGGGTCTCCGTGATGATGACCTCATCGGGCGCGAGGTCGATCTTCTCGCCGTCGACCTCCACCGAGGCGGTGCCCTCGCGCAGGGCCAGGGAGAGCGCCGCGGCGTCCGCGTTCGCGACCGCCTTCGCCACGTCCTGGACGCGCTTGCCGAACCGCTTGCCGAGCGCCCGGAAGTTCGCCTTGGCGGTGGTGTCCACGAGGCTGCCGCCGACCTCCGACAGGGAGGCGAGCGACGAGACGTTCAGCTCCTCCGTGATCTGGGCCCGGAGCTCGGGGGAGAGGTCCGCGAAGCCCGTCGCCGCGACGAGGGCGCGGGAGAGCGGCTGGCGGGTCTTGACGCCCGACTCCGCGCGCGTGGCGCGGCCGAGCTCGACGAGCCGGCGGACCAGCGCCATCTGCGTGGACAGGGTCGGGTCGATCGCCGACGTGTCGGCCTCAGGCCACGACGACAGGTGGACCGACTCCGGGGCGCCCGGGGTGACCGGCACGACCAGGTCCTGCCACACACGCTCCGCGATGAACGGCGTGAGCGGCGCCATCAGCTGAGTGATCGTCACCACCACGTCGTGCAGGGTGCGCAGCGCGGCCTTGTCGCCCTGCCAGAAGCGGCGGCGCGAGCGACGCACGTACCAGTTGGAGAGGTCGTCGACGAACGCCGAGAGCAGCTTGCCGGCACGCTGCGTGTCGTAGGCCTCCAGGGCCTTCGTGACCTCGTCCGTGAGGAGGTGCAGCTCGGACAGCAGCCAGCGGTCGAGCACGGTGCGCTCGGCCGGGGCCGGGTCCGCCTCGCTGGGCGCCCACTCGGACGTACGGGCGTACAGGGCCTGGAAGGCGACCGTGTTCCAGTACGTGAGGAGCGTCTTGCGGACGACCTCCTGGATCGTGCCGTGGCCGACGCGGCGGGCCGCCCAGGGGGAGCCGCCGGCCGCCATGAACCAGCGCACCGCGTCCGCGCCGTGCCGGTCCATGAGGGGGATCGGGTCCAGCGTGTTGCCCAGGTGCTTGGACATCTTGCGGCCGTCCTCGGCGAGGATGTGGCCGAGGCAGACCACGTTCTCGTAGGACGACTTGTCGAAGACCAGCGTGCCGACCGCCATCAGCGTGTAGAACCAGCCGCGGGTCTGGTCGATGGCCTCGGAGATGAACTGCGCCGGGTACCGGCTCTCGAAGAGCTCCTTGTTCTTGTACGGGTAGCCCCACTGCGCGAACGGCATCGAGCCCGAGTCGTACCAGGCGTCGATGACCTCCGGCACGCGCACCGCTTCGAGGGAGCAGCCCTCGTGGGTGCAGGTGAACGTGACGTCGTCGATGTACGGGCGGTGCGGGTCCAGGGACGACTGGTCCGTGCCGGTCAGCTCGCCCAGCTCCGCGCGCGAGCCGACGCAGGTGAGGTGGTTCTCCTCACAGCGCCAGATCGGCAGCGGGGTGCCCCAGTAGCGGTTGCGGGACAGCGCCCAGTCGATGTTGTTGTTCAGCCAGTCGCCGAAGCGGCCGTGCTTGACCGTGTCCGGGAACCAGTTGGTCTTCTCGTTCTCCTGGAGGAGACGGTCCTTGATGGCCGTGGTGCGGATGTACCAGGACGGCTGCGCGTAGTAGAGCAGCGCCGTGTGGCAGCGCCAGCAGTGCGGGTAGCTGTGCTCGTACGGGATGTGCTTGAAGAGCAGACCGCGGTTCTGGAGGTCCTCGGTCAGCTGTTCGTCGGCCTTCTTGAAGAAGACGCCGCCGACCATCGGGACCTCGGGGCCGAACGTGCCGTCGGGCAGCACCGGGTTCACGACCGGCAGTCCGTACGCGCGGCAGACCTTGAGGTCGTCCTCACCGAAGGCGGGGGACTGGTGGACCAGACCCGTACCGTCCTCGGTCGTCACGTAGTCGGCGTTGACGACGTAGTGCGCCTCGGCCGGGAACTCCACCAGCTCGAACGGACGTTGGTACTTCCAGCGCTCCATCTCCGCGCCGGTGAAGGACTCGCCGGTCGTCTCCCAGCCCTCGCCGAGCGCCTTCTCGACGAGCGGCTCGGCGACGACGAGCTTCTCCTCGCCGTTCGTGGCGACGACGTACGTCACGTCGGGGTGCGCGGCGACCGCCGTGTTGGACACCAGGGTCCAGGGGGTCGTCGTCCAGATCAGCAGCGAGGCCTGGCCCGCCAGCGGACCGGAGGTGAGCGGGAAACGGACATAGACGGAGGGGTCGACGACCGTCTCGTAGCCCTGCGCCAGCTCGTGGTCGGAGAGGCCGGTGCCGCAGCGCGGGCACCAGGGGGCGACGCGGTGGTCCTGGACCAGCAGGCCCTTGTTGAAGATCTCCTTCAGCGACCACCAGACCGAGTCCACGTACTCCGGGTTCATCGTCCGGTACGCGTCGTCGAGGTCCACCCAGTAACCCATGCGGGTCGTCAGGTCGGAGAAGGCGTCGGTGTGCCGGGTCACGGACTCGCGGCACTTGGCGTTGAACTCGGCGATGCCGTACGCCTCGATGTCCTTCTTGCCGCTGAAGCCGAGCTCCTTCTCGACCGCCAGCTCCACCGGGAGGCCGTGGCAGTCCCAGCCCGCCTTGCGGGCCACGTGGAAGCCGCGCATCGTGCGGAAGCGGGGGAACACGTCCTTGAAGACGCGGGCCTCGATGTGGTGGGCGCCCGGCATGCCGTTGGCCGTGGGCGGGCCCTCGTAGAACACCCACTCGGGGCGCCCCTCGGACTGCTCCAGGGTCTTGGCGAAGATCTTCTGCTCGTCCCAGAAGTCGAGCACCGCGTGCTCGAGGGCGGGCAGGTCGACCTGGGCGGGCACCTGGCGGTACTGCGTCATCAGTCTTCCTCCGGCGGATCTGCCTTCTTCCGTCGGAGGGACGAGAGGCTGCTGCGCCGTGTGCGGCGCGCTCCCGCGGTACCACCCTCCTTGGCCCGCCGGGGCGTGGTGCGCTCCGGTGAGCCCCCTCATTGGGGTCGCGATGCCGGGTCTACTGGCCGCGGGCTGTGCGCTGCGGCGTTCTTCCGGCGGCTCCGGGGTGATCTTCGCGTCGCGCTCGCCACCGGGCTTCCACCGTCCCCGGTTCGCTCTTGGCTGCGTACGCCGCTACTCGGCCCCATCCACGCTTTTCGCTCCGCCCAGTGTACGGCGCCCGGGATGGGGCGGCCGACCGGTTTTGCGAGGGGCGGGGGACGGGGTCGGGAGCGGGTGGGGTCAGGCGTGCTGCGGGATCTCGTCCTTGAGGCCGGAGCGGACCATCTCCCGCAGTTCGGGGCCGTCGGCGTGACCGTGCACGGAGGCGGCGTGCTCGGAGGCCGCGCGTACGACCTCTTCCTCCTCGCCGGAGATGGTGAGCGTGCAGTTCATCTCGCTGGGCATGTCCCGGCAATCGGCTACTTTGCGCATGATGATGCACCTTCTGTCCTTTTGGTCAATTCTATGTCCGGGAAAGGGCGGCGGAGCGGTTCGATGGGGCGGCACCGGTCCGTGGGCGGCCGGGTCGGGGGAGTGACCCGAATGGCGACACGGCGCGCGTCGGCGGGCGCGGTACGGGGAGCGGCGGATTACCGGGCGGGGAGCTGGGCACAACGCTTGCAAGTTGCTCCGCGGTGGGTGTTCGTCCCGTTGCCGTGGGCCCTGAGTCGATTTATCGTCCCAGCACGATTCGCGAGCAAGATCACAAATTGTGAAGGGGCCGCGACCATGGTGGCGAAGAAGACCGCCGATCAGCAGTCGGAGTCCGGGAGAACCACGGGCGCGGCAGCCTCCGGCGGTTCCGGGAAGGGTGCGGCCGGAGCGAAGGCGTCCGCGACGCCGGAGCCGAAGGAGACGCCCACCGGCAAGAAGAAGACGGCCGCCGCGTCGCACACGACGACGGCCCGCAAGCAGACGAGTGCGAAGGCGACGGCTACGAAGGCGGCGTCGGAGAAGGCCGGGTCTGGGAAGGCCGCGTCGGAGAAGGCCGGGTCTGGGAAGGCCGCGCCAGAGAAGGCGACGTCCAGGAAGGCGGCGGCGGAGAAGGTGACGGCCACGGAGGCCGCGCCGGAGACGGGCGCGGCCAGGGAGGCTGCACCGGACAAGGCCGCGGCTACGAAGGCGGCCCCGGAGGAAGCCACGGCTAAGAAGGCGGCGGCGGAGAAGGTGACGGCCACGGAGGCCGCGCCGGACAAGGCCGCGGCTACGAAGGCGGCCCCGGAGGAAGGCACGGCTAAGAAGGCGGCGTCGGCGAAGAGCGCGGCCAAGAAGTCGACCGCAGCCAAGTCGGCTACGACCAAGTCGACCGCAGCCAAGTCGGCCGCAGGCAAGGCGGCCGCAGGCGAGGCGGCCGCGGGTGAGGTGGTCGACGGGAAGGCCGTCGGCGGTGCCGAAGAAGGTGCCGCCTCGGACGTTGTCGGGAGCGCGGGTGCCAAGAAGACCGCGGCCAGGAAGAAGACCTCGGCCGCGAAGGCGGAGGGCAAGGAGACGGGGCAGAAGGGGGACGGCGTCGGCCGGGCGGGCGGGCGCAAGGGCGCGAAGAAGACGGTCGCCTCCGCGGCCGAGGACGCGGCCGAGGCCGCGAAGACGACGGGAGCCACGACAGTGGTTGCGAAGAAGACTCAGGGCACGGCCACGGCGACCAAGAAGCCGGGCGCGGTTCCCAAGGCGCGCGGCACCGCCGAACCCGGTGAGCTGGCCGTCCGTCCGGGCGAGGATCCCTGGACCCCGGAGGAGGCCGAGGAGGCGCGCGCCGAGCTGCAGACCGAGGTGCTGCGGCTCGGGAGCGAGATCGCCTCCGCCGAGGAGGGCCTCGCGGGACTGATGCGCGACTCCGGCGACGGGGCGGGCGACGACGACGCGGACACCGGCACCAAGAACATCACCCGCGAGCACGAGATGGCCCTCGCGGCCAACGCGCGGGAGATGCTGCTGCAGACCGAGCGGGCCCTGGAGCGGCTCGACGCGGGCACGTACGGGCTCTGCGAGAACTGCGGGAACCCGATCGGGAAGGCCCGCATGCAGGCGTTCCCGCGCGCCACCCTGTGCGTCGAGTGCAAGCAGAAGCAGGAGCGCCGGTACTGAGCGATCGCCGCGCCCGCACAGGGGCACCGGCCCATGGGGGCGCGGCCCCGCGTGCCGTACTCTCGTCCTCAGTCAGGTACTAGGTTGAGGGACTCACGTGGCAGAGGCGGAGCGCATCATCGGTACGCCGGATTCCCCGGACACGGGGGCAACCGAGCCGGAGCAGGCCGACAAGCCGGTTCCGGAGCAGGCCGAGGAGCAGGTCCAGGACCGGCCCAGGGGCAGGCGGCGGATCGCCGCGCTGTTCGTCGTGGCCGCGCTCGCGTACGTCCTGGACCTGGGCAGCAAGCTGATCGTGGTGGCGAAGCTCGAGCACCGCGACGCCATCCACATCATCGGTGACTGGCTGCAGCTCGAGGTGATCAGGAACCCGGGCGCCGCCTGGGGCATCGGCGAGGCCTTCACGATCATCTTCACCCTGATCGCGGCCGCCGTGATCGTCGTGATCGCGCGGCTCGCCCGCAAGCTCTACAGCACGCCCTGGGCGATCGCCCTCGGCCTGCTGCTCGGCGGCGCGCTCGGCAACCTCACGGACCGGATCTTCCGGGCGCCGGGCGTCTTCGAGGGCGCCGTGGTGGACTTCATCGCGCCGAAGCACTACCCGGTGTTCAACCTCGCCGACTCGGCGATCGTGTGCGGCGGCATCCTGATCGTGCTGCTGTCCTTCCGCGGCATCGACCCGGACGGGACCGTCCACAAGGACTGAGGCACAAGGGCCGGGCGCGGGGAGTGAGCCCCAGGTCACGGGGCTCAGGTGCGGGAGTGTCGGTGGGCTCCTGCATACTCGACGGGTGAGCACGATTCCCGAGGTCCGCACCCTGCCCGTACCCGACGGCCTGGAGGGCGAGCGCGTAGACGCCGCCATCTCGCGCATGTTCGGCTTCTCCCGCACCAAGGCCGCCGAGCTCGCCGCCGCCGGAAAGGTCGCGGTCGACGGCTCGGTCGTGGGCAAGTCCGAGCGGGTGCACGGCGGCGCCTGGATGGAAGTGGAGATGCCGCAGGCGCCCGCTCCCGTGCAGATCGTCGCCGAGCCCGTCGAGGGCATGGAGATCGTGCACGACGACGACGACATCGTCGTGATCATGAAGCCGGTGGGCGTCGCCGCCCACCCCAGCCCCGGCTGGACCGGGACCACCGTGATCGGCGGCCTCGCCGCCGCCGGGTACCGGATCTCCACCTCCGGCGCCGCCGAGCGCCAGGGCATCGTGCACCGGCTCGACGTGGGCACGTCGGGCCTGATGGTCGTCGCCAAGTCGGAGCGGGCGTACACGTCGCTGAAGCGCCAGTTCAAGGAGCGCGTCCCGGACAAGCGGTACAACGCGCTGGTGCAGGGCCACCCCGACCCCATGAGCGGCACCATCGACG
Source organism: Streptomyces sp. NPDC107575 (assembly GCF_055657265.1). Taxonomy (NCBI): domain Bacteria; kingdom Bacillati; phylum Actinomycetota; class Actinomycetes; order Kitasatosporales; family Streptomycetaceae; genus Streptomyces; species Streptomyces sp. NPDC107575. The sequence goes on along the minus strand of NZ_JBVKBG010000003.1, from coordinate 370,432 downwards.
CCCCGATCGGCCGCCATCCGAACCACGACTACAAGTGGGCCGTGACCGCCGACGGCAAGCCGTCCGTCACGCACTACGACCTCATCGAGGCCTTCCGTGCCGCCTCGCTCCTCGACATCAAGCTGGAGACCGGGCGCACCCACCAGATCCGCGTCCACATGTCCGCGCACCGGCACCCCTGCGTGGGCGACCTGACGTACGGCGCGGACCCCACGATCGCGAAGCGGCTCGGCCTCACGCGGCAGTGGCTGCACGCGGTGCGGCTCGGCTTCGAGCACCCGGCGGACGGCCAGTGGGTCGAGTTCGAGAGCGCGTACCCGGAGGACCTGCAGACGGCGCTGGACCGGGTCAGGGCGGAAAGCGCATGAGCGTCCCCGTCACCGCGTACATAACCCGCGTCGCCGAGAGCGAGGCGGACCGGCAGGCCTGTTTCGCCGTGCGCAAGGAAGTCTTCGTCGCAGAGCAGGGCGTGCCCGAGGACCTCGAGTACGACGCGTACGACGCCGGGGCCGTGCACGTCCTGGCCGTCCGGACGGACGGGGAGCCGCTCGGCACCGGCCGGCTCCTGACCGGCGAGGCGGCAGCCGTGAAGAACGGCGGGGCGGCGGACGTCGGCGCCCTCGGGCGGCTCGCCGTCACGAAGGCGGCGCGCGGTCTCGGGGTCGGCGCCGCGCTGGTGCAGGCCGTCGAGGACGCCGCCCGCGGGCGCGGGCTCGCCGCCGTGGACCTGCACGCGCAGACGCACGCGCTGGGGTTCTACGAGCGCCTGGGGTACGTCGCGTACGGGCCCGAGTTCCTCGACGCCGGCATCGACCACCGCGCGATGCGGAAGACGCTGAGCTAGGGCCTTCCCGACGCCCAGGCGTCGCGGCCCCGGGTCCCAAAAGACCGGTTTGATCTGAAGCGCGTGGCACTCTTGAGGCCGGAACGCACATGATCGTCGAGTCTGGTCGGAGTCCCCGGTGGATCAATTGGCCCTGCTGTTCGTGCTGTTGCTCGGGGCCGTGCTGACCGTCCCGCTCGGTGACCGGCTCGGCCTGCCGTCCCCGGTCCTGATGACCCTGCTCGGCATCGCCCTCGCGCTGATCCAGGCGGTGCCGAATGTCGACATCAACCCGGACCTGATCCTCCCGCTCGTGCTGCCACCGCTGCTGTACGCGGCCGTGCACCGCACGTCCTGGCGGCAGTTCGCGGCCAACAAACGGCCGATCTTCCTACTGGCCGTCGCCCTGGTCTTCGTCACCACGGCCGCGGTCGCCTTCACCGCCGACGCGATCGTGCCGGGCCTGCCGGTCGCCGCGGCCGTCGCGCTCGGCGCCCTGGTGGCGCCGCCCGACCCGGTCGCCGCGACCGCCGTCGCGGGCCAACTGGGGCTGCCCCGGCGCATGGTGTCGATCCTGGAGGGTGAGGGCCTGTTCAACGACGTGACGGCGATCGTGCTGTACCACGTGGCGATCGCCGCCGCCGTCAGCGGCACCTTCTCGCTGCCGCACGCCGCGCTCGACCTGGTGCTGTCCGCGGTCGTCGCCGTCGCCGTCGGCTGGGGGCTCGGCTGGATCGCCAACAAGCTCATCGGCTATCTCGGCGACGCCACGCTCCAGATCGGCCTCACGCTCCTGATCCCCTACGCCTCGTACGTGCTCGCCGAGGAGCTCAAGGGCTCGGGCGTGCTCGCGGTCCTGACCACGGCGATGTTCCTGGCGGAGCACGCCTTCGACGCCGACGACGTGCTCACGAGGCTCACCGGGCGGGCCTTCTGGGACGTCGTGGACACCCTCGTCACCGGCGTCGCGTTCGGTCTCATCGGCCTGGAGGTGCACAACGTCGTCAGGACCGCGGAGGGGCGCTGGGGCGAGATGCTGGGCTGGGCCGGCGCGGTCGTCGCCGTCGTCATCGTCGTACGGCTGCTGTGGCTGCTGCCGATGACATGGGTGACCCGGCGGATGCACCTGCGGCGCGACGTCGACGAGGACATCCCGGTGAGCTGGCGCGAGACGGTCGTCATGTGGTGGGCCGGAATGCGCGGAGTGGCCTCGGTGGCCCTGGCCCTCGCCATCCCGCTGACCATGGACGACGGCTCGCCCTTCCCGCAGCGGGACGAGATCGTCTTCCTGGCGTTCGGAGTGATCATGGCGACCCTGGTGCTGCAGGGCCTGAGCCTGCCGTGGCTGGTGCGCAAGCTGGGGGTGCGCAGCGACGACACCGCCGAGCGGGAGTTCGAGCGGCAGCTCGCGATGCGGGCCGCCAAGGCCGCGAAGCGCCGGTTCAGGGAGATCGAGGAGGTCGAGGAGCTGCCGGACGAGGTGACGGAGCAGATGCTGCGCCGCGCGCTCGACATCGGCCTGCGCATCAACCCGGAGATCGGCGCGGACGAGCGGCGCGAGAAGCAGACCAAGCGAGTCGAGCGGATCAAGCGGATCCGCCGGATCCAGGCGGAGATGATGTCGGCGGCCCGCCACGAGGTCCTCGCGGCCCGCAGCGAACCGGGCTCCGACCCGGAGGTGGTCGACCGGGTGCTCAGGAAGCTGGATGTGCGCAGTTTGCGTTAGAGATCGCCCCGGGGCGCATGTGGCGGCCTAGGCTCGTGTGCATGGCACGCAACGTGATGATCACCGGAGGCGGTACGGGCATCGGTCTCGCCGCGGCCAGGGCCTTCGCCGCGGAGGGCGACCGGGTGCTGCTGGTCGGGAGGCGGATCGAGGTCCTGGAGAAGGCCGGTGTGTCCGGCGCCCTGAAGTACCCGGCCGACCTCGGCACGGTCGAAGGGGCGCGCGGCGCCGCGGACTTCGCGCTCGAGGCGTTCGACGGCACGGTCGACGTGATCGTGCACAGCGCCGGCGGGTTCGGCGGCCGGAGCGACCCGGCGCCGGAGGGCGGCGATCCGCTGGACGCCGTCGCCCACGCCTGGAACACCGACTTCCGGGTCAATACGCTCACTTCGGTGCTGCTCACCGAGGCGCTGCGCGAGCACCTGGCCTCGCCGGGCGGCCGGATCGTGTTCGTGTCCTCCATCGCCGCCCTGCGCGGCTCGAACCAGGGCTCGTACGGCGCCTCCAAGGCGGCCCTGCACCCGTACACGTACGACCTCGCCAAGCAGCTCGGCCCGCGCGGCATCACCGTGAACGCCATCGCGCCCGGCTACATCGAGGACACCGAGTTCTTCGGGCCCTCGATGCCCGAGGCGGAGCACCGGCGCCGGGTCGACGCCATCCCGACCGGCCGTGCGGGGACGCCCGAGGACATCGCGGCCACGGTGCTGTGGCTGGCGTCGCCGGGAGGCGGCCATGTCACCGGCCAGATCGTCCAGGTCAACGGCGGGGAACTGCAGGGGCGTTAGGGCCCTTCTGACGGATCAGGCTGGATGCGGGAGGCCGCTTCATTCGGCTCCGCGAGCGGGGTCTGGTGCGTGCAGCTGCAAGGCGGAGGAGGGCGTCAACGCGGAGCGTTGGCAACCGACGACAACGCCGCAGATGTGCGTGCCAGACCCCGCGACTCCAGCAAGATCCGTCAGAAGGGCCCTAGCCCCGACCCGTCCGGGGCGCGCGGCCGTTGCGGCTGAGGACGTGCTCCGGCAGGGAGTCCGACTCGTCCGGGGCGACCAGGGCCGTCGCCGTGTTGATCCGCGGCAGCGCGTACGGGTGCTGCTCGGTCAGCCAGCGGACCAGCTGCTCGCGGACCGTGACCCGCACCGTCCAGATGTCGTCCGCGTCCTTGGCCGTGACCAGGGCGCGGACCTGGAGGGTGCTGGGCGTCGTGTCGGTGACGGCGAGGCCCCAGTCGCGGCCGTCCCAGGCGGCGCACTCGCGCAGGATGTCGTGCAGCTTCTCGCGCATCTCGGGCACGGGCGCGCTGTGGTCGAGGTGGAAGAAGACGGTGCCGGTCATCTGGACGCCGCCGCGCGACCAGTTCTCGAACGGCTTCGACGTGAAGTACGACACCGGCATCGTGATGCGGCGCTCGTCCCAGGTGCGCACGGCGAGGAACGTGAGGGTGATCTCCTCGACCGTGCCCCACTCGCCGTCCACGACGACGGTGTCCCCTATCCGCACCATGTCGCCGAAGGCGATCTGCAGGCCCGCGAAGAGGTTCCCGAGCGTGGACTGCGCCGCGACACCGGCGACGATGCCCAACAGGCCCGCCGAGGCCAGCAGCGAGGCCCCCGCCGCCCTGAAGGACGGGAACGTCAGGAGCATCGCGGCCACCGCGACCACGCCGACGACCGCGATGACGACGCGCTGGATCAGGGTGACCTGCGTGCGCACGCGGCGGACCCGGGCGGGGTCGCGCTGCGCGGTGGCGTAGCGCGCGTAGGTCGACTCGACGATCGCCGACGAGATCCGGACGGCGAGCCAGGCGGTGGCGCCGATCAGGACCAGGCTGAGCGTTTCTCCAATGCCGCTGTAGTGGTCCTCGGCGATCCCCGACTGGTCGTAGGACCCCTTGAGGAGCGCGGCGCAGAGCACGAGCTGGAGCGGCAGCCGGCAGCGGCGCAGCAGTCCCCACAGCGGCGTCTCGTGGTGGCGCTGGTCGGTGCGTTGCAGCAACCGGTCGACCGCCCACCCCACCAACAGTGTGAGCACGACCGAGCCACCAATGACGATCAGTGGGCGCAGTACGTTCTCCATGCCACGACGGTAACCGGGATCGGGCGCGTCTAACCTGCGGGGGCCCTGGCACCATGGAGCCCATGAACATCATGCTTTTCCATTCGGCGTTCGGACTGCGGCCCGCCGTCGAGGCCGCCGCCGAGCGGCTGCGGGCCGCCGGGCACGAGGTGTGGACCCCCGATCTCTTCGAGGGGAACACCTTCGACACCGTCGAGGAGGGCATGGCCTTCAAGGACGAGATCGGCAAGGACGAGCTGCTCAAGCGTGCCGTCCTGGCGGCCGCGCCCTACTCGGACCGGGGTCTGGTCTACGCCGGGTTCTCGTTCGGCGCCGCGACCGCGCAGACCCTCGCCCTCGGCGACGACAAGGCGAAGGGGCTGCTGCTCCTGCACGGCACGTCCGACATCGCGGAGGGGGTCGCCGTCGACGAGCTCCCGGTCCAGCTGCACGTCGCGGAGCCCGACCCGTTCGAGACGGACGACTGGCTGACCGCCTGGTACCTGCAGATGGGCCGCGTGGGAGCCGACGTGGAGGTCTACCGGTACGCCGGGGCGGGCCACCTCTACACCGACCCCGACCTGCCGGACTACGACGAGGAGGCCGCCGAGGCCACCTGGCGGGTGGCGCTCGGCTTCCTCGAAACGCTGTAGGTACTAGGCGACCGGGGCGTCCGCCCGTTCGACCTTCTGGGTGCCCGTGAGGGTGCGGTACGAGCGCTGCCAGGCCGACGTCGCGTTCCGGTCCGCGCGGTCGGAGACCACGTAGAAGTCCATCTGCGTCCGCGCGGCCGTGACGTCCAGGACGCCGTAGCCGTGCCGGTCCATGTCCAGCCAGCGCACGTGCCGGTTGGCCGCCTTGATGGCGCCCTCGGCGACCGTGGAGAGCGTGTCGGGGGCGACGTGCAGGATGTCGTCCAGGTTGTCCGAGGTCACGGACGTGACCACGAACTCCGTCGCGGCCGAGGGCGACAGCGGATACGTCGCCGCCTTGACCGGCACGTCGTTGGCCCACGCCATGTGGATGTCGCCGGTCAGGAAGACGGTGTCGCGGACGGCGTTCTCGCGCAGGTGGGAGATGAGTTCGGCGCGGTCGTGCGTGTAGCCGTCCCACTGGTCGACGTTGACCGCCAGGCCCTCCTTCGGGAGGCCGAGCAGCTCGGCCAGCGGGCCCGCGATGTGGGCGGGCAGCGAACCGAAGGCGACCGGCGAGATCATCACCGAGGTGCCGACCAGCTTCCAGCGCGCGTCAGAGGCGCTGAGGCCGGACTTCAGCCAGTCGAGCTGGGCGCGGCCGGTGATCGTACGCTCCGGGGAGTCCACCGCTCCGTTGCCGACGCTCGACTGCTCGGAGCGGAACGAGCGCAGGTCGAGCAGGTGGAGGTCGGCCAGCTTGCCGAAGCGCAGGCGGCGGAAGACCGTGCCCTCGGTGGACGGGCGGACCGGCATCCACTCGAAGTAGGCCTGCTTCGCGGCCCGCTGACGCGCCGCCCAGTCGCCCTCGGTGCCCGGCGTGTGGTTCTCCGCGCCGCCCGACCAGGCGTCGTTGGCGAACTCGTGGTCGTCCCAGATCGCGATCAGCGGGTGCGCGGCCTGCATCGCCTGGACGTCGGCGTCGGTCTTGGTCTGGCCGTGCCGGGTGCGGTAGTCGGCGAGCGAGACGATCTCGTGGGTGGGCCGGTGCTGCCGGACCGTGTAGTCGGCGGTCGGGTACTCGCCCGTCTTGTACTCGTAGAGGTAGTCGCCGAGGTGCAGGACCGCGTCCAGGTCCGTGCGGGCGGCCAGGTGCCGGTACGGGGAGAAGTAGCCGGCCTCCCAGTTGGCGCAGGAGACGACGCCGAAGCGCAGCCCGTCGGGGGAGGCGTCGGTGGTGGGGGTGGTGCGGGTGCGGCCCACGGGGGAGCGGACGTCGTCCACGGAGAAGCGGAAGTAATAGGCGGTCGCCGGGCGCAGGCCCCTTACATCGGCCTTGACCGTGTGGTCGGAGGCGGCGTTCGCGGTCACGGTTCCGCGGCCGACGATCTGCCGGAAGGCCTTGTCCTCCGCTATCTCCCAGCTCACCCGCGTGTCGGGGCCCGCGCCCGAGCCGGGCACCGCGTCGGCGTTCGGCGTCACGCGCGTCCACAGCAGGATCCCGTCGGGGAGCGGGTCGCCGGACGCGACGCCGTGCAGGAACGCGGGGGCCTCGGCGGCCCGGGCGGGGGCCGCGGCGGCGAGCGGCGCGGCGAGCGCGGCGCCGGCGGCCGCGACCTTGACGACCGTACGGCGGGTCGGGGCGTTTTCATGGAATCGACTGGTCACAGCCGGTCAGACTACTGACTGGTAGATACAAAGAGCGGGCGAACCCGAAAGGTTCGCCCGCTCTTCTTCCGTGCGTGGACCGGCCGTCAGCCCTTCAGGGCCTTCTCGGTCGCGGTCTTGTACTCGGCCACGGTCATCGGAGCGTTCTGGCCGTCCGAACCGGTCAGCTTCTTGCCGTCCACGACCAGGCTCGGGGTGCCGGTGACGCCGTCCTTGTTGGTGTCGAAGGACTTGGACATCTTCATCGCCCAGGCGTCGTACGTGCCGTCCGTGACGGCCTTCTGGAACGCCTTGTTGCCCTTGAGCGAGTCGACGGTGTCGGCGATCTTGATCAGGTAGTCGTCGTCCTTGAACTTGTCGTCGCTCTCCTCGGGGTGGAACTTCGCCGAGTAGAGCGCCGTCTTGTAGTCCAGGAAGGCGTCCTGGCTCACGTTGAGGGCGGCGCCGAGCGCGCTCAGCGCGTTCTTGGAGCCCTCGCCGTTGGTGCCGACGTCGCCCTTGGCCGAGCTGTCGCCGTCGAGGAACGTGCCGCCGACGTACTGGAGCTTGAACTTGCCGGCCTCGACGTCCTTGTGGAGCTGCGGGCCGACGGTCTGCTCGAAGGAGGCGCAGACCGGGCAGCGCGAGTCCTCGTAGATCTTCATCGTCTTCTTGGCGTCGGCCTTGCCGATGACGACGGTCGTGCCGTCCTTGCCCGTCGTGTTCTTGGGCGCCTTCACGGCGGAGGACTTGGCGTCCATCGCCGTCTCCCAGTGGGAGGGCTTGTTGGCCTGCATCACCGCGTAGCCGACGCCGCCGGCGATCGCGAGGACCGCGACGATGGAGACGCCGACGACGGCCTGCCGCTTCGTCTTGTCCCGCTTGGCCTGGCGCTCGCGTTCGGCGCGCAGCCGCTCGCGGGCCGCGGACTTCGCCTGCTGGGTGTTGCGCTTGCTCATGGTCGTGCTCCGTAGGTGTGTGACATGCGGATGGGGACTGCCGTGCCGGGAGCCCGAGCCGAACGGTGGCTCAGGCGGCCGGGCACGGCGGCCCGCGCCGTCCTACGGAGTGCACCCAGAGCCGGGTGCGGGAGGCCGGTACGCGCGTGGCGACGCGCGGCAGCCGGATGCCCGGCTCGCGCCGGACGGTGACCGCGGCGAACGCGATGAGCAGCGGCCGGAACGCGAAGGCGGCCACCGCGCGCAGCAGTTGGGCCAGGGCCTGCTCACCGCGGCGCAGCCAGGCGGCCGCGAGCAGGCCGACCGCGACGTGCGCGCCGAGCAGCAGCCAGGAGGCCGCCGGGTCGGTGTGCGCGAAGAGCACGGCGGCCCGCTCCGAGCCGCCGCCCGTCATCCGGGCCAGCGGGGTGCCCACGTTCCCGGCGCACAGCACGTCGAAGCCGAACTGGCGCAGCGGTCCCGCGACCGGGCCGCCGGCCTGGCCGTAACAGACGTGCTGGCCGGTCGTGAAGACCGTGTCGGCGGCCAGTTCCAGGGGGACGAGCAGGGCGGCGATCCGGCCGAAGCCGCGCTCCCGGCCCGCCAGCGCGTACGCGATCACGAAGACGGCCGCGGCGATCGCCGCGATCGTCGTGAGCGGCAGCGGGGCCCGGGACAGCAGCACGTGCGACGCGACGGAAAGCGTCACGACGCACGCCGTGAACAGCGCCGCGCGCGTCACTCGTAGCTGGGTCCCGGATATGTCGTCCATCGCGGCAGAGTGTGCCATGGGTTCCTGTAAACGATGCCTAAAGGGGGCTCATTCACAGGATCCTTCACAGGCCCGGGATCCGGCCGTTGCGGAACAGGTCCACGAAGATCTGGTGGTCCGCACGCGCGCGTGCGCCGTAGGAGTGCGCGAAGTCGACCAGCAGGGGCGCGAAGCCCTCCTCGTCGGCCGCGATCGCCGCGTCGATGGCGCGCTCGGTGGAGAACGGCACGAGCGACTCGCCGGACTGGTCGTCCGCCGCCGCGTGCATCGTCGCCGTGGCCCGGCCGAGGTCGGCGACGACCGCCGCGATCTCCTCCGGGTCGTCGATGTCGCTCCAGTCCAGGTCCACCGCGTACGGCGAGATCTCGGCGACCAGCTGCCCCGCCCCGTCGAGCTCCGTCCAGCCGAGCCACGGGTCGGCGTGCGCCTGCAGGGCGCGCTGCGAGATGACCGTGCGGTGGCCCTCGTGCTGGAAGTAGCCGCGGACCGCCGGGTCGGTGATGTGCCGCGACACGGCCGGGGTCTGGGCCTGCTTCATGTAGATCACGACATCGTTCTCGAGGGCGTCGCTGTTGCCCTCCAGGAGGATGTTGTACGAGGGCAGGCCCGCCGAGCCGATGCCGATGCCGCGGCGCCCGACCACGTCCTTCACCCGGTACGAGTCCGGGCGGGACAGGGAGGCCTCGGGAAGCGTCTCCAGGTACCCGTCGAACGCCGCGAGCACCTTGTAGCGCGTCGCCGCGTCCAGCTCGATGGAGCCGCCGCCCTCCGCGAAGCGGCGCTCGAACTCGCGGATCTCCGTCATGGACTCCAGCAGGCCGAAACGGGTCAGCGAGCGGGCGTCGCGCAGCGCCTCCAGGAGCGGCCCCTCGGCCGTGTCGAGCGAGAAGGGCGGCACCTCGTCGCTCTTGGCGCCGGTCGCCAGCGCGTGGATGCGCTCGCGGTAGGCCGCCGCGTACGTGCGCACCAGGTCCGTGATCTGCTCGTCGCTCAGCGCCTTGGAGTAGCCGATCAGCGCCACGGAGGCGGCGAAGCGCTTGAGGTCCCATGTGAAAGGGCCCACATACGCTTCGTCGAAGTCGTTCACGTTGAAGATCAGGCGGCCCGTGGAGTCCATGTACGTGCCGAAGTTCTCCGCGTGCAGGTCGCCGTGGATCCACACCCGGCTGGTGCGCTCGTCCAGGTAAGGCCCGCCGTGCTGCTCGCGCTCCACGTCTCCGTAGAACAGGCAGGCCGTCCCGCGGTAGAACGCGAAGGCCGAGGCCGCCATCTTGCGGAACTTGACCCGGAAGGCCGCGGGGTCGGCGGCGAGGAGCTCGCCGAACGCGGTGTCGAAGACGGAGAGGATCTGCTCGCCGCGCTGCTCAGCGGTGGGCTGCGGTTCCGACATCGCTGGGTGCCTCCTGGTGCGGGATGGTCCGGTGCGCCGTACTGACGCGTGGGACAGATGTTCTGATCCGTCCAACGCACGACCGTACTCCGGAGTGCCCGGCCGTTGTCAGTGACCGGTCGTAGACTTCCAAGCTGTCCCCGATCCGTCGCCGCGTGTTCGCCATTGGAGGCCCCAACCGTGTCAAAGCCGCCCTTCACGCACCTGCATGTGCACACCCAGTACTCGCTGCTGGACGGTGCGGCGCGGCTCAAGGACATGTTCAAGGCCGCCGGCGACATGGGCATGACGCACATCGCGATGTCCGACCACGGCAACCTGCACGGTGCGTACGACTTCTTCCACACCGCGGAGAAGGCGGGCATCACGCCGATCATCGGCATCGAGGCGTACGTCGCCCCGGAGTCCCGGCGCAACAAGCGGAAGGTCCAGTGGGGCCAGCCGCACCAGAAGCGCGACGACGTCTCCGGTTCCGGTGGTTACACCCACAAGACGATGTGGGCGGCGAACAGCACGGGGCTGCACAACCTGTTCAAGCTGTCCTCGGACGCGTACGCGGAGGGCTGGCTGCAGAAGTGGCCCCGCATGGACAAGGAGACGCTCTCCCAGTGGAGCGAGGGCATCATCGCGTCCACCGGCTGCCCCTCCGGTGAGCTGCAGACCCGGCTGCGCCTCGGCCAGTTCGACGAGGCGGTGAAGGCGGCCGCCGAGTACCAGGACATCTTCGGCAAGGACCGGTACTTCCTGGAGCTGATGGACCACGGCATCGACATCGAGCACCGGGTCCGCGAGGACCTCCTGCGGGTCGGCAAGAAGGTCGGCATCCCGCCGCTGGTGACGAACGACTCGCACTACACGTACGCGGACGAGGCGACTGCGCACGACGCACTGCTGTGCATCCAGACCGGCAAGAACCTCTCCGACCCGGACCGCTTTAGGTTCAACGGCACGGGCTACTACCTGAAGTCGACGGACGAGATGTACGCCATCGACTCCTCGGACGCCTGGCAGGAGGGCTGCCGCAACACGCTGCTCGTGGCCGAGCAGATCGACACGACCGGCATGTTCGAGAAGCGCGACCTCATGCCGAAGTTCGACATCCCGGAAGGCTTCACGGAGGTCACCTGGTTCCAGGAGGAGGTCCGGGTCGGCATGAACCGCCGCTACCCGGGCGGCGTCCCCGAGGACCGCCAGAAGCAGGTCGAGTACGAGATGGACATCATCATCCAGATGGGGTTCCCGGGATACTTCCTGGTCGTCGCCGACTTCATCATGTGGGCCAAGAACAACGGCATCGCGGTGGGCCCGGGCCGTGGTTCCGCGGCCGGTTCGATCGTCGCGTACGCCATGGGCATCACCGACCTCGACCCGATCACGCACGGCCTGATCTTCGAGCGGTTCCTCAACCCCGAGCGCGTCTCCATGCCCGATGTCGACATCGACTTCGACGAGCGCAGGCGCGTCGAAGTGATCAGGTACGTGACCGAGAAGTACGGCGCCGACAAGGTCGCCATGATCGGCACCTACGGCAAGATCAAGGCCAAGAACGCGATCAAGGACTCCGCGCGCGTGCTCGGCTACCCGTACGCGATGGGCGACCGCCTCACCAAGGCGATGCCCGCCGACGTCCTCGGCAAGGGCATCGACCTCTCCGGCATCACCGACCCCCAGCACCCGCGCTACAGCGAGGCCGGCGAGATCCGGGGGATGTACGAGAACGAGCCGGACGTCAAGAAGGTCATCGACACCGCCAAGGGCGTCGAGGGCCTGGTCCGGCAGATGGGCGTGCACGCCGCCGGCGTCATCATGTCCAGCGAGCCGATCGTCGACCACGCCCCGCTGTGGACCCGGCACACCGACGGCGTGACGATCACGCAGTGGGACTACCCGCAGTGCGAGTCGCTCGGCCTGCTCAAGATGGACTTCCTGGGGCTTCGCAACCTCACCATCATGGACGACGCCGTGAAGATGGTGGAGGCGAACAAGGGCATCAAGCTGGAGATGCTCGACGTCCCGCTCGACGACCCCAAGACGTACGAACTGCTCTGCCGGGGCGACACGCTCGGCGTGTTCCAGTTCGACGGCGGCCCGATGCGTTCGCTGCTCCGCCAGATGCAGCCCGACAACTTCGAGGACATTTCCGCCGTCTCGGCCCTGTACCGGCCGGGCCCGATGGGAATGAACTCGCACATCAACTACGCGGAGCGCAAGAACGGCCGGCAGGAGATCACGCCGATCCACAAGGAGCTCGAAGAGCCCCTGAAGGAGACGCTCGGCCTGACCTACGGCCTGATCGTGTACCAGGAGCAGGTGCAGAAGGCCGCACAGATCGTCGCCGGGTACTCGCTCGGCGAGGCCGACGTGCTCCGCCGCGTGATGGGCAAGAAGAAGCCCGAGGAACTGGCGAAGAACTTCGTGCTCTTCCAGGAGGGCGCGAAGAAGAAGGGCTTCTCCGACCAGGCGATCCAGGCCCTGTGGGACGTCCTGGTGCCGTTCGCCGGATACGCGTTCAACAAGGCGCACTCCTCCGCGTACGGCCTGGTCACCTACTGGACCGCGTACCTGAAGGCGAACTACCCGGCCGAGTACATGGCCGCGCTGCTCACCTCGGTGAAGGACGACAAGGACAAGTCGGCCGTCTATCTGAACGAGTGCCGGCGCATGAAGATCAAGGTCCTCCCGCCGGACGTGAACGAGTCGGTGCACAACTTCGCCGCCCAGGGCGACGACGTGATCCTCTTCGGCCTGGAAGCGGTCCGCAACGTCGGGTCGAACGTGGTGGAGTCGATCGTCCGGGCCCGCAAGGCGAAGGGGAAGTTCACCTCGTTCCCCGACTACCTGGACAAGATCGAGGCCGCCGCCTGCAACAAGCGGACGACGGAATCCCTGATCAAGGCGGGCGCCTTCGATCAGATGGGACACACCCGCAAGGGGCTCACCGCCCAGTACGAGCCGATGATCGACAACGTCGTGGCGGTGAAGCGCAAGGAGGCCGAGGGACAGTTCGACCTCTTCGGCGGCATGGGCGAGGGGGAGAGCGACGAGCCGGGCTTCGGCCTCGACGTCGAGTTCTCCACCGACGAGTGGGACAAGACGTACCTGCTCGCCCAGGAGCGCGAGATGCTCGGCCTGTACGTCTCCGACCACCCGCTCTTCGGCCTGGAGCACGTCCTGTCCGACAAGGCGGACGCGGGCATCGGCCAGCTCACCGGCGGCGACTTCGGGGACGGCGCGGTCGTCACGGTCGGCGGCATCATCTCGGGCCTCCAGCGCAAGATGACCAAACAGGGCAACGCCTGGGCGATCGCGACCGTCGAGGACCTCGCCGGTTCCATCGAGTGCATGTTCTTCCCGGCGACGTACCAGCTGGTGTCCACGCAGCTCGTCGAGGACGCCGTCGTCTTCGTCAAGGGCCGCCTCGACAAGCGCGAGGACGTGCCGCGCCTTGTCGCCATGGAGATGCAGGTCCCCGACCTGTCGAACGCGGGCACCAACGCGCCGGTGATCCTCACCATCCCCGCCCTGAAGGTGACCCCGCCGATGATCAGCCGGCTCGGCGAGATCCTCACCAACCACCGGGGCGACAGCGAGGTACGGATCAAGCTCCAGGGGCCGCGCAAGACCACGGTGCTGCGGCTCGACCGGCACCGGGTGAAGCCCGACCCGTCGCTCTACGGCGACCTGAAGGTGCTGCTCGGCCCGGCCTGCCTCATGTGACCTGCTGACTGCGGCGAGACACGCGCGAGGGGCGCACCCGGACTTCCGGGTGCGCCCCTCGCTGTGTGCCAACTTCCCTACGAGGTGCCTCAGTTGTGGCCGAAGCGACGCTCGCGGTGCTTGCGGGCCACGTCGCCCGGAGTCGCCTCCACGGCCGACTTGGCCTGAGCCTCCATGGCCGAGGACCGGGCCTGCTCGTCCGGGCGGGCCTGCTCGGCAGCCTTCTGCTGATGGCGGTTCTGCTTACGGTTCTTGGCCATGGTGATCTGCCTCCTGCGGGGGATCTAGGGGCCAGGGCCGGCTTCAGATTCACACAGGCGGAGGAAGAACGCATTTCGGAGTATTACCGTTCGTAACGGGTGTCGGTCGTCGATAGCCCGCGCCGGGTTCACGGCTTCCGCCACGCCGAAGATCCAGTTCGGGCCGTTAACCCCCGCGCGGTCGGGCAGACTCGAAGGAAACCCGAAGCGAAGCCGCGGGAGCCGTCCCGTGGAGCGTGTCCGGACTCCTTGCAAGTCGGCGGAAAGAGGGTGGATCGCGTGGATCGTTGCATCGTTCTGGTGGATGCCGGATATCTGCTGGGGGCCGCGGCGAGCCTGCTCGCGGGCGAGCCGTCCCGCTCCCGGATCCATGTGGACCACGCCGCCCTCATCCAGGGTCTGCGCGAGCGCGCCGAGGCCGAGACCGGCCGGGAGCTGTTGCGCATCTACTGGTTCGACGGGGCGCCCGACCGGGTGCCGCAGCCCGAGCACCGGCGGTTGCGGGTGATGCCGCGGGTCACGGTCCGCCTTGGCGCCCTGACCAGGAGCGACGGGCGGTGGGCGCAGAAAGGCGTCGACGCGGCGATGCACGCCGAGCTGACCGAGCTCGCGCGCAACCGGGCCTGCTCGGACATCGTGCTCGTGACCGGGGACGGGGACCTGCTGCCCGGCATGATGGCCGCCAAGGAGCACGGGGTCGCCGTCCACCTCTGGGCCGTGCAGGCCGCCGACGGCGACTACAACCAGTCCGAGGACCTGGTCGCGGAGGCCGACGAGCGGCGGGTGCTCGACCGGGCCTGGATCACCAAGGCGGTACGCGCCAAGGAGCTCGGTGGGATCTGCGCCCCGCCGCACGTGCCGCGTCCGGAGATCGCCGCGATCCTGTCCGCGCCGCTGCCGGAGTCCGCGCTTTCCTCCGCGGGGCGTCCGGAGGAGGGGTCGGGGGAGGGTACGTCCGTGCAGCACGCGCCCGCCGCGCGCGGGGAGAACGGTGCGGTGGCTTCGTCATCGGCGGCGTCCTCGGCGGAGGACGAGCGGGCCGGGGTCGGCAAGGGCGTGCCCACGCCCAAGGATCTCGCCGCGCTGCGGGGGCCGGGGGCGCAGGCCGCCCAACATCCCGCGAACGCGACGCTGCGGTGGTCGTCCGACAAGGGGTGGGTCGAGCGGCCCGGTGGGGGCGGGGAGCCGGCCGATGTGGCGTCCTTGCCTACGTTGGCGCAGCTCACCACGGCGGAGCAGCGGTGGGCCGATCGCGAGGAGGACATCACCGCGATCGGCGGGGATCCGTACGAGGTGGGGCAGGTGTTCGCGCGGAGGTGGCGGGAGCGGTTGGGGGACCAGGCGCAGTTGCAGAAGCTGGCGACCATGTATCCGCGGGTGCCGCACCGGATCGACGGGGAGTTGTTGCGGTACGCGGCGAGGTTCGGGCTGCTGGCGCACAAGGACGACCAGATCGACGAACACGACCGGTATGCGATCCGGGCGGGTTTCTGGCGCGAGATCGACATCCGCACGGCGGAACACGCGGCGGCCGCCGACTAGGCCCGCGTATTCGTGTTGCGCGGCACCGATATTTCAAGCCCCTGCGGCGATTGAGCAGCGGGGTCCGGGGCGGAGCCCCGAGGGCGCAACGCCGGTGTGGCGGAAACATTCCGTGACGCCGGTGCCGCGAAACCGACTCGTCCGGTCCGGGGAAATGTCCCGCCCCGCGTGCAATCGTGAACGCCGGACCCCGTAGGCTCGTCCCTCGTGAGTATGCGCACCGATGCCGTCGCCCCGAAGCGTCATGGGGGCGCTGTGGTGTGCGCGGTGCGGGGGCTCAAGAAGACCTATCCGGCCTCGCGCGGGCGCCGCGGCGCGCCCGGCACCCCGGAGCTGCGGGCCACGGACGACGTACGGCTCGACATCGGGCGCGGGGAGATCTTCGGCCTCCTCGGGCCGAACGGCGCGGGCAAGTCCACCCTCGTACGGCAGCTGACCGGCCTGATGCGCCCTGACGCGGGAAGCGTCGAGATCCTCGGCCACGACATCGTGCGGCACCCCGAGCGCGCCTCCCGCATCCTCGCCTACCTCGGCCAGGAGTCGACCGCCCTCGACGAGCTGACCGTCGCGCTGGCCGCCGAGACCACGGGACGCCTCCGCGGCCTCCCCCTGAAGGACGCGCGGGCCGCCCGCGACGACGTCCTCGACGAACTTGGCCTCACCGCCCTGGCCTCCCGCCCGATCAAGAAGCTGTCCGGCGGCCAGCGCCGGCTCGCCTGCTTCGCCGCCGCCCTCGTCGGCGAACGCCCGCTGCTCGTGCTCGACGAGCCGACCACCGGCATGGACCCCGTGGCCCGCCGCGCCGTATGGTCCGCCGTGGACCGCCGCCGGGCCGAGCGCGGCACGACCGTGCTGCTCGTCACCCACAACGTGATCGAGGCCGAGACCGTGCTCGACCGGGTGGCCGTGCTCGACCAGGGCCGCGTGATCGCCTGCGACACCCCGGCCGGACTCAAGGAACGCGTCGCCGGCGAGGTGCGTGTGGAACTCGTGTGGCGCCAGGAGGCTCCGATGGGGCTCGAAGAGGTGGCGCGGCTGCGGCCGCACGCCGTGGAATCCGGGCGGCGCTGGTCGCTGCGGCTCGCACCGGACGCGGCCCGCTCCGCCGTCGCCGCCGTCACCGGCGGCCCGGCCTTCGACTTCCTCGACGACTTCACGCTCGCGACGCCGAGCCTGGAGGACGTGTACTTGGCCCTCGGCGGCAGCCGCAGCGGCGTGAAGGGCCTGGTGAAGGCGTGAGTGTCATTCCCGTCGAGGCGGCCCCCGCGCGCCAGGCGTCCGTGCCCGAGGTGACCGAGGAACTGCTCGCGCCCCGCGCCCGCTTCCTGCCCTCGCTCGCCGCCGTCTACCGGGCGCAGCTCAGCCGCGCCCGCGTGGCCCGGATCCCGCTGCTGTTCGTGGCGACGTTCCAGAGCATCGGCATCATGATCCTGATGCGCGGCGTCGTCGACCAGGGCGGCCGCGAGGCCCAGGCCGTCGTCGCCGGGTCCGCCGTGCTCGTCGTCGCGTTCGTCGCGCTGAACCTGCTCGCCCAGTACTTCGGGCAGCTGCGGGCCGCCGGCGGGCTCGACCACTACGCGACGCTGCCGGTGCCGCCCGCCTCCGTGGTGCTCGGCGCCGCGGGCGCGTACGCCTCGTTCACCGTGCCGGGGACCGTGGTCACCGCGGTCGTCGGCTGCGTGATGTTCCAGCTGCCGCTCGCCCACCTGTGGGTGCTCGCCGCGGTGATCCCGCTGGCGGGCGCCGCCCTCGCCGGCCTCGGCGCCGCGCTCGGCCTCCTCGCGCCCCGGCCCGAACTGGCCACGCTGCTCGGCCAGTTGGGCATGTCTGCGGCGCTGCTGCTCGGTGTGCTTCCGGCCGACCGGATGCCGGAGTTCGTGCAGTGGGGGCGGGACCTGCTCCCGTCGACGTACGGGGTCGAGGCGTTCGCGCGGACCTTCGCCGAGCACCCCGACTGGGGCGTGGTCCTGCTCGACCTGGGCGTCTGCGCGGCCGTCGGCGTCGCCTCCCTGGCCGTGGCCACGTGGGCGTACCGGCGGGCCGCCGTCCGGTGACGCGCCGCACAGCGACGCCTGGCACGATGGCAGGGTGACCGCACCGCTGACACCGCCACCCCATCAGCCCCCGCACAACAACGGGCACAGCGACCCCTGGCAGGCCCCCGACCCCATGACCGGACATCTGCCGCCCGCACCCGCCGCCCCGCAGGAGCACGAGGAGGACGGTCCGGGGCTCCGGGCCGAACTGCGCGAGGCCGTCGTCGTGACGATCGGCGTCGCGGTGGTGGGGCTCGCGCTCGGCGCGCTGTGGCTGTGGCTCGCGCCCCGGGTCCCGCTGGTCTCGGACGCCTCGGCGGTCTACCTCAAGGACACCGAGGGCGAGCAGGCCATCGGCATCGACGGAACGTTCGCCCTGCTCGGGCTCGCGTTCGGCGTCGTCACCGGGGCCGCCGTCTTCCTGTGGCGCAGGCGCGGCGGCGTACCGCTGGTCGTGGGCCTGGCCCTGGGCAGCCTGCTCGGCGGGGTGCTCGCCTGGCGGTTCGGCATCTGGCTCGGGCCGACGCAGAACGTCGCCGCGCACGCCAAGGAGGTCGGCAAGGGTGTCGTGTTCGACGCCCCCCTGGAGCTGAACGCCAAGGGGGCGCTGCTGGCGTGGCCGCTGGCCGCGCTGGTCGTGCACCTGGGCCTCACGGGTCTGTTCGGGCCGCGGGACCCGGACCCGTATTTCGCTACGCCCTACGGGGTGCAGGGGGACGGCTCCGCCACGCCTACGGCCCCGTAGCGGCTCAGCCGTACCGGCGTTGCGGTCTCGGGGCTCTGCCCCGGACCCCGCGCCTCAATCGCCGGCGGGGCTGATCTTGCCGTACCGGTGTTGCGGTCTCGGGGCTCTGCCCCGGACCCCGCTGCTCAATCGCCGCAGGGGCTTGAATTGCTCACCTTTCCGCGTGGCGCGAGTGGTTCCTCGGCCAGATAGTCGCTCGGTCCCTCCCGGTCGACCAGGCGGTTCAGCCGGTTCGGGACGTCGAAGCCGATGAGGACGATCACCACGAGCGTGAGCGCGAACGTCAGGATCGCCAGGGACTGGCCGAGCGACATCCCCGAGGCGAGCCGCGCGCCGAGCACCGGCGCGACCGCGCCGCCGAGCGCCCCCACGTTGTACGTGAAGCCGAGGGACGCCGCGCGCGTCTCGGTCGGGAAGTGGCCCGCGATGTACTTGGGGAGCAGGCCCGAGATGCCCTGCATGCAGGCGAGCATGCAGAACAGCAGGATGCCGAGCCCCACCGGGCTGTCGTGGACCGCGAACACCGGGAAGACGAAGGCGATGCCGACGAGCAGCGTCACCGCGTACGCCCGCCGGGTGCCGAACCGGTCGCCGACGAAGCCCGCCACGACGCAGCCGACGGCCGTGCCGAAGCCCGCCCAGAAGAGGGCGTCGGTGACCTCGGAGGGGGAGTAGCCCAGCTCGGTCTTCAGATACGTCGGGAGCAGCGCCTGCACCGGCCAGCTGTACAGGAACGCGCAGAACACGGTCACCGTCAGCGCCACGTACAGCAGCCACCGCTTGCGGCCGCCCAGCTGGACCGTGAAGGCCAGCAGGCAGACCGCCGCCACCACGGACAGGACCGGCACCGCGCCCGCGCCGAGCGGCGTGAACACCGCGAACAGGGCGCCCGTCGCGACGACCGCGAGGACCGTGTTGACCGTCGCGAGGCGGCGCGTGGCGAACAGCGGGCGGAACGGGTTGGGCCGCTGCCCCGCGTCCGCCACCTGCTCCTGCCACTCCTCCGCCTCGGGCAGCGCCCGCCGCACCCACAGCGCGACCGCCACGGGGAACAGGCCGATGTAGAACAGCCAGCGCCATCCGTGGTCCGGGACCACCAGCTCGTAGATCTCGGCCGCGAGGACGCCGCCGAGCGAGAAGCCGGAGATCAGGAAGCCGGACGCGCGGTTGCGCAGCTTCGCGGGCCAGCTCTCCAGGACGTACGTGGCGCTCGCGCTGTACTCGCCGGCCATGCCCATGCCGATCAGCAGGCGCGCGGTGAACAGGCTCGTGTAGTCCCAGGCGAAGCCGCAGGCGAAGGTGCCGAAGGAGTAGAGCACGATCGAGACGACCATGGCCGCCTTGCGGCCGAAGCGGTCGCCGAGCGCGCCGAGGACCGCGCCGCCCAGCCAGCGCGTGATGAACGCGCCGGAGACCAGGCTCGCCTGCTCGACCCCGGAGAGCCCGAAGTCGTCGCCGATCTCGGTCAGTACGAGGGTGATCAGGACGAAGTCGAAGCCGTCGAGGAAGTAGCCGATCCAGGCGGCGAAGAAGGACTTCCACCGGGCGGGGCCGATGTCCCGGTACCAGGGTTCCCGCACGGCCGTCGTCACAGCAGACCCGCTTCGACGAGGTGCCGGCGGACGTACGCGAACTCGGCCTCGCCCAGCGGGATCTGCGGGGCGGCCGTGGCGGGGCAGTCGATGACGCCCCGCAGGTGCACGGCGGCCTTGAACGCGCCGAGCGCGGAGGACGAGCCGCCCATGACGGCGGGGTCGCCGGCGTCCGTGATCGCGAAGAGCGCGGCGAGCCGGTTCTGCTCGGCGCGGGCCGCGTCCCAGTCGCCGGAGCGGGCGGCCTCGTAGAGGCAGACATAGCCGTGCGGGTCCACGTTGCCGAGGCCGGGGACGACGCCGTCGACGCCCGCGAGGAGGGCGCCGTCCACGGTGAGCTCGGCGCCCGTGAACACCGAGAACGTGGGGGCCGCCGCGCGCAGCGGGGCGAGCAGACGGCGCAGGGAGCCCTCGTCGCCGCTGGAGTCCTTGAGGCCCGCGAGGGTGCCGTCGGCGGCGAGTTCGAGGATCGTGTCGCGGCCGAGCTTGCTGTGCACCGCGACCGGGATGTCGTACGCGAACAGGGGCAGGTCCGCGCCGGCGCGGATGCGGCGGAAGTGGTCCGCGATCTCGGCCGGGTGGGTGCGGGTGTAGAAGGGCGCGGTCGCCACGAGCGCGTCGGCGCCCGCCTTCACGGCGTCCTGGGCCCGCTCCAGGACCCGGGCCGTGGTCGTCTCGATGACACCGGCGAGGACCGGGACCCGGCCCGCCGCCGCGTCGACCGCGGCCTCCAGGGCGGTGCGGCGCTGGGCGTCCGTGAGATAGGCGGTCTCGCCGCTGGAGCCCAGCATGAACAGGCCGTGCACCCCGGCGCCGATGAGGTGCTCGGCGAGCCGCCGCACCGAGGCGACGTCCACCTCCCCCTCGGCGGTGAGCGGGGTGACCAGCGGCGGTACGACGCCCCTGAAGGGGGCGGGGAGCGGGGCTCGGAGAGTCATGGCGGTGGTCTCCAGGGTTAACTGATGGTGTACGGAGATGGGACGTAGGATGTCCTACGTCCTGGAGGTGACAGTGCGCCACGGTCGTGGACACTGTCAAGGGTTCGAAGAGCCCGGCAGATCACAGGAGGGGCCTGGATGCGAGCGCTGGTCGCGGACGACGCGCAGCAGAAGATCAAGGAATTCATCGTCGAGGGCGGCCTCGGACCCGGCGATCCGCTGCCGACCGAGACCGAGCTGATGGAGCGTTTCGCGGTCAGCCGCAACTCGCTGCGCGAGGCCCTGAAGTCCTTGCAGGCCAAGCACATCGTCGAGATCCGGCGCGGGTTCGGGACGTACGTCGGGTCGATGTCGCTCGAACCGCTGATCGACGGGCTCGCGTTCCGCACCGTCGTCGGGCACCGCAGGGGCGAGGACAGCCTGCTCGAACTGCTGCAGATGCGGGAGGCGCTGGAGGCGGGCCTGATGAGCAGCCTCGTCGGGCGGCTCGGCGAGACGGAGCTCGACGTGCTCGACGGGCTCGTACGGCGGATGCACGAGGAGGTCGCGGACGGCGGGGCGATCGACGCCGCGACCGACCGGGAGTTCCATCTCGCGCTGTACGGGCCGCTGGCGAACCGGCTGCTCAGCGAGTTGCTCGACGCGTTCTGGAGCGCCTTTCACCAGTCGCGGCCGCAGGACATCGGGCGGGCGCCGGAGAACGCGGACGGCGCGGAGCTGGCGCGGATGCACGGCAGGATCGTCGACGCCGTGCGGGCCGGGGACGCGGAGGCCGCGGAGGACGCCGTGCATTCGCACTTCGACGACATCCGCGGCCGGCTGAGCGCGCGCTGATCTTCAAGGGGTCAGGCTTTTTACGGGGCCTCAGGCGGGCCGTCGCCCGTGGTTGGCCTTGCCCTTCTTGATCCGCCACTTGCGCTTGCGTGTCTTCTTCGACATGTCCTCGGTACTTAGCCGAAGCGGCGGGGTACGTCGAGGGGTCACGCACGCCCGACAGGCGCGAGCACCGCGCCCGTGAGCGCCGCGAGGTCCCCCGGCGCCAGCTCGACCTCAAGGCCGCGGCGGCCCGCGGAGACGTGGATCGTGTCGTGCTTCTCGACGGAGGAGTCGATGACCGTGCGCAGCTTCTTGCGCTGCCCGAGCGGAGAGATGCCACCGCGTACGTATCCGGTGGTGCGCTCCGCGAGCGCCGGGTCGGCCATGGTGGCGCGCTTGCCGCCGACCGCCGCCGCGAGCGCCTTCAGGTCGAGCTGGCCCGCCACCGGCACGACGCCGACGACGAGCGTGCCGTCCACGTCCGCGACGAGCGTCTTGAACACCCGGTCCGGGGAGACGCCCATCGCCTCCGCGGCCTCCTCGCCGTACGAGGCGCTCGCGGGGTCGTGCTCGTAGGAGTGCACGGTGAAGACGGTGCCCGCGGTGGTGAGGGCGACGGTGGCGGGGGTTCCGCCGGACTGGCTCTGCTGCTTCTTGGCCTTCTTCGCCAACGTGCCGCTTCCCTACGTGAGTTGAGTGACGTCGGTTGGGTGCCGTCAGTTGAGGCTGGTCGACTGGCGGGTGAGCTCCGTCGCCGGCAGCGAGGGCAGGTGGCGGATGATCGCCGTCTCCGCGCGCAGCAGCGTCAGCTCCTCGCGCAGCCGGGACGCCACGTCCTCGGCCTGCAGCAGATGCTGCTTCGTCGGTACGTCGAGGACCGCGGCCGCCGCGACGAGATACGACACCACCGACGGCTCGTCCGGCAGCTCGGCGCCCGTCGTCAGCGAGCGCTCGCGGGCGCCCGCGAGCCGCTTCTGGTACGAGCGGAACGCGCGCAGCACGCCCTCCGCGAGGGCGCCCGCCTCCTCGCCGTCCTCCTCGTCCAGCTCCTCCACCTCGGCCGTCAGATACGGGCCCGAGGCGTCGACCGAGTGCAGCTTCACCCGGCGGGTGCCGGTGGCGAGGACCTCGAAGCTGCCGTCCGCGCGCTCCCTGATGGTCGCGGCGTCCGCGATGCAGCCGACGGCGTGGAAGGACGTGATCGGGTCGTCGCCGAAGCCCGCGGCCGGGCCCGCGCCCGCCTCCTTCGTCGTCACCTCGTCGGGCATTCCGGGCGCACTGGGCGCGACCTCGTGGCCGTCGCGGATCGCGACGACCACGAACTGGCGGGGCTCCTCCGAGGTGGACGGTTCGGTGTCGGGCTCCGACGGATCGTCGGGCGACGCCTTCAACAGGTCGCGCATCATGGCGCGATAGCGCTCCTCGAACACGTTCAGCGGGAGCACGAGTCCCGGGAACAGCACCGAGTTGAGCGGGAACAGCGGAAGTCGGACGGTGGTCACGTCGGTCAAGCGTAATGGTCGTCGGACCTGCGCGGTCCGCCGCGCAGCGGCATCGTCGCCGCGACCTCCAGTCGGACCTGTCCGCGCAGCTCCATGAAATGGCCCAGCGGGTCGTCCGTGAGGCGGTCCCAGGGGAACGTCGTCGCGTACGGGCCGATGAGCCGCAGCTGCTCCAGGGCGTCGTCCCAGCGTTCGAGTTCGACCAGTACGCAGGTCAGCAGGTTGCGCACCTCGGCGGGCCACGGGTCCGCCGGTTCGTAACTGCGGGACAGCTCCGCGGCGAGGTCGGCCGCGGCGTCCAGGCGGGCGCGCGGGATGCCGGTCTTCGGGGCGCCCGAGGTCAGATACGCGAGGGCCGCGCGGGCCGGGAGCGCCTGGAGCAGCGAGCCCGGCAGGGCGTCCTGTGCGGCGCGCTCCGCGAAGTCGAAGCACTCGCGGTGGGAGCCGTACCAGGCGGCGGAGAGGTAGCGCAGGGCCGCGACGTGGCAGCCGTAGTGGTGCGGGGAGCGGCGCACCGCGCGGGCCCACAGCTGCTCGAACTCGGTGTGCGGGGCGTTGGTGCCGCGGGCGTGGTCCAGGGCGATCCGCCAGGGGACCGGGTCGCGGGGGTCGGACTCGGCGGCGGCCAGGATCAGGGGTGTGACCTCGCGGAGCAGCTCGGCGTGGGCGGGGGCGGCGAGGGCGCGGGTGACGGCGAGTTCGGCCTTGACCAGGAGCAGGTCGGGGTCGTGCGGCGAGGCCTCCTGCCAGGCCTCGAACCACTCGGGGCGGGCGGCGGCGAACGAGGCGAGGCGCTGCACGGCGCGGTCCCGGTTCTCCCACTCGGCGGCGTCGCGGGTCTGGGCGAGGGCCTTCGCGGCGGGTCCGTACTCGGCGCGGCCCGCGGCGACGAGGGCGGGGGCGAGGCGGTCGTCCGGGGCGTCGAGCAGCAGTTCCTCGTCCGGCGGGAGACCGATGCCGAGGCCGGCGGTGTGGCGGAGCATGCGGGTGGTGCGGACGAGGGCGCGCAGGAACGGCACGGGGCCTCCTTGTGCGCCGTGGGGACGTGGTTGCGCTGGAATGACGGCCGGGGCGGCCGGATGGTTGCCCCCACCGGCGGACTTTTTGCCGGGGGTTGGGGGTTGTGGCGGCAGGGGGGAGCGGTTGGCGGTACGGGTGGGTGGGACCGGGGGCGGCGCTTGCGGTACGGGTACGGGTACGGGTGCGGGGGCCGGGGTGGCGCCTGGGCGGGTCCGGGTTGGCGTCTGCGGTGCGGGTGTGCGGGGCTGGGGTTGGTGTCTGCGGTACCGGCCTGTGGGCCCGGGGTTGGTGTCTGCGGTGCGGGTGTGCAGGACCGGGGATGGCGTCTGCAGTGCGGGTGTGTGGGGCCGGGGTTGGCCCTTGCGGCGCCGGTTCCTAGGCACGGCGCCCGGATGCACCGCTGCCCGGCCACCTCCCACCCACCCGCCCCCTCCGGGGGCTTCGGCCCCCGTGGGTGGGGCCGGTGCTTGGCTGCGGGCGGGTTCGCAGGGCCCGGAGGAATCCCAGCAGCTCCGGCGGAGCCACTGGGGCGGGCCCGGACCGCGTCGACCACGTGGGGCCAGAGCCGGTGGGTCCTGCGCGGCGGACGGCACCCGGGTGAGGACGACCGCCGGGCCCGGCGGTCCGATGCGGCGGCGCCCGGCGCTCTGGGCTGTGCCGAGCCCCGGGCGGGACGGGCCCGTCGGCCCAGGCCGGTACCCCGTGGGGCCGGAGCCCCCGGAGGGGGCGGGTGGGTGGGGGATGACCTGGCCCCGGCAGGGGGCAATGGGCAACGGTGCCCGTCGGCACGGGCCGCGTGCCCGTAGGGGAGCGGCGGCCGGGACCCGGTGGTCCCGCCCTCGGTCAGGCGAAAGGGGCCGGGCACCGCCGGACCCCGTGAGGCCCCGTTCCCGCAGGGGCGACGGCGGCGCCGCCCCACCGCACCCCTAGCTCCTGCGGAGCAACCTCGTCGCGCCCGCTGCCACCGTCGTCGCCAGGATCCAGCCCAGGAGGACCAGGATCGCCGAGGCCCACAGCCAGGGGCCGCTGAGTTGCCACGCGGCGGCCTGGCCGAGGTCGATGACCGGGAGGAGGAGGTCGAGGGTGAAGAGGGCCGGGTCCCAGACCGGGCCCTCGCCGGGCTTGATGCGGGGGTGCGGGGCCTGGGAGAACGCGGCCGCGCTGAGCGCCCAGACGACCGCCATCCACAGCGCGGCCCGCCCGGGCCGGTACCCGTACGCCACCGTCCAGTCCTGGATGTAGCCCCACACCTTCGCCGCGAGCGGCAGCGTCTCGCGGCGTCTGCGCTGCTTGGCGAGGAGCACCTCGCGCGCGTCGGAGTCCTCGCCGCTGTTGCGCAGCACCGTGGCCAGCTGCTCGTACGGCTCCGGGCTGTACTCGGGGGTCGCGGCGGCGAGCCAGTCGAGGCGGCGGGCGAGCGGGAAGGAGCCGGTGGGGATGAGGTTCTCGTACTGGAAGCCGCCGAGGCGGAGCTGGCCAGGACCCGGCCAGCTGGTCGACCGGTCGACCAGGTTGGTCGCCCGCGCGCCGGAGAGCACGATGCGCCCGCGCTCCGGCTTCTCGCACAGGAAGCGCAGCTCCGGGGTCTGGATGCGGCGCATCGAGACCTCCTGCTCGTTCTCCATCGTGAAGCGCGCCGAGTCCAGGTCGACCGCGTCGCCGAACCGGCCGTCGTCGAGCCGCATCCCGCCCACGCACTCGAAGCGCTGCACGCGGGTGCCGCGCGCGGGCGTCCCGCCGCCGTTCTGGAACGGGCCGCCGAGCGCCGCGGGGCCGAGGTACAGCGTCCGCTCGACCGACATCTGCGGAGCGTTCAGGGCCCGCCGCCCCTGCGTGTTCCGCAGCCGGCTGCCCCGCAGCGACAGCGAGACGCCGACCGTCGCCCCGCGCAGGCTCAGTTCGCCGTGTGTCTCCAGCTGCTCGGCCTGGAGGTCCTGGCCGACCGTGAGCCCGTCCGCCATGATCGACTTTCCGCGCCGGTCGTGGAACACGACGGCCTGGTTGAGCAGCAGGTCCGTGCCGATGTGCGCGTCGGTGAGCCGGACCCCGTTGTGGAAGCGGCAGCGGGCGAGGTGCAGATCGCCCTCCGTGTGGACCCGGGCGCCCTCCAGGCGGGGCACCGAGCAGTCGATGAGCCGCACGGTCGTGAAGTGCGCCTCCGGGAGGAGCACCTCCTTCTCGAAGCGGCAGCCCTTCATCTCCAGGTACGGGACGACGTTGCCGCCCGCGAGGTCGAACACGTCCGTGATCTGCACGCCCTGGAGCTTGAGCGAGGACACCCGGCCGTCGAGGGCGGGCGGCCCGTCGAGCAGCAGCCACGCCGCGATCCGCGCCCGCACGCTGCGCTCAGGGCCCCAGGGATGGCCGCCGTGCGGATCGTCCCGCTCGGCGTCCCCGGTGCGCAGGTCGTAGAGGCTGCCGTTGCGGAACGCCTGCCACATCCCCACCTCGGTGGCGGTCAGCCCGTCCGGCACGTCCCCGTTGCCGTTGCCGGTCGTCCCCTCGACCACGACTGTTCTGCCTCCCCTGTGCGACCCCTGGTTCGTACAACCGTTCATGCCCGCTGTGTGACCGTCTGAACGCCGGTGGTCAGCTCACCCGCCGCGATATCAGCCACTGATACGGGGCGCCGAGCGTAAACCCGCATCTGAGAGAATTGTTCTGTGATCTCTCGAATCGATCTGCGCGGCGCCGCCCTCCCCGAGGGCCAGGCCCTGCGCTCGCTGCTGCCCCGAGCCGACTTCGACGTCTCGGCCGCCCTGGAGAAGGTGCGTCCGATCTGCGAGGACGTGCATCATCGTGGCGACGCGGCGCTGATCGAGTACGGAGAGAAATTCGACGGAGTGACGCTGGAATCCGTCCGGGTTCCGGCCGACGCCATCGCCAAGGCGCTCGCCGATCTCGACCCCGCCGTGCGCGCGGCCCTGGAGGAGTCGATCCGCCGGGCCCGCATCGTCCACCGCGAGCAGCGCCGCGCGAGCCACACGACGCAGGTCGTGCCGGGCGGCTCCGTCACCGAGAAGTGGGTGCCGGTCGAGCGCGTCGGCCTGTACGCGCCCGGCGGCCGGTCTGTCTACCCGTCGTCCGTGATCATGAACGCCGTGCCGGCGCAGGAGGCGGGCGTCGAGTCCGTCGCCCTGGCCTCCCCGCCGCAGAAGGAGTTCGGCGGCCTGCCGCACCCGACGATCCTCGCCGCGTGCGCGCTGCTCGGCGTCGACGAGGTGTACGCGGTCGGCGGCGCCCAGGCCGTCGCCATGTACGCGTACGGCACCGAGTCCTGCGCCCCGGCGAACATGGTGACCGGCCCCGGCAACATCTGGGTCGCCGCTGCCAAGCGCTACTTCACGGGCCGCATCGGCATCGACGCCGAGGCGGGCCCGACCGAGATCGCGGTCCTCGCCGACTCCACGGCCGACCCGGTGCACGTCGCGTCCGACCTGATCAGCCAGGCCGAGCACGACCCGCTGGCGGCGGCCGTCCTCGTCACCGACTCTCCCGAACTGGCCGAAGCCGTCGAGAGGGAACTCGAACCCCAGGTCGCCGCCACCAAGCACATCGAGGACCGGATCGTGCCCGCTCTCAAGGGGCAGCAGTCCGCGGTCGTCCTCGTCGACTCGCTCGACGACGGCCTCAAGGTCGTCGACGCGTACGGGGCCGAGCACCTGGAGATCCAGACCGCCGACGCCTCCGCCGTGGCCCAGCGCGTCAAGAACGCGGGCGCGATCTTCGTCGGCCCGTGGGCGCCGGTCTCGCTCGGCGACTACGCCGCGGGGTCGAACCACGTGCTGCCGACGGGCGGCTGTGCCTGCCACTCGTCCGGCCTGTCCGTCCAGTCCTTCCTGCGCGGCATCCACATCGTCGACTACACGAAGGACGCCCTCGCCGAGGTCGCGGCCACCGTGGTGACGCTCGCCGACGCAGAGGACCTGCCCGCGCACGGCGCGGCGATCAAGGCCCGTTTCGGGTGGAAGGTACCCAAGAACAAGTGACCAGGATCGACGACCTTCCCGTACGCGAGGAACTGCGCGGCAAGTCCCCGTACGGCGCACCGCAGTTGGACGTCGCCGTCCGGCTGAACACGAACGAGAACCCGTACCCGCTGCCCGAGCCGCTCGTCCAGCGGATCGCCGAGCGCGTCGCCGACGCGGCCCGCGAGCTCAACCGCTACCCCGACCGGGACGCGGTCGAGCTGCGCACCGAACTCGCCAAGTACCTGACCAGGACGACCGGCCACGCGGTCACGTACGAGCAGGTGTGGGCGGCCAACGGGTCGAACGAGGTGCTCCAGCAGCTCCTCCAGGCCTTCGGCGGCCCCGGCCGCCTCGCGCTCGGCTTCGAGCCCTCGTACTCGATGCACCCGCTGCTCGCCCGCGGCACCAACACCGGCTGGGTGAGTGCCCCGCGCCGCGAGGACTTCTCGCTCGACGTTCCGGCCGCCGTCGAGGCGATCCGGACGCACAAGCCGCACGTCGTCTTCATCACCAGCCCCAACAACCCCACCGGCAACGCGGTGGCGGCCGAGGACGTCCTCGCGCTGTACGAGGCCGCGGGGCGGGACGCGATCGTCGTCGTCGACGAGGCGTACACCGAGTTCAGCCACGGCAGCTCGCTGCTGTCCCTGCTCGAAGGACGGCCGAATCTCGTCGTCTCGCGGACGATGTCCAAGGCCTTCGGCGCCGCCGGGCTGCGGCTCGGCTACCTCGCCGCCGACCCGGCCGTGGTCGACGCCGTCCAACTGGTGCGGCTGCCCTACCACTTGTCGGCCGTGAACCAGGCGACGGCGCTCGCCGCCCTGGAGTACACCGACACGCTGCTGCAGTACGTGGAGCAGCTCAAGACCGAACGCGACCGCGTGGTCGCGGAGTTGGAGGCGCTCGGCTTCGACGTCACCGTCGCCGACGCCAACTTCATCCAGTTCGGAGTCTTCGAAGACCCGCACGCCGTCTGGCAGTTCATCCTCGACCGCGGTGTCCTCATCCGCGACAACGGGGTGCCGGGCCGGCTGCGCGTCACCGTAGGAACCCCCGAAGAGAACGACGCGTTCCTGGACGCGGCCCGCGAAGTGAAGAAGGAGTACGGCGCATGAGCCGCACAGGACGTGTTGAACGCGCGACCAAGGAGACCTCGGTCGTCGTCGAGATCGACCTCGACGGCACCGGAAAGGTCGATGTCGCGACCGGGGTCGGCTTCTACGACCACATGCTCGACCAGCTCGGCAAGCACGGCCTGTTCGACCTCACGGTGAAGACCGAGGGCGACCTGCACATCGACTCGCACCACACCATCGAGGACACCGCCCTCGCCCTCGGCGCCGCCTTCAAGCAGGCGCTCGGCGACAAGGTCGGCATCTACCGCTTCGGCAACTGCACGGTCCCGCTGGACGAGTCGCTGGCCCAGGTGACCGTCGACCTGTCGGGCCGCCCGTACCTCGTGCACACCGAGCCCGAGAAGATGGCGCCGATGATCGGCGAGTACGACACGACGATGACCCGGCACATTCTGGAGTCCTTCGTCGCGCAGGCCCAGATCGCGCTGCACGTCCACGTGCCGTACGGGCGCAACGCGCACCACATCGTGGAATGCCAGTTCAAGGCCCTCGCGCGGGCCCTGCGCTACGCGAGCGAGATCGACCCGCGCGCGGCCGCCGCCGGGATCCTTCCCTCCACGAAGGGCGCGCTGTGAGCGGCCTCGCGGCGGTACTGATCTTCGTCGGTCTCTTCCTCGCCGGCGGCGCCTGGTCCTTCTACAAGCAGCAACTGCCCAAGAGCGTCGTGGTGCTGATGGGGATCGGTTCCGCGATGTGCCTCGTCGCCGGAATCCTGCGGTTGGAGTGGCTCTACTGATGTCGGCCGACAAGACCAAGAGCGTCGTCGTCTTCGACTACGGCTTCGGGAACGTGCGCTCCGCCGAGCGCGCCCTCGCCCGCGCGGGCGCCGACGTCGAGATCACCCGCGACTACGACAAGGCGCTGAACGCGGACGGGCTGCTCGTGCCCGGCGTCGGCGCGTTCGCCGCCTGCATGAACGGACTGAAGGAGGCCCGCGGCGACTGGATCGTCGGCCGCCGCCTCTCCGGCGGCCGCCCCGTGATGGGCATCTGCGTCGGCATGCAGATCCTGTTCGCGCGCGGCATCGAGCACGGCGTGGAGGCCGAGGGCCTCGACGAGTGGCCCGGCGTCGTCGAACCGCTGAAGGCCGACGTCGTCCCGCACATGGGCTGGAACACCGTGGACGCCCCGCAGGACTCCCAGCTGTTCGCGGGCGTGAACACCGACGAGCGCTTCTACTTCGTGCACTCCTACGCCGTGCAGAACTGGGAGCTCGAAGTCCGCAACCCCACCATGCGTGCGCCCAAGGTCACCTGGTCCACGCACGGCGGCCCGTTCGTCGCCGCCGTCGAGAACGGCGCGCTGTGGGCAACGCAGTTCCACCCCGAGAAGTCCGGCGACGCCGGAGCGCAGCTGCTGAAGAACTGGATCTCCGTACTGTGACTGTTTCCCCGAGCTCCTCGACCAACAAGCTCGAACTCCTCCCCGCCGTCGACGTCCGCGACGGCCAGGCCGTCCGCCTCGTGCACGGCGAGTCCGGCAGCGAGACCTCCTACGGCTCCCCGCTGGAGGCGGCCCTCGCCTGGCAGCGCTCCGGCGCCGAGTGGCTGCACCTGGTCGACCTGGACGCCGCGTTCGGTACCGGCGACAACCGCGCCCTGATCTCCGAGGTCGCCAACGCCATGGACATCAAGGTGGAGCTGTCCGGCGGCATCCGCGACGACGACTCGCTCGCCGCCGCGCTCGCCACCGGCGCCACCCGCGTCAACATCGGCACCGCCGCCCTGGAGGACCCCGAGTGGGTCGCCAAGATCATCGCCGAGCAGGGCGACAAGATCGCGGTCGGCCTCGACGTGCGCGGCACGACGCTGCGCGGCCGCGGCTGGACCCGCGACGGCGGCGACCTCTACGAGACGCTCGAGCGCCTCAACTCCGAGGGCTGCTCCCGCTACGTCGTCACGGACATCGCCAAGGACGGCACGCTGCAGGGCCCGAACCTGGAGCTGCTCCGCAACGTCTGCTCCGCGACCGACCGCCCGGTCGTCGCCTCCGGCGGCGTCTCCTCGCTCGACGACCTGCGCGCCATCTCCGAGCTGGTCCCGCTCGGCGTCGAGGGCTCCATCGTCGGCAAGGCGCTGTACGCCAAGGCGTTCACGCTGGAAGAGGCCCTGGAAGCCGTCTCGCGATGACCTCCGACGACGACGGCGTACGGCGCGTGCAGTCCGGGAGTCCCTGGGAGGAGTCCTTCGGCTTCGCGCGCGCCGTCGCCGCCGGCGACCGGGTCGTCGTCGGCGGGACGACCTCCTTCCGCGGTGACGTCCTCTACGGCGAGGGCGACCCGTACGAGCAGGCGACCGTCGCCTTCGGCAACGCCCTGGAGGCGATCGCGGAGTTCGGGCTCGGCCCCGAGTCCGTGATCCGCACCCGGATGTACCTCACCCACGCGCGGGACGTCGACGAGGTCGGCCGCGCCCACAACGACGTATTCGGACAGGTGCGCCCCGCGACGACCCTGGTGGTCGTCTCGGGCTTCGTCGACCCGCGCATCCTGGTCGAAGCAGAACTCGAAGCCTTCCGAGGAGCCACCCCGTGACGCTCGCCGTCCGAGTCATCCCCTGCCTCGACGTGGACAACGGCCGCGTCGTCAAGGGCGTCAACTTCCAGAACCTGCGCGACGCGGGCGACCCCGTCGAGATGGCGAAGGTCTACGACGCCGAGGGCGCCGACGAGTTGACCTTCCTGGACATCACCGCGTCCTCCGGCAACCGCGAGACCACGTACGACGTGGTGCGCCGCACCGCCGAGCAGGTCTTCATCCCGCTCACGGTCGGCGGCGGCGTGCGCACCGCCGACGACGTGGACAAGCTGCTGCGCGCCGGCGCGGACAAGGTGGGCGTCAACACGGCCGCCATCGCCCGCCCGGACCTCATCCGCGAGATCGCCGAGCGCTTCGGCCGCCAGGTGCTCGTCCTGTCGGTGGACGCGCGCCGCACCCCTGAAGGCTCCTTCGAGGTGACGACGCACGGTGGCCGCAAGTCCGCCGGCATCGACGCCGTCGAATGGGCTCACCGGGCCGCCGAGCTGGGCGCGGGCGAGATCCTGCTCAACTCGATGGACGCCGACGGCACCAAGGACGGCTACGACATCGAGATGATCGAGGCCGTCCGCAAGCACGTGTCCGTGCCGGTGATCGCGTCGGGCGGTGCGGGAAAGCTGGAGCACTTCGCACCGGCCGTCGCCGCGGGCGCCGACGCGGTGCTCGCCGCGTCCGTCTTCCACTTCGGCGATCTGCGCATCGGCGAGGTCAAGGACACGCTGCGCGAGGCCGGGCACCCCGTCCGCTGAACTTTCCCGCGAGACCGGTGATTTCGCCGATGCGGGTGAGGCGGAACCGGCGCCACCGTGGTCGCTGTCAGTGACCACGGCGGCGCCCTCGGGACGGGCTCCGCCCTCCCGAGAGGAACGCGTCATCGTGCAGCAGCACAGAAGTGCGGCGCCCCCCGTGCACGCAGGGCGAGCCGCGAGCAGATTCCGAACCCGCCTCATCCGTACGGGACTTGCCACCCTCCTCGCCCTCGGCGGCCTCGCCACCCAGCAGGCGCTGACCGCGGAGGCGGCCGAGAACCCCTACGAGCGCGGCCCCGCCCCGACCGTCTCCAGCATCGAGGCCTCGCGCGGCTCCTACGCCGTCTCGCAGACCTCCGTGTCCTCGCTGAGCGTGAGCGGCTTCGGCGGCGGCACCATCTACTATCCGACGTCGACGTCGGACGGCACGTTCGGCGCCGTCGCCATCTCGCCGGGCTACACGGCGTACCAGTCGTCCATCGCCTGGCTGGGCCCGCGCCTCGCCTCGCAGGGCTTCGTCGTCTTCACCATCGACACCAACACCACGCTCGACCAGCCGGACAGCCGCGGCAGGCAACTCCTGTCCGCGCTCGACTACTTGACCGAGAAGAGCTCGGTGCGCACCCGCATCGACACGAGCCGGCTCGGCGTCATGGGTCACTCCATGGGCGGCGGCGGCACGCTGGAGGCCGCCAAGAGTCGGCCCTCGCTCCAGGCCGCGATCCCGCTGACCGGCTGGAACCTCGACAAGACCTGGCCCGAGGTCAAGACCCCGACGCTCGTCGTGGGCGCCGACGGCGACACCATCGCGCCGGTCGCCTCGCACTCCGAGCCCTTCTATCAGAGCCTTCCCGGCTCGCTGGACAAGGCGTATCTGGAGCTGCGCGGCGCCACGCACTTCACGCCGAACACGTCCAACACCACGATCGCGAAGTACAGCATCTCGTGGCTCAAGAGGTTCATCGACAACGACACCCGGTACGAGCAGTTCCTCTGCCCGCTGCCGAGTTCGAGCCTGACGATCGCGGAGTACCGGGGCAACTGCCCGCACACCTCGTGACGTTGTGAGGCTCCGACGCCCTGTGCGTCGGTACAGCGTACGCAAGCGCCGGTTGGGTTCCCGCCCAACCGGCGCTGTGCGTGCGGCGGTTCGGCGCTACCGTGCGCCAAGTGAGCGGAAGAACCGTCCTGTTGCTTGCCGCCGCCGCGTACGAGGCCGACCCCGAGGGGGCCGGTGTCGACGCGGGGCTCGTGCTGCGGGCCGCCGCGGCGGCCGGGCTCGGCGCGGCCGCGCTCGACGCGGCCGAGCGGGCGGGCCTGAACCGCGGCCCCGACGGCCGGCTGCGGCTGCCGGGGCGGCGCAGGCTGTACGAGGCCGTGGGGCCGGAGCGGCGCAGGGCCGCGCACCGGCTGCTCGCGGCCGCGGCGACGGGGGAGCGGCAGCGCTCGGCGCGCCTGCTGCACCGCTCGCTCGCCGCGCCCTACCCGGACCCGGCCCTCGGCGCGGAACTGGCCGCGGCACAGGACGCGCCCCACGGAGAGCGCTGCACGGCCCTCGCCCACGCGGCCGGCCTCGCCGACGACCCGGCGGTCCGCGCCGAGCGCCTGGTCGCGGCGGCGGACCACGCGCGCCTGGCGGGCCGCCCGCACCGGGCGCGCGAACTCCTCGGCCAGGTGGGCGACACGGCGGGCTCCGACGTCGTACGTGGCCGTGCCGCGCTGGTCCGCGGCCTGCTGGCGCTGCGGGACGGCCCGGTGGCGGACGCCCGTGAATCCCTCCTGCTGGCGGCCCGCCTGTGCGCCGAACCGGCCGCCCTCGAAGCGCGCCTCGGCGCGGCGGAGGCGGCCTGGGCCCTTGGGGACGCGCGCGGCTACCGGGAGGCGGTCGAGCACGGCGGCCGTGCGCGCGCGGCGGCCCCCGCGCTCTCCGCTGTCGACTACCGGGTCGGCATGGCCGCGTCCCTCGGGGCGCGTGCGGGGGTGGGGCGGGTCGCGTTGCGGCGGGTCGTGGCGCGCTCGGCAGGGGAGCGGGAGCCGGGGGCGCTGCTGCGGGCCGGGGCCGCGGCCCTCGTCGCCGGGGACGTGGAGGCGGCCTGCCGCTTGGGCAGCAGGGCCCTGGCCGCCGCCCGGGACCGGGACGCGGACGCCGAACTGCCGCGCGCCCTGGAACTGCTCGCCTACGGTGAGCTGCGCGCCGGGCGGCACGTCCGCGCCCGCGCCCACGCCGAGGAAGGTGTGCGGGCCGCGCTCGCCGCGGGGCAGCGCAACGTGCTCGCGCACCAGCACGCCGTCCTCGCCCTCGTCGCCTCGCTCGACCGCGACGTCGACACCGTCGCCCGGCACGCCGCCGCCGCGCAGCACGTCGCCCACCGGCACGGGCTCGTACAGGCCGCGACGCTCGCCCAATGGGCCCTGGCCCGCGCGGACCTGGCACGCGGCGACACGGCACGGGCCGCCGCCCGGCTCGGGCCGCTCGTCGCCCCGGGCCCCCGGCGGGGGCACTTCGGCATCCGAATGCTGGCCGTGCCCTGCCTGGTGGAGGCGGCGGTGCTCGCGGGCGAACCGGGCGGCGCCGAGGCCGCGGTCGGCGAGTTCACGGTGTGGGTCGAACGCGGCCACGATCCGCTCGCCCCGGCGCAACTCGCGCGCTGCCGTGCCCTGTTGGCGGCGGGCGACCCGGCGACGGCCGAGTCCCGCTTCGAGGAGTCGCTGGCCCGGCACGAGCGGGCGGGCGGCGACTTCGAGCGGGCCCGCACCCTCGCCCTCTACGGCAAGTGGCTGCGCCGCACCCGGCGCCCGGCGCGGGCCCGTGCGGTGCTGCGGGACGCCCTGGTGGCCTTCGAGCGGTGCGGCGCGACGGTCTGGGCGGCGCAGGCGGGCGCCGAACTGCGCGCCACGGGGGAGTCGGCGGCGGCGGGCGAACCGCCCGGCAGGCTGGCCGAGTTGACGCCCCAGCAGCTGCGCATCGCCCGCCGCGTCGCGAAGGGCGACACCAACCGCGAGGTCGCCCGCCGCCTCTCGGTGAGCCCCCGCACGGTGGACCACCATCTGCGCAACGTCTTCGACCGGCTCGGCATCCGCTCCCGCGTCGAACTGGCCCGCCTGGTGGACCGCACCGAGCCCTGAGCCGTCACCACACGGTGACCTGCTCGTTTCCTCCGAGGGCTGGAGACCGACCAGACGGTATGTCATTCTGCGGACTCGTG
Organism: Streptomyces sp. NPDC107575; assembly: GCF_055657265.1. Lineage (NCBI taxonomy): Bacteria > Bacillati > Actinomycetota > Actinomycetes > Kitasatosporales > Streptomycetaceae > Streptomyces > Streptomyces sp. NPDC107575. The sequence continues at coordinate 334,683 of NZ_JBVKBG010000003.1, read as the reverse complement.
AGCCGAGCCGTGGAGGACCGCCATGCCCGCGCATCTCGTACGTCCCCGACCTCAAGCACGGGCCGGCGCCGGGTCGGACGCGGTCGCCGTGCTGCGGCGTGCGGCGCGGCCGCTCCTCGGTCAACTCCCCGCGCTCACCGCGCGGTTGGCGGCCGAGCTGTACGAGCAGGAGCCGGCCTACCGCGCCGCCATCGAGGCGGACCCCGGCGACGTACGCGCGGAGATCCAGCGCTCGCTGCGGCACAGCATCGCCTCGCTGCTCGATCCGCCGCGCAACCGGGACGCCGCCCGCGCCTGCTCCGCCCGGATCGGCGCCGACCGCGCGGCCCGCGGCTTCCCGCTCGACGCCGTGTCGCACGCCTTCCGGCTCGGCGGCGCCCTGGTCTGGCAGGCGCTCGTCGACGAGGTGACCCTGCGGCACCCCGAGGACGCGCATCTCCTTGTCCACCTCGCCGTCGACGTGTGGAATTTCGTCGACGAGCACTGCACGCACGTCGCCGAGTCCTATCGGCGCGCCGAGCGCGAACTCACCTGGCGGCGCGAGAACCGGCGCCGCCTCATGGCCGCCGCCCTCCTCGACGGCGCGCTCCGCATCGCCGACCTGCCGGACGCCGCCACCGCGCTCGACCTGCCGGAAGGCGGCCGGTACGCGGTGCTGATCGCCGTCCGCGGCGGCCGGGGCACCCCGCGGCCCACGCTGCCGGGCGCCGTACGGGCCGTGTGGCACACCGCCGCCGACACCGAACGCGCCATCGTCGACCTGGGCGAGCTGGAGGTCGCTCAACTCGCGGCGGGAGTACGGGAGTTCTGCCGCCGCGAGCCCGGCCTCCGCGTCGGCGTCAGCCCCGCCGTCGAAGGGCTCGCCGCGGTGGGCGGCGCCCGCCGGTTCGCCGAGACCGCGCTGCGCGTCTGCCCGCAGGACGGCGGCACCGTGCTCCTGGACGAGCAGCTGCCCGCCGCGCTCGTCGCCGCCGCGCCCGCGCTCGGCCGACTCCTCGCCGACCGCGTGCTCGGTCCGCTGCTCGCCCTGCCGCAGGCCGATCGCACCCTGCTGCTCGACACGCTGACGGCCTGGCTGGACTGCGACGGCTCCGCGCAGCGCGCCGCCGCCCGCCTCTACTGCCACCGCAACACGGTCCTGAACCGGCTGCGCCGCTGCGAGCAGCTCACAGGGCGGAGCCTCGCCCGCCCCGCCGACCTCGTCGAACTGGGACTCGCACTCAGCGCGTACCGGCTGGCGCCTCAGGCGGTCAGAGGCCCAGCGCCTTCGTCTCCGTGAGCCGCTCGACCGCCGACTTCTCGCCCTCCATCTCCACGTCCGCCGCCTCCTGCCGGCCGAACGCGAACATCACCAGCTCCGAGGGCGCGCCCGTGACCGTGACCACGGGGGCGCCGCGGTGGGCCACCGCCGTCTGCCCGTCCGGGCGGCGCAGCACCAGGCCGACGGGCGCCTTGCGGCCCATCACCCGCGCCATCCGCTCCAGGCGCGACCACAGGACGTCGGCGAAGACCGGGTCGAGCTCGCGCGGCGTCCAGTCGGGCTGCGCACGGCGGACGTCCTCGGTGTGGACGTAGAACTCGATCGCGTTCGACGCCTCGTCGATCTGCTTGAGCGAGAACGGCGAGAACCGCGGCGGACCGGTACGGATCAGCTGGATCAGCTCCTCGTACGGCTTCTCCGCGAACTCGGCCTGCACCCGCTCCAGGCGCCCGGCGAGCTGTTTGACGAGGAGGCCGCCCGCAGCGTCCGGGCGGCGCTCGCGCACCACCACGTGCGCGGCGAGGTCCCGCGTGTTCCAGCCCTCACAGAGCGTGGGGGCGTCGGGGCCCGAGGCCTCCAACAGATCGGCGAGCAGAAGTCGTTCACGCTTGGCATGGGTCGACATGCCGCCAGCCTACGACCGGCCGCGCCGCACCGGACAGTGGACGTGCGACTCGGCGCGGCACAATGGTCCACATGACCAGCGCGCCCGCACCCCGCAGCAGCCTCGACCCGGCCGTCGCCGCGCGCCTCAAGCGCAGCGCCGACGGCCTGGTCCCCGCCATCGCCCAGCAGTACGACACCGGCGAGGTGCTCATGCTCGGCTGGATGGACGACGAGGCGCTGCACCGCACCCTGACCACAGGACGCTGCACGTACTGGTCGCGCAGCCGCCAGGAGTACTGGGTCAAGGGCGACACCTCGGGCCACTTCCAGCACGTGAAGTCGGTCGCCCTCGACTGCGACGCCGACACGGTGCTCGTGAAGGTCGACCAGGTGGGCGCCGCCTGCCACACCGGCGCCCGGACCTGCTTCGACCGCGACGAGCTGCCGGTCAGCGACAGCGCAGCGTGATCTCCTGACGGTCCCGGAGGACGATCGAGGCCGGGTCCCCGGCCACCTGGTTGCCGTCGACCTCGGCCAGACACAGGGGGCGCACACCCCACTCGGTGAGGAACTGGCCGAGCGTGAAGTCCTGCCACTGCGCCGACTCCACGTGCAGGGTGCCGCTGGTGTCGTGCGTGTGCAGCGGGCTGAAGCGCGGCTTCTTGCCCGAGCGGTCGATGCCGATGTCCGCGGGCACGGTCACCTGGCGGCCGCCGGCGTACACCGTGAGGTGGGGGTGGATGTGCATGGTCAGCTTCTCGGAGTCGAGCATCTCCAGGCCGGCGGCCCGCACCCGCGCCTCGACATCGCCGGGAGCGGGCGCGGCCCAGCCGTCCGGGGCGGGCGCCGCACCGGTCAACGCGGTCACGGCGACGGCGGCGAGGGCGATCCCTGACAGGACGCTCTTCATGCGGGGGTTTCGGTGGCTCTTGGTCTTCGTCACCGCTCCCTTCTAGCGGGGCGCCGTCCACCCCTCGACCAGGCGCGCGGGACGTCCCCCGGACGGAAGTAGGCTCCTGCCATGGACCTCGAGACCTTCCGCAAGCTCGCGACCGACCGCCGAGTGATCCCCGTCAGCCGCAAGCTCCTCGCGGACGGCGACACCCCCGTCGGTCTGTACCGCAAGCTCGCCGCCGAGCGGCCCGGCACGTTCCTCCTGGAGTCCGCGGAGAACGGCCGCTCCTGGTCCCGCTATTCGTTCGTCGGCGTCCGCTCCGCCGGCACCCTGACCGAGCGCGACGGCCAGGCCCACTGGCTCGGCACGCCGCCCGTCGGTGTCCCCGTCGACGGCGACCCGCTCGCCGCCCTGCGCGCCACCGTGCAGACGCTGCACACGCCGCGCTACGAGGGCCTGCCCCCGTTCACCGGCGGCATGGTCGGCTACCTCGGCTACGACATCGTGCGCCGTCTGGAGAAGGTCGGCCCCGGCGAGCGCGACGACCTGAAGCTGCCCGAGCTGACGATGCTGCTCACCAGCGACCTCGCCGTGCTCGACCACTGGGACGGCTCCGTCCTCCTCATCGCCAACGCGATCAACCACAACGACCTGGAGACCGGCGTCGACGAGGCCCACGCCGACGCCGTCGCCCGCCTCGACGCCATGGAGGCCGACCTCGCCAAGCCGGCCGAGACGGCCCCGACCGCCCTCCCGGCGTCGGAGCTGCCGGAGTTCACGGCGCTGTGGGGCGGCAAGCAGTACCAGGACGCCGTCGAGGACATCAAGGAGCGCATCCGGGCGGGCGAGGCATTCCAGGTCGTCCCCTCCCAGCGCTTCGAAACCCCCTGTACGGCAAGCGCGTTGGACGTCTACCGGGTGCTGCGGGCCACGAACCCGTCCCCGTACATGTACCTGTTCCGCTTCGACGGATTCGACGTCGTCGGCTCCTCGCCCGAGGCGCTCGTCAAGGTCGAGGACGGGCGCGCCATGGTGCACCCCATCGCCGGGACCCGGCCGCGCGGCGCGACGCCGCAGGAGGACCACGACCTCGCCGAGGAACTGCTCGGCGACCCCAAGGAGCGGGCCGAGCACCTGATGCTCGTCGACCTCGGGCGCAACGACCTGGGGCGGGTCTGCGAGCCCGGCTCCGTCGAGGTCGTCGACTTCATGTCCATCGAGAAGTACTCGCACGTCATGCACATCGTGTCGACGGTGACCGGGCAGGTCGCCGAGGGCCGCACCGCCTTCGACGTGCTGACCTCATGCTTCCCCGCGGGCACCCTGTCCGGCGCCCCGAAGCCGCGCGCCCTGCAGATCATCGACGAGCTGGAGCCGTCGCGCCGGGGCGTCTACGGCGGCTGCGTCGGCTACCTCGACTTCGCGGGCGACTCCGACACCGCCATCGCGATCCGCACCGCGCTGCTGCGCGAGGGCACGGCGTACGTACAGGCGGGCGCGGGGGTCGTCGCCGACTCCGACCCGGTCGCCGAGGACACCGAGTGCCGCAACAAGGCGGCGGCCGTCCTGCGCGCCGTGCACACCGCGAACCGGATGTGACGCGGAACGCCCTGTGACGTGACGCACGACTCCGGGCCCCGGCTCACGCAAACCCGCGCACAGGGGCGATAGTGGAGTACGTGACTGCTGTACCGCACCCCCGTACCGATGCCGCCGAGTCGGCCGAGCCGGCCGCTTCCTCGCCGAACGGCAGGCGCAGCCTCGCCGTCGCCCTGCTCTGCGGCGCCGCGGGAGCCGCGATCGCCCTGCTCGCCTCCCGGCAGGAGTGGTGCTCCGGTGTCGCCGCGGTCGCCGGCGGCAAGCTGCCGCTGACCGCGAAGGGCAGCGACGTCACGGGCGTCCCCGCGGCCCTCGCCATAGTGGGCCTCGCCGCGCTCGTCGCCGTGTTCGCGGTCCGCAAGGTCGGCCGCGTCCTGGTCGCCCTCCTGCTCGCGCTCAGCGGGGCGGGCGCCGTCGCCGCCGCCGTGCTCGGCGCGGGCGACAGCGCCGCGCTCGACGAGAAGGCGGCGCAGGCCGCCGGAGACGCCTCCGCGACGATCCACGCGCTCAGCAGCACCGCGTGGCCCTACGTCTCCGCGGCAGGCGGCGCGCTCATCCTGATCGCCGGGATCCTCGCCGTGGTGTACGGCGCGGCCTGGCCGTCGATGGGCGGCCGCTACGAGCGTTCCGGCGCCCCCCGGACCCGCCGTGCCAAGGCCGTGGACCCGGACCGCCCCGAGGAGCTGTGGAAGGCCCTCGACCGCGGCGAGGACCCGACCGGCGCATAGCCGCCGTACCCCGCGTTCCGGGCTCGCTCGCGGGTACGGGACAATAGACAGGAACGTCGTACGCCATGCGTACGCATAGGCCATAAGCAACGAGGAGCAAGCCATGGCGGACAGCAGCCACGGACACACCCCGGCCGCCTGGACCGGTGTCATCATCGCCTTCATCGGTTTCTGTGTCGCGGGCGCCTTCATGGTGATGGGCAACGTCGCCGGGTTCTGGGCCGGCATGGCCCTGCTGGCGATCGCCGCGATCGCCGGCGGACTGATGAGCGCCATGGGCATGGGCAAGCCGAAGCGTGCCGAGCTGCAGCTCAAGTCCACCGCGGCGGCGCAGCCCGCGGGCTCCGAGGCCTGAGTCCTCGTACAGTAGACCCGCGAGAGGGGCGGGGCGGCCGACCGACCGGCTGCCGCGCCCCTTTCGTGTTTCCCGGGGAGCGGTCCGGGGCCCGCGGATGCAGAATTCACGGGTGACCGTGGAGACGACCGAATCCGACGCCGACCCCGGCGTCGACACCGCCCCCGCCCGCTTCGGCGCCCTGCGCCGGCTCGGGGTCCCGCTCGGCGTGCTGGGCGGGGTCGCCCTCGCGTTCGCCTATGTGGGCGCCGTCGACCCGAACGAACCCGGCCACTACCCGGCCTGCCCCTTCCTCCAGCTCACCGGCGCCTACTGCCCCGGCTGCGGCGGCCTGCGCAGCGCCCACGCGGTCGCGCACGGGGACCTCACGGGCGCGCTCGGCGCCAATGCCCTCGCCGTCGTCGGCTACGCCCTCTTCGCCGTCCTGTGGACGGTGTGGGCGGTGCGGGCGGCCCGCGGCAGGAGCGTGAGCTTCGCGCTCGGCCGCGTACAGCTGTGGGTCCTCGGTGGCGTCGTGCTCGCCTTCACGGTTGTCCGGAACCTGCCGCTCGGTGGCTTCCTAAGCCCTTGATCAACTGCATCTGTCCAGGTAGTGGGACCGACGTCAACCGGATGCGGGACCTTCGCCCTTCGACGGATACCATTCACAAGGACCAGATGAACACCCAGGGGATGCCCGGAAAGGAGTCCGCTCGCGTGAGTGTGCTCGACGAGATCATCGACGGAGTCCGTGCCGACCTTGCGGAGCGGCAGGCGCGCGTCAGCCTCGACGAGCTCAAGGAGCGCGCGGCGAAGGCTCGCCCGGCGAAGGACGGCGTGGCCGCGCTCAAGGGCGACGGCGTCAAGGTGATCTGCGAGGTCAAGCGGTCCAGCCCCTCCAAGGGCGCGCTCGCCGCGATCGCCGACCCGGCCGCCCTCGCCGCCGACTACGAGGCGGGCGGCGCGTCCGTCATCTCCGTCCTCACCGAGCAGCGCCGCTTCGGCGGTTCGCTCGCCGACCTGGAGGCCGTCCGCGCCAAGGTCGACATCCCGGTCCTGCGCAAGGACTTCATCGTCACCTCGTACCAGCTGTGGGAGGCCCGCGCGTACGGCGCCGACCTCGCGCTGCTGATCGTCGCGGCCCTGGAGCAGCCCGCCCTGGAGTCCCTCATCGAGCGCGCCGTGTCGATCGGCCTCACGCCGCTCGTCGAGGCGCACGACGAGGACGAGGTGGAGCGCGCGGTCGACGCCGGGGCCAAGGTCATCGGCATCAACACCCGCAATCTCAAGGACCTTTCGGTCGACCGCGGCACCTTCGAGCGCGTCGCCCCGGACATCCCGGACCACATCGTCAAGGTGGCCGAGTCCGGCGTGCGCGGCCCGCACGACCTGATCGCGTACGCCAACGCGGGCGCGGACGCCGTCCTCGTCGGCGAGTCCCTGGTGACCGGCCGCGACCCGAAGGCCGCCGTCGCCGACCTCGTCGCCGCAGGCACCCACCCGGCCCTGCGGCACGGACGGTAAACTCACTCCCATGCCCATCGCCTCCCGCCTCGCTCCCGGTTGCCGCCCCCGCGGCTGCCGGGCCCCGGCGCGCCGTGTGCGCGGCAGGCGGGTCAGGTACCACATCGGCGCGGAGCCCGGCCAGATCCAAGGCATGCGATGGCGAGGCGCCCTTTAGGGGCGCGGGTCCTACCTGACATCCGGCGGCCACCGCCGCGCGGGCGCGAGCGAGCAAGCGCCGCCGTCCGCGATCCAGTACGTACCTTGGCCCCAGCAAGGGGCGCGGGAACGTGCTGCGCGGTCACCCACGCCCCCCACGGCGACCAGTCACCACCCAACTCACCGTGAGGGTTACGCATGCCCAGCGAGTACTTCATTCCCGACCCCGAGGGTCAGATCCCCAGCGCCGAGGGCTACTTCGGCGCGTTCGGCGGCAAGTTCATCCCGGAGGCCCTCGTCGCCGCCGTGGACGAGGTCGCCGTCGAGTACGACAAGGCCAAGAACGACCCGGCCTTCGCCGCGGAGCTCGACGACCTGCTCGTCAACTACACCGGCCGCCCGTCGGCCCTCACCGAGGTGCCCCGGTTCGCCGAGCACGCCGGGGGCGCCCGCGTCTTCCTCAAGCGTGAGGACCTGAACCACACCGGCTCGCACAAGATCAACAACGTGCTCGGCCAGGCCCTGCTCACCAGGCGCATGGGCAAGACCCGCGTCATCGCCGAGACCGGCGCGGGCCAGCACGGCGTCGCGACGGCCACCGCCTGCGCGCTGCTCGGCCTCGAGTGCAAGATCTACATGGGCGAGATCGACACCGAGCGCCAGGCCCTCAACGTGGCCCGGATGCGCATGCTGGGCGCCGAGGTCGAGGCCGTGAAGTCCGGCTCCCGCACCCTCAAGGACGCCATCAACGAGGCGTTCCGCGACTGGGTCGCCAACGTCGACAACACGCACTACCTGTTCGGCACGGTCGCGGGCCCGCACCCGTTCCCCGCCATGGTCCGCGACTTCCACCGGGTCATCGGCGTCGAGGCGCGCCGCCAGATCCTGGAGCGCGCCGGCCGGCTGCCCGACGCCGCCGTCGCCTGCGTCGGCGGCGGCTCCAACGCCATCGGCCTGTTCCACGCCTTCATCCCGGACGCCGACGTCCGCCTGATCGGCTGCGAGCCGGCCGGCCACGGCATCGAGACCGGCGAGCACGCGGCGACGCTCAGCGCGGGCGAGCCCGGCATCCTGCACGGCTCCCGCTCCTACGTCCTCCAGGACGAGGAGGGCCAGATCACCGAGCCGTACTCGATCTCGGCGGGCCTCGACTACCCGGGCATCGGCCCCGAGCACGCCTACCTCAAGGACTCGGGCCGCGGCGAGTACCGCGCGGTCACGGACGACGCCGCGATGCAGGCGCTGCGCCTGCTCTCGCAGACCGAGGGCATCATCCCGGCCATCGAGTCGGCGCACGCCCTCGCGGGCGCCCTCGACGTCGGCAAGGAGCTGGGCAAGGACGGGCTGATCATCGTCAACCTGTCCGGGCGCGGCGACAAGGACATGGACACGGCCGCACGCTACTTCGGCCTGTACGGCACGGACGGCGCCGTGGCCGCGAACGCCGACGCCGAGGTGGCCGAGATCGAGGGAGACGCCAAGTGAGTGGGAACATCCAGCTGCTGAACGACACCCTCGCCGGTGCGAAGGCCGAGGGCCGCTCCGCCCTCATCGCCTACCTGCCCGCCGGTTTCCCGACCGTCGACGGCGGCATCGAGGCGGTCAAGGCCGCCTTCGACGGCGGCGCCGACGTGGTCGAGGTGGGCCTGCCGCACTCCGACCCGGTGCTCGACGGCCCGGTCATCCAGACCGCCGACGACATCGCGCTGCGCGGCGGCCTGAAGATCAAGGACGTCATGCGCACCGTCCGCGAGGCGCACGAGGCCACCGGCAAGCCGGTCCTCGTCATGACGTACTGGAACCCCATCGACCGCTACGGCATCGAGCGGTTCACCGCCGAGCTGGCCGAGGCGGGCGGCGCCGGCTGCATCCTGCCGGACCTGCCGGTGCAGGAGTCCGCGGTGTGGCGCGAACACGCCGACAAGCACGGTCTCGCGACCGTCTTCGTCGTCGCGCCCAGCAGCAAGGACGAGCGCCTCGCCACCATCACGGCGGCCGGTTCGGGCTTTGTGTACGCCGCGTCGCTGATGGGCGTCACCGGCACCCGCGAGTCCGTCGGCAACCAGGCCAAGGAACTCGTCGAGCGCACCAAGGCCACCACCGACCTTCCGGTCTGCGTGGGCCTCGGCGTCTCCAACGCGACGCAGGCCCAGGAGGTCGCGGGCTTCGCGGACGGGGTCATCGTCGGCTCGGCGTTCGTGAAGCGGATGCTGGACGCCCCGGACGAGAAGGCCGGTCTCGACGCGGTGCGCGCCCTCGCCGCTGAACTCGCCGCGGGCGTACGGCCCAAGGGCTAGAACCCACCCGTAGTAACAGGGAGTTACGTCACCCATACGGATGGAAACCGGACCGGGGAGGCACGCTCGTGCCTTCCCGGTTCGTTGGCGCATGTGTGAGCGAGAAGAACCGAGAGGGAAAGCGCGCGGCCCGCGAACGCCTTGCCGCCGAGCGCCAGAAGCAGAAGACCGCTGAGAAGCGGCGCAGGACGTTGATCGTGGGCGCGGCCGTGGTGTGTGTGCTGGGCCTGGCCGCGGTGATCGGGGTGGTCGCCGCGAATTCGGGCGACGACAGTTCGGGGGACGCGGCCTCGGGGCCGGTGGTCGCGCCGAAGGGCGCCACCGGCAAGGACGAGCTGGCGATCCCCGTCGGCAAGGCCGGCGCGAAGTCGACGCTGGAGATCTGGGAGGACTTCCGCTGCCCCGCCTGCAAGACCTTCGAGGACACCTACCGCTCGACGATCCACGAACTCGCCGACGCGGGTGAGCTCAAGGTCAACTACCACCTCGTCACGCTGATCGACTCGAACATGCAGGGCACCGGCTCGCTCCGCGCGGCCAACGCCGCGGGCTGCGCGCAGGACGCCGGGAAGTTCCGCGACTACCACGACGTGCTGTTCGAGAACCAGCCCGAGGAGACCGACGACGCCTTCGCGAAGAACGACAAGCTGATCGAGCTCGCCGGAAAGGTCGGCGGCCTCGACACGGGCACGTTCAAGTCCTGTGTGAACAAGGGGACGCACGACAGCTGGGTGAACAAGTCGTACAAGGCGTTCCAGGACGCGAAGTTCAACGGGACGCCGACGGTCCGGCTCAACGGCAAGGACATCCTGAGCGACCAGACCCTGACCCCGGCCAAGTTCAAGAAGATGGTCGAGGACGCGAACAAGTAGTCGGAGCTGTTACGCAGCCGTTGCCGGGCTGCCCGTCGTGCCCGCGGCCCGGCACGGTAGCGTCGGACCTGCCATGGAACTTGCCTTCATCCCCAGCCCCGAGCGCGGAGTGGTCTATCTCGGACCCATTCCGCTGCGCGGCTACGCGTTCTGCATCATCATCGGCGTCTTCGTGGCCGTCTGGCTCGGCAACCGGCGCTGGGTCGCCCGCGGCGGGCGGGCCGGCACGGTCGCCGACATCGCCGTCTGGGCGGTGCCCTTCGGCCTGGTCGGCGGTCGCCTCTACCACGTCATCACGGACTACGAGCTGTACTTCAGCGAGGGCCGTGACTGGGTGGACGCCTTCAAGGTCTGGGAGGGCGGCCTCGGCATCTGGGGCGCCATCGCGCTCGGCGCGGTCGGCGCCTGGATCGGGGCCCGCCGCCGCGGCGTCCCGCTGCCGGCCTACGCCGACGCCATCGCGCCCGGCATCGCCCTCGCCCAGGCCATCGGCCGCTGGGGCAACTGGTTCAACCAGGAGCTCTACGGCCGGGCCACCGACGTGCCGTGGGCCCTCAAGATCACCTCGGACACGGACGGGCGGGTGCCGGGCACGTACCACCCGACGTTCCTGTACGAGTCCCTGTGGTGCATCGGCGTCGCGCTGCTCGTCATCTGGGCGGACAAGAAGTGGCGGCTCGGGCACGGGCGGGCGTTCGCGCTGTACGTCGCGTCGTACTGCGTGGGCCGGTTCTGGATCGAGTACATGCGCGTGGACGACGCGCACCACATTCTGGGCCTGCGCCTCAACTGCTGGACGGCGCTGGGCGTCTTCGTGCTCGCCGTGATCTACATGGTGCTGTCGGCGCGGAAGCGGCCGGGCCGCGAAGAGGTCGTCGAACCGGGCGCGGGGGACGACGCCGCCGAGGCGGACGACGAGGCCAAGGACGAGGTGGAGCTCAAGAAGAGCTGACGGACATCCGTCCCGAGGGCGCCGGACCGAATGGTTCGGCGCCCTTCGCCGTTACGTGCCGGACGCGGCCAGCCGCAGCGTTCTGCGCGCGGCCGCCACCACCGCCGCGTCGACGAAGCGGCCGTCCGGGAGGGCCAGGGCGCCCGCCTCCGTGGCCGCCGCGCACACGATCTCCCGGGCCGCCGCCACCTCCGCCTCCGTGGGGCGGAAGGCCTCCTCGATCACCGGGAGCTGGCGGGGGTGGATCGCCGTGCGGCCGAGAAAGCCCAGGGCGCGGCCCTCGGCGCAGGAGCGGGCCAGACCCTCCGTGTCGCGGACGTCCGGATAGACGGACTGCGGCGGTGGCGGAAGGTGGGCCGCGCGCGCCGCCACGACCGCCCGGCCGCGCACCCACGCGAGGCCCGCCGCGTCCGTGACACCGAGGTCGGCGCGCAGGTCCGCCTCGCCGAGCGCGATGCCGTGCACACCGTGGTGCGCGGCGATGTCGTAGGCGTGCTCGACACCCGCCGCCGACTCCAACAGGGCGTACAGCGGCGGCACTTCCACCGCCCACTCCTGTACGCGGGTCAGGTCGGCCGGGCCCGCCACCTTCGGCAGGCGCAGCGCGTCGAGGCCGGGGAGCGGGGTGAGGCGGCGCACCTCCCGCTCGGCGAGCGGACCGTCCAGCGCGTTGACGCGGACGTGCACCGGCGCCTTGTGCTTGTCGGCGAGGAGCTCGACGGTGGCGTCGAGCGCGTACGCCTTGCGGTCGGGGGCGACCGCGTCCTCCAGGTCGACCAGGACCACGTCGGCGCCGGAGCCGAGCGCCTTGGCGACGACGTCGGGGCGGTCCCCGGGCACGTACAGCCAGGTCAGGTACGTCTTCTCCAGCGATGCGCTCATACCGCACCAGCCTCCCGCAGGGACGCGACGGCCGCCTCCGACAGGCCGAGACCGTCGAGGATCTCGTCCGTGTCCGCGCCGTGCGGGCGGCCCGTCCAGCGGATGGCGCCGGGGGTCTCGGAGAGGCGGAAGAGGACGTTCTGCATCTTGACCGTGCCGAGGTCCGGGTCGGGCAGCTCGGTGATCGAGTCGAGCGCCTGGTACTGCTCGTCGGCCAGCACGTCCCGGACGTCGTAGATGGGGGCGATGGCGGCCTCCGCCTTCTCGAAGGCCGCGACCACCTCGTCGCGGGTGTGCCGGGCGATCCAGCCGCCGACCGCCGCGTCGAGCTCGTCGGCGTGTGCGGCGCGGCCCGAGCCCGTCGCGAACCACTCCTCGTCGATGAACTCCGGGCGCCCGACCAGGTGCATCACGCGCTCGGCGATCGACTGGGCTGACGTGGAGACCGCGACCCACTTGTCGTCGCTGGTGCGGTAGGTGTTGCGCGGGGCGTTGTTGGTGGAACGGTTTCCGGTGCGCGGCTGGACGTAGCCGAGCTGGTCGTACCAGGTGGCCTGGGGGCCGAGGATCGACAGCATCGGCTCGATGATCGCCATGTCGACGACCTGGCCGCGGCCCGTCGTGTCGCGGCCACGCAGGGCCGCCATGATCGCGTACGAGGTGGCGAGCGCGGCGATGGAGTCGGCGAGGCCGAACGGCGGCAGGGTCGGCGGCCCGTCGGGCTGCCCGGTGATCGCGGCGAAGCCGGACATGGCCTCCGCGAGCGTGCCGAAGCCGGGGCGGCGGGCGTACGGGCCGAACTGGCCGAAGCCGGTGACGCGGGCGAGGACCAGGCGCGGGTTGGCGGCGCTCAGCTCGTCCCAGCCGAGGTGCCACTTCTCCAGGGTGCCGGGGCGGAAGTTCTCGACGACGACGTCCGACTCGGCGACCAGCTTGAGCAGGACCTCGCGGCCGCCGGGGGAGGAGAGGTCGAGGGTCAGGTTCTTCTTGTTGCGGCCGAGCGTCTTCCACCAGAGGCCGACGCCGTCCTTCGACGGGCCGTGGCCGCGGGACGGGTCGGGCCTGCGGGGGTGTTCCACCTTGATGACCTCGGCGCCGAAGTCGCCGAGCATCGTGGCGCAGATCGGTCCGGCGAAGAGGGTGGCGAGATCGAGGACGCGCAGGCCTGCGAGGGGGCCTCGCGGTGCTTCGGGGCCGGGGGTGGGGGTGGTCATGCGCGGGCCTCCAGGGTGAGCCGGGCCAGTTCGTCGAAGCCGATGCCGTCGAAGCCGGCGACCGTGGTGGCGAGCCGGTTCTTCAGCGGGGCGGTCCAGCGCTCGCCGAGTGCGTCGGGGTGCCCGGCGAGCAGACCGGCGAGCGAGCCGGCGGTCGCGCCGTTGGAATCGGTGTCCCAGCCGCCGGACACCGCGCGGCAGATGGAGCCCTCGAAGTCGCCGTCGGCGTGGGTGAGGGCGGCGGAGAGGAGGGCGGCGTTGGGGAGGACGTGGACCCAGTGGTGGTCGGCGTAGGCGGCGTGCAGCTCGTCGACGACCGTGTCGAAGTCCTCGTGGGTGTGGGCGAGTTCGATGCCGAGGCGGACGGCGGCGGCGTAGCGGGATCGCGGGGGGACGACGGACAGGCCGGATGCGAGTGCCGTGTGCACGTCCGACGTGCCGTCGGCCGCGGTGGCGATGGCGGCGGCCGTGAACATCGCGCCGTAGACGCCGTTCGCGGTGTGGGTGAGAACGGCGTCCCGGTGGGCGAGACGGGCGGCGTGCCGTGGGTCGCCGGGGGTGATCCAGCCGAAGACGTCGGCGCGGATCTGGGCGCCGATCCACTCGCGGAAGGGGTTTCTGTACGTCGCCGTGTGCGGGGGTTCGAGGCCGGTGAGGAGGTTGCGGTAGGCGATGCGTTCGGCGGTGAAGGTGCGGCCGGCGGGGAGTTCGTCGAGCCAGAGCTTGGCGACATCGTCCGTGGTGAAGTCGGTGCCGTGACGCTGGATCAGGAGGAGCGCGAGGAGGGGGTAGTTGAGGTCGTCGTCCTCCGGCATGCCGTCGATGTTCTCGGCGAGGGAGGTGGGGGCGCTGCGGCGGTTCCAGGGGTACGTCGCCGCGATGGCGGGGTCCAGGTTGTGCGCGGTGAACCAGCCGTTCAGCGGCCAGTTCCCGGTGGAGCGGGCGATGGCCCGGATCCCTTCGAGGGGGAGCTTCTCGACGGGCTTGCCGAGCAGGCACCCGGCGGCGCGGCCGAGCCATGCGGCGTGCAGCCGGTCGACCGGGGAGTCCTCTTCCCCCACCCCGCCCCTTCCCGAAACCGGTGGCTCCGCCCCCGGACCCCCGGAGCGGGACTGGGTCGCCGACCCCTCCGGCCACGGGGCTCCGCCCCGGACCCCGCTCCTCAATCGCCGGAGGGGCTGGGAAATCAGCCCCTCCGGCGTTTGAGGAGGCCCGTCCGGCAGGACTTTCGGGAAGGGGTGGGGTGGGGGAGAGTTCCTCGTCTCGGACTCGATCGCCGACAGGGCCGTCGGTTCCGCGAGAGGTGACACCATCGTCGCGAGTTCGTCGAGCAACTGCTCGGCCAGCGCCCGCAGTTCCGGTGACGCCGGGGTGGCGGACGCGCCCGCGCGGGCCGGTGCGAGGTGGCCGCCCGCCGCGAGCCACCGGCCTGCCACAGCGGAGGTGTCGCGGCCGTCCTGTTCCGCCTGGCGCAATTCGTGGCCGATGAGGTCCTCGGGCTGGGCCCAGGTGAGGCGGAGCATCAGGCCCCCGCGATCGCCGCGAACGCGGCTTCGTGGGAGCGGCGGCGGTCCAGGTCCTTCGCGTAGACCTCGCGCGTGACCCGGGCGAGGGCCGTCGCCGGGCCGTGCAGGTCCAGTTTGCTGGCCTGTGCGACCTCCGCGCTCCACTCCTTGGGCACCGCCCCCTCCCCGTACAGCGCCCCGACGATCGCCCCGCTCATCGTGGCGATCGAGTCGCAGTCGCGGCCGTAGTTGACCGAGCCGAGGACGGTGTGCCGGAAGTCGCCGCGGCCGACGAGGAGCATGCCGAGGGCGATGGGGAGTTCCTCGATGGCGTGCAGGCGGGAGGGGCGGCGGGCGCCGAGCGACGGCTTGCGGTAGTCGGGGCCGACCGTGTCGAAGGGGGTGACGGCGTCGCGCAGCGGCTTCAGCGCGTCCTCGAAGTCGTCGTAACGGGCCGCCACTTCGCAGACCGCCTCGATCGCGGAGCGGGTGCCGTCCTTGGCGAGAGCCAGGGCGTCCTCGACCACCGACTCGGGGGTGGCGTTCGGTTTGTACGCCGCCGCCACCGCCGCCGCGAAGACGCCCGCCGCCTCCCTGCCGTACGAGGACTGGTGCGCGCCGGCGACGTCGAGGGCCTCCTCGTAGGCCTTGAGCGGGTTGCCCGCGTTGACCGCGCCGACCGGCGCCATGTACATCGCCGCGCCGCAGTTCACGATGTTGCCGACGCCCGCCTCGCGCGGGTCCATGTGCCCGTAGTGGATGCGCGCGACGATCCACTTCTCGGCGAGGAAGATGCGCTGGAGGGGGAGGGCCTCCGCCTCGAGTTCCGGGATCCAGCGGGGCGTCGTGATCAGGTCGGGGACCAGGTGGTCGGCGACCGCGTACGCGTCGAGGTGGTCGCGGACCTTCTCGTAGACGCGGATCAGCGCGTGCGTCATGAGGGTGTCGTCCGTCACGTGGCCGTCGCCCTTGTGGTACGGGGCGATGGGGCGTGCCGTCCTCCAGTCGTCCTTGTGGAACGGCTCCACGATGCCGCGCACCCGGCCGCCGTGCCGCTCCGCGATGGCCTCCGGCGTCCAGCCCTCGACCGGTCCGCCGAGCGCGTCGCCCACGGCTGCGCCGACGAGGGCGCCGGTGGTGCGGTCCTCCAGTGAGACGCTCATGATGGTGAAGTTCCTTCCGCTGCGGGGGAGTTCGAGGTGGCGCGGGCGAGGCGTCCCGCGAGGGTCGACAGCCGGGTTCCCGCGAGTTGCGGCAGTGCGCAGCCCGCGAGGATGTCGCAGGCGTCGCGCCAGGTGAGCGGCAGCGCCTCCACCCCGCCGATCGCGCCGGTGAGGGCGCCGGTCAGGGCGGGCGCCGAGTCCGCGACGCGGGACAGGCAGGCCGCGGTCGGTACGGCCTCGGCGACCGAGCCGGCGGCGGCCGTCGCGACGGCGAGCGCCACGGGGACGGTCTCGGCGGCCGCGATGCCGTAGCTGTAGACGTGGTCGACGATCTCGTGTTCCAGGACGGGGACCAGTGCGAACGCGTTGCCGGGCTGTCCGGGGCGGGCCGCGGCCGTGGCGCGGCCGAGCTCTACGGCCCGGTGGGCGTTGCGGTGGATCTCGGTGCCGGGTGGGAGCTGGGCGAGTGCGGCGTCCACGCAGGTGTCGACGTCCGCGCCGCCGAGCGCGGTCGCGACGGCCGCCGCCATCGCGCGGGCGCCGTGCACGCCGTCGCCGTCCTGGGTGTAGCGGGCGTCGAACTCGGCGAGTTCCGCGGCGAGTTCGGGGTTGTCGGGGTGGACGGCGGCGAGGACCGCGGCGCGGACGCAGGCGGCGTCGTCGAAGTAGTGCGGGTTGTCGTGTCCTGTGGCGGGTGGGCGCAGGCCCGCGGCCAGGTTGCCGAGGCCGGCGCGGACGGAGATGCGGGCGCGCAGGGGGATGTCGGCGGATTCGATCTCGTCGGCGCGGGCCGCCGCCGCGGCGATCTCGTCGGCGAGGGTGTTCCAGGCGAGGGAGAGGGAGGAGCGGACGCGGTGGTCGGGGTCGAGGTCGGCGAGGCCGTGTGCGTGCGCGGCGAGGATGGCGTGGGCGGTGTGGGCGGCCCATTCCGCGTCGTCCGAGGGGCCCAGGCGGAGGGGTTCCGGGGGTTGGTTCAGGGCGATGGGGACGGGGAGGGTGGTGGTGGCGTTCTGCTCCGCGAAGGTGTCCAGTTCGCGGGTGAGGCGGCGGGTCCAGTCGGGGAGCCGGGCCGCGCGGTGTCGTCCCGACGGCCAGCCGGCGGCGTCCCCTGCGGCGATCCCCAGGAGCAGGCCCTCGATGCGGCTGATGTTCGTGGCGGCGGATGCGGTTGCGGCCTCGGGGCTCCGCCCCGGACCCCGCTGGCTCTCGTCCAAGAGCGGGGCTTGATTTTCCGGGCCTGCGCTGGAGTGGGCATATTCAGCCCCGCCGGCGTTTGAGGCGCGGGGTCCGGGGCGGAGCCCCGAGGCGTGATCGGGATTCATGCCACCGCCCCCGACCGGTCCGGCGGCGGAGGCGTCAGGTGGTCCGCGACGTCGAGGACGTGGCGGCCCGCCATCGACGGGAGGCAGCTGCCGCGGACGGGGCCGATCGCCGACGCCCAGGGCGAGGGGATTGATGACTCGCCGCACAGGGCGCCCGCCAACGCCCCCGCGACCGCAGCCGTCGTGTCCGCGTCGCGGCCCATGTTGACCGCCGTGAGGACCGATTCGCGGAAGTCGCCGCGGGCCACCGCGAACGCGCCGAACGCGAGGCCGACCGCCTCGGGCGCGAGGTCCGTCCACGGGTAGCCGCCGATGACGACGGCCTTGCGGACGGCCCGCTCCATGGAGAGCTGCGTGCCGTCCGGGTCCCGGCGGGCCCGCCGCGCCGTCGAGACCGCCCGGTGCAGGGAGCGCGCCGTCCACGAGTCCTCGGGGACGACCGAGAGCGCCGCCTGCACCACCGCGTCCGGGTTGTGGCTGACCATGGCCGCCGCGACCCCCGCGGCGACCGCGCGGCCGCCGTGGATGCCCTCCCCGTCGTGCGACACCGTGCCGTCGATCGACACCAGGCGGGCCGCCTCCGCGGGGCGGCCCGCCGCGTACACCCCGAAGGGTGCCGCGCGCATCGCGAGGCCGTCGCTCCAGGCGTGCCGGTGCTGGGCGGAGATGGGGGCGGCGAGGCCCCGGCGGAGGTTCTCGAGCGTGCCGCGTTCGCTGAAACCGGCGCCCTTGAAGGGGCCCTCGTCGC
The DNA here is from genome assembly GCF_055657265.1 of Streptomyces sp. NPDC107575. Lineage (NCBI taxonomy): Bacteria > Bacillati > Actinomycetota > Actinomycetes > Kitasatosporales > Streptomycetaceae > Streptomyces > Streptomyces sp. NPDC107575. The sequence goes on along the minus strand of NZ_JBVKBG010000003.1, from coordinate 316,643 downwards.
GGTCCGCGATCCACGTGTGCCAGGCCCGCTCGACGTGCTCGATGGTGAGGCCCGCGCCGTGCTCGGCGAGCAGGAGGCCGGAGAAGATCGCGTACTCGGTGTCGTCCGTGCCCGCCGGGTCGGCGGAGACGAAGCCCTCGATGCGGCCCCAGCGTTCCCGGATCTGGGACGGCTTCATGTTCTCCGCGGGCGCGCCGAGCGCGTCACCGACGGCGAGGCCGAGGAGCGCCCCGCGGGCGCGGTCCCGCAGGGAGATCGCGGCCGCGGGGGGAGGGTGCGGAACGGTACGGAGTCTGCGTGGCTGTGCCGGTCCTCCCGAAGGAGGGTCCGGTTCGACGCTGACGCTCATGGTGTGTTCGTGCTCATCTCTGGGGTTGTGCTGGTGCTGGTGGTACCTCGGGTGTTCAGCGTTGGTAGCGGTTCAGGATCAGATTGCCGTCGTCCGCCAGGCGTTTGCGCAGCTCTGTTACGCCGAACGCGCCGTTGTAGTACTCCTGGAAGGCCGGAGTGGCGATCTTGTCCTTCCATTCGGCGTAGCCCCGCACCCCGAGCACCGGGGAGGGGCGCAGGGACGCGGCCATCTCGGAGCCGGTCCGCCAGCCGTACTTCTCGGTGGTGAGGGACGGGTCCTCGAGCGCCTTGCGGCTGGTGGGCAGCAGCCAGTCGCCGCGCGCCAGTTGGACCTGGTGGTCGGCCCGCGTGAGGTAGGCGATGAACCGGGCCGCCGCCTCCTTGTGCGCGCTGTCCTGGGAGACGGACAGGGTCTGCGGGGCGACGCCCTGGGCCAGGCCGCCCGAGCCCGCGGGCATCGGCAGGACGGTCCAGTCGAAGCCCTTGGGGGCCTGCTGCTGGACCTGCTGCCGGAACGAGAAGTTCAGCGGGAGCATGGCGTACTTGCCCGCGAAGAAGCCGGGCAGCGTGTCCGAGCCGGCCATGCCGAGCGCCGACTTGGGTGCGGTGTGCGCCTTGTTGACCTGCCGGTTGATCAGCCGTGCGACGGCCGAGTCGGCGGCGTCGTAGCGGATCTCGTTCTTGCCGTCGCCGTCCTTGTAGAAGATCTTGCCGTCGGTGGACCGCGCCAGGTTCACGGACTGGGTGACGGGCTCCTTCATCGACCAGGCGACCCCGTACTGCTCGGGCTTGCCGTCGCGGTTCTCGTCACGCGTGAGCTTCTTGCTCGCCCGCTCGAACTCGGCCCAGGACCAAGGGTGTTGGACGGTCGGTGTGCGCACGCCCGACTGCTCGAGGAGCTTCTTGTTCACGACCAGTACGCGTGGCTCCTGGAGGAACGGGATGCCGTAGATCTTCTTCCCGTACATCGTCGTGGCCCAGGACGCCTTCGGGATGTCCGCGCGCAGCTCCCGTGGCAGATAGGGGCTCAGGTCGGCGAGGTAGCCGCCGTGCCCGAAGTCGGTGAGGTCGGAGGCGTCGTCGTGGAAGATGTCCGGAGCCTTGCCGCCCTCGAACGAGGTCAGCATCTGGTCGTGGATGCTGTCCCAGACGCCCTGGACGTACTTGACCTTGATCTTGTCGTGGGTGTCGTTCCACTGCTTGACCAGGGCTTTGTTGGCCTCGATGGACTCCTTCTGCCAGGCGAGGCTGAGGAATTCGAGGGTGACCGTGCCGTCCGCCGACTCGGAGTCCGATCCTGACCCGGAGCAGCCGGCGACCAGGGCGAGGCAGAGGGCGGCCGCGGCCGCCGCGGTGGGCTTCCGTACGCGCATCAGCCCTTCACCGCCCCGCTGAGCATGCCGCCGACGAGCCGCCGCTGGAGCAGGGCGAAGAAGACGAGGCTGGGGATCGTCGCGAGGACCGAGGCCGCGGCGAGCGGCCCGAGGTCGGCGACGCCCTCGGCACCGAGGAAGCGGGTGAGGATGACCGACATCGTCTGGTTCTCCGGGGACTTGAGGAGGACGAGGGCGAAGAAGAACTCGTTCCAGGCGGTCACGAAGCTGAACATCAGCGTCGCCACCAGGCCGGGCGCGAGGAGCGGGAGGACCACGCTGGTCAGCGTGCGCAGACGGCCCGCGCCGTCCACCGCCGCGGCCTCCTCCAGGGAGCGCGGCACCGACTTCACGTAGCCCTGGAGCATCCAGAGCGAGAAGGGCAGGTTCCAGACGACGTAGACGATGATCAGGCCGAAGATGCTGTCGATCATCCGCAGGTTCTTCAGGACCAGGAACAGCGGGATGATGACCAGCACGAACGGGAACATCTGGCTGACCAGGATCCAGCCCGTGCCCGCCTGACTGACGCGGCTCCGGTAGCGGACCATGACGTACGAGGCCGGGACCGCGATCGCCACCGAGATCACGGAGGCGCTGACCGCGACGACCAGGCTGTTGAGCGCCGAGCGGAGCAGCGGCTGCGCGTCGAACGCGGCGCGGTAGTTGTCCAGGCTCGGATGCTGCGGCAGCCAGCTCGGGTCGATCGCGCCCAGCTCCTGCGGGGACTTGAAGGACGTCGAGACCAGCCACAGGAACGGGAAGGCCAGGAAGACCATGTAGCAGAGCAGCGCCGCGTACTGGCCGGTGCGGCCCGCCACCCTCGGGAGCGTGCGATTCATGCTCATGCCGCGGCCTCCACGTCTTCCTTGAGCTTCCTGCGGAGGAACAGCGTCAGCAGCACCGCGATCACCGCGACCATCGCCAGGCCCATCGCGGCGGCGTAGCCGAACTGCCCGTACTTGAAGGCCTCTTCGTACGCGAACAGCATCGGCAGCCGTGTCTGTCCGCCGGGCCCGCCCTGCGTCAGCACGTAGACCAGGCCGAACGAGTTGAGGTTCCAGATGAAGTTGAGCGCCGTGATGGCGATGACCACGGGCTTCAGGGCCGGCCAGGTCACTGCCGTGAAGCGGCGCCACAGGCCCGCGCCGTCCAGCTGCGCGGCCTCCCGCAGTTCGATCGGCACGTTCTGCAGCCCGGCGAGGAGGACCACCGTCGTCTGCGGCATGCCCGCCCACACACCGACCACTATCACGGCGGGCAGCGCGTACGTCAGGTCCGCGAGCCAGTCGACGTTCTCGTGGATGATTCCCAGTTGGGTCAGCGTCTTGTTCAGGATGCCCGCGTCCGAGTGGTAGACGAGCCGCCACATGATGCCGACGACGACCTCGGGCATCGCCCACGGGACGAGCGCAAGGGTCCGCGCCAGCCAGCGGAAACGCAGATTCTGGTTGAGCAACAGCGCGAGGCCGAGCGCGAGCACGAACTGCAGTGCCGTCACGCTCACCGCCCACACCAGGCCGATCCTGAACGACTCCCAGAACAGCGAGTCGTGGCGCAGGTCAAGGAAGTTGTCGAGGCCGATGAACCGCGTGGGGGAGGTCCGCCCCGCCTGCGAGTCGGTGAACGCGAGCGAGAGGCCGTACAGGAGCGGGACCACGCTGAGGATCAGGATCGGGATCAGCGCGGGCATCAGCAGGAACCACGCGCCCCGGTCCAGGCCCAGCGCCCGCTTGCGCTGACCCGGCGTACGGGGTGGTGGTGTGCCGCGGCTGCCGGGGACGGCGTTGTCCCGTGGCGCGGTGAGACTCATGGGAATCCTCGATGTCTCAACTGTCGGACGCCGCCGGGCCCGTGGAGGCGCGGACGACGAGGCGGGGAGGGGCGGTGGTGGAGCGGGGAGTGCAGTTCTCGATCGTGCTTCCGGGAGCTTCCGGGGCGTTCAGACGGTGCAGCAGCAGTTCGGCGGCGCGCCGCCCGCGCTCGGTGGAGCCCAGGTCGACGCTGGTCAGTGGCGGCCAGCCGGCCTGCGCGAGCTCGCTGTCGTCCATCCCCGCGACCGCGACGTCCTCGGGGATCCGCAGGCCGCGGGCGTGCAGGGCGCGGGCCGCGCCGAGCGCCAGCTGGTCGTTCGCGCCGAAGACCGCGTCCGGTTTCCGGTCGAGGAGTGATTCGGCGGCCGCGGCCCCGGACTCGATGCCGAAGTCCGTGTGCACGACGAGGTCCGGGTCGTACGGGAGGCCGCAGTCCGCGAGGGCCTTGCGAAAGCCCTCGCCGCGCTTGCGTCCGGGGACCGTGTCGGCGGGGCCGTTGACGAAGGCGATGCGGCGGCGTCCCGTCCCGTACAGATGGCGCACGGCGAGCGCGACGCCCTCGACGGAGTCGGCGCGCACGCTGTCGACCGGGACACCGCCGGGCAGCGAGCCGATGACGACGACCGGGCCCGAGGCCGAGCGCAGCGCGTCCACATGGGCGTCCGTGATGCGGATGGGGCACAGGATGAGGCCGTCGCTGGTGCGGTCGCCGAGGCTGCGCAGGACGGCGAGTTCGTCCTCGGCGACGGCATCCGTGGAGTGCAGCAGGAGGCGGTACCCGGCGGCCTTCGCGACGGACTGGATGGCGCGGACCATCGCCACGTAGACCGGGTTGCCGATGTCGGGCATCGCGAAGGTGAGCTGGCGGGTGCGGCCGTCCTTGAGGGAGCGGGCCACCGCGTTGGGCACATAGCCGAGTTCGGTGGCGGCGCGCTCGACCTTCTCGACGGTCTCTGCGCGGGCCCCGATCCCGTTGAGCACGCGGGAGACGGACGCGATGGAGACCCCGGCGCGCTCGGCGATGGAGATGATCGTCGGCTGTGGCACCGCGTTCCGCCCCCTCTTCTGTAAACGTTTTCCGTCGCTGGAAACGTTTACGGATGTTGCTCCCTCGTTTCCGGCCCGTCAACGCGCGTTTCCTGTGATCCAGGTCACTGGGCGCTTCGGGAAGGTGGAGGTCAGCGCGTTGCGCAGGGCGCAAAACCGCAGGTAAGTACGGCCTTCCTTGCTGGCAGGGCCGATTTTTCGCGCGTACTTTCGGACTCGTAGCAACACCAGTCACAGGGGAGCGGGGTTCACGAGCATGGCCATCATCGAGACCGGGGCAGATCTGCACGACGCCCACCGGGACAACCACACGCACCGTGATGTCAACGGTGGCTGGCTGCGCCCCGCGGTCTTCGGCGCGATGGACGGGCTCGTCTCCAACTTCGCGCTCATGGCGGGCGTCGCGGGCGGCGCCGTCTCGCAGCAGACGATCATCATCACCGGCCTGTCGGGCCTCGCCGCCGGAGCCTTCTCCATGGCCGCCGGCGAGTACACCTCCGTCGCCTCCCAGCGCGAGCTGGTCGAGGCCGAACTCGACGTCGAGCGCCGTGAGTTGAGGAAGCACCCGGCCGACGAGGAGAAGGAGCTCGCGGAGCTGTACGTCTCCCGCGGCGTCGAGCCCGAGCTCGCGCACGAGGTCGCCAAGCAGCTCTCGCGCGACCCCGAGCAGGCCCTGGAGATACACGCGCGCGAGGAGCTGGGCATCGACCCCGGCGATCTGCCCTCGCCGATGGTCGCCGCCGTCTCGTCCTTCGGATCGTTCGCGCTCGGCGCCCTGATCCCGGTGCTGCCCTATCTGCTCGGGGCGAGCGCGCTGTGGCCCGCCGTCCTCCTCGCGCTCGTCGGGCTCTTCGCCTGTGGGGCGGTCGTGGCCAAGGTGACGGCGCGTTCCTGGTGGTTCAGCGGGCTGCGGCAGTTGGCTCTCGGTGGCGCCGCGGCGGGTGTGACGTATCTCCTGGGGAGCATCTTCGGGACTTTTGCTGGTTGACGGGTCGCGGCCGTGGCCTGAAGATGCCTATACAGCGCCTTGCATAAGTAGTCGTTACCGCGCGGTTTCGATTACTTGACCACGGGGCATGAGCCGTAAGCGCTGGGGGCAATGAGGCCCGCGGCGCACGCCAGCACCACCCCGGCCATCGGTCATCGATCCGCCCGCTGAGGCCTCTCCCGCCGCCACCCGCGGTGTCCGCATGTTGGAACGCAGTATCCGGTTCCCGAGAACCGACCCATCATGTAATCTGCACGAAATTTTTTGAGCTGCACTTCTCCGCAGAGGGCCAACGTCGTCCCTCGGCACGTACCTTGCCACGACGACGACGGGAGAGCCGATGCGTACCTCGCGCCAGCCGTCCCAGCATTCCCACAGCGGCCAGACCTGGTCGCACATGGATGCTCGCCCTGCTGCCCAGGGCATGTACGACCCGCGTAACGAGCACGACGCCTGTGGCGTCGGGTTCGTGGCCACCCTCACCGGCGAGGCGAGCCACACGCTGGTCGAGCAGGCGCTGACCGTCCTGCGAAACCTGGAGCACCGCGGTGCCACCGGCTCCGAGCCCGACTCGGGCGACGGCGCGGGCATCCTGTCCCAGGTTCCGGACGCCTTCCTGCGCGAGGTGGTCGACTTCGACCTCCCCGAGGCCGGTGCGTACGCCGTCGGTATCGCCTTCCTGCCCGAAGAGGGCACCGAGGAGTTCGTCTCGAAGATCGAGACGATCGCCGCCGAAGAGGGCCTGAACGTCCTCGGCTGGCGCGAGGTCCCGGTCGCCCCGCAGCTGCTCGGCTCGATGGCCCGCTCGACGATGCCGATTTTCCGCCAGGTGTTCGTCGCGGACGGCACCTCGAAGGACATCGCGCTCGACCGCAAGGCGTTCGTGCTGCGCAAGCGCGCCGAGCGCGAGGCCGACGTGTACTTCCCGTCGCTCTCCGCGCGCACGATCGTCTACAAGGGCATGCTGACCACCGGCCAGCTGGAGCCCTTCTTCCCGGACCTGTCCGACCGCCGCTTCGCGTCCGCGATCGCGCTCGTGCACTCCCGGTTCTCCACGAACACCTTCCCGTCGTGGCCGCTCGCGCACCCCTACCGCTTCGTCGCCCACAACGGTGAGATCAACACCGTCAAGGGCAACCGCAACTGGATGCGCGCCCGCGAGTCCCAGCTCGGCTCCGACCTCTTCGGGGGTTCGGAGAACCTGGAGCGGATCTTCCCGGTCTGTACGCCGGACGCCTCCGACTCCGCCTCCTTCGACGAGGTCCTGGAGCTGCTGCACCTCGGCGGCCGTTCGCTGCCGCACAGCGTCCTGATGATGATTCCGGAGGCCTGGGAGAACCACGCCTCCATGGACCCGGCCCGGCGCGCCTTCTACCAGTACCACTCCAACCTCATGGAGCCCTGGGACGGCCCGGCCTGTGTCACCTTCACCGACGGTACCCAGGTCGGCGCCGTTCTCGACCGCAACGGTCTGCGGCCAGGGCGTTACTGGGTGACCGACGACGGCCTCGTCGTCCTCGGCTCCGAGGTCGGCGTCCTCGACATCGACCCGGCGAAGGTCGTCAAGAAGGGCCGTCTGCAGCCCGGCCGGATGTTCCTCGTGGACACCGCCGAGCACCGCATCATCGAGGACGACGAGATCAAGTCCGCCCTCGCCGCCGAGCACCCCTACGAGGAGTGGCTCGAGGCCGGCGAGATCGAGCTCTCCGACCTCCCCGAGCGCGAGCACATCGTGCACACGCACGCCTCCGTCACGCGCCGCCAGCAGACCTTCGGCTACACCGAGGAGGAGCTCCGCATCCTCGTCGCGCCGATGGCCAAGGCCGGCGCCGAGCCGATCGGCTCGATGGGCACGGACACCCCGATCGCGGCCCTGTCCGCCCGCCCGCGGCTGCTCTTCGACTACTTCACGCAGCTGTTCGCGCAGGTCACCAACCCGCCGCTGGACGCCATCCGCGAGGAGCTCGTCACCTCGCTGCGCTCCCCGCTGGGCCCCGGCAGCAACCTGCTCGAGCCCACGGCCGCCACGTGCCGCGCGGTCACCCTGCCCTTCCCGGTGATCGACAACGACGAGCTCGCCAAGCTCATCCACATCAACGCCGACGGCGACATGCCCGGCATGAAGGCCGTGACCCTGTCCGGCCTGTACCGGGTCTCCGGCGGTGGCGACTCGCTGGCCGCCCGGATCGACGAGATCTGCGCCGAGGCCGACGCCGCCCTCGAGGCCGGCGCCCGCCTGATCGTGCTCTCCGACCGGCACTCCGACGCCGAGCACGCGCCGATCCCCTCGCTGCTGCTCACCGCGGCCGTCCACCACCACCTCATCCGTACGAAGAAGCGCACCCAGGTGGGCCTCCTCGTCGAGGCCGGTGACGTGCGCGAGGTCCACCACGTCGCCCTGCTCATCGGATTCGGTGCCGCGGCGGTCAACCCGTACCTCGCCATGGAGTCGGTCGAGGACCTGGTCCGCGCCGGCACCTTCCTCAAGGCCGACGAGGTGGGCTCGGCCGAGGACGCGATCCGGAACCTGATCTACGCGCTCGGCAAGGGCGTCCTCAAGGTCATGTCCAAGATGGGCATCTCGACCGTCGCCTCCTACCGCGGCGCCCAGGTCTTCGAGGCCGTCGGCCTCGACGAGGCCTTCGTCGAGAAGTACTTCAACGGCACCACCACCAAGATCGGCGGCGCCGACCTCGGCGTCATCGCCGAGGAGGTCGCCGCCCGGCACGCCAAGGCGTACCCCGCCTCCGGCATCGCGCCCGCGCACCGCGCGCTCGACATCGGCGGCGAGTACCAGTGGCGCCGCGAGGGCGAGCCGCACCTGTTCGACCCGGAGACCGTCTTCCGCCTGCAGCACGCCACGCGCTCGGGCAGCTACGACATCTTCAAGAAGTACACGGACCGCGTGAACGAGCAGTCCGAGCGGCTGATGACGCTGCGCGGCCTGTTCAACTTCAAGTCCGAGGGCCGCACCCCGATCTCCATCGACGAGGTCGAGCCGGCCTCCGAGATCGTCAAGCGCTTCTCGACCGGCGCCATGTCGTACGGCTCCATCTCGCGCGAGGCCCACGAGACCCTCGCCATCGCCATGAACCAGCTGGGCGGCAAGTCCAACACCGGTGAGGGCGGCGAGGACCCGGAGCGCCTGTACGACCCGGCGCGCCGCTCGTCGATCAAGCAGGTCGCCTCCGGCCGCTTCGGCGTGACCAGCGAATACCTGGTCAACTCCGACGACATCCAGATCAAGATGGCCCAGGGCGCCAAGCCCGGCGAGGGCGGCCAGCTGCCCGGCCACAAGGTCTACCCGTGGGTCGCCAAGACGCGTCACTCAACGCCGGGCGTGGGCCTCATCTCCCCGCCGCCGCACCACGACATCTACTCCATCGAGGACCTGGCTCAGCTGATCCACGACCTCAAGAACGCCAACCCGCAGGCCCGCATCCACGTGAAGCTGGTCTCCGAGGTCGGCGTGGGTACGGTCGCGGCCGGTGTGTCCAAGGCGCACGCGGACGTCGTCCTGATCTCCGGCCACGACGGCGGCACGGGCGCATCCCCGCTCACCTCGCTCAAGCACGCCGGTGGTCCCTGGGAGCTCGGCCTCGCCGAGACCCAGCAGACGCTGCTGCTCAACGGCCTGCGCGACCGCATCGTCGTCCAGACCGACGGCCAGCTGAAGACCGGCCGTGACGTGCTGATCGCCGCGCTGCTCGGCGCCGAGGAGTTCGGTTTCGCGACCGCGCCGCTCGTCGTCTCCGGCTGCGTCATGATGCGCGTCTGCCACCTGGACACCTGCCCGGTCGGCATCGCCACGCAGAACCCGACGCTGCGCGAGCGCTTCTCCGGCAAGGCCGAGTACATCGTCAACTTCTTCAAGTTCATCGCCGAAGAGGTCCGCGAGCTGCTCGCCGAGATGGGCTTCCGCTCCATCGAGGAGGCCGTCGGTCACGCCGAACTCCTCGACACCGAGCGGGCCGTGAACCACTGGAAGGCGCAGGGCCTCGACCTGGAGCCGCTGTTCCACGTGCCCGAGCTGCCCGCGGGCGCCGTCCGGCACCGGATCATCGAGCAGGACCACGGTCTGGAGAAGGCGCTCGACAACGAGCTGATCAAGCTCGCCGCCGACGCCCTCGCCGCCAACGACCAGACGGACGCCCAGCCGGTCCGCGCCCAGGTCGCCATCCGCAACATCAACCGCACGGTCGGCACCATGCTCGGCCACGAGGTGACGAAGAAGTTCGGTGGCGCGGGCCTGCCCGACGACACCATCGACATCACCTTCACGGGCTCCGCGGGCCAGTCCTTCGGCGCGTTCGTCCCGCGCGGTGTGACGCTCCGGCTCGAAGGCGACGCCAACGACTACGTCGGCAAGGGCCTCTCGGGCGGCCGCATCGTGGTCCGCCCGGACCGCGGCGCCGACCACCTCGCCGAGTACTCGACGATCGCCGGCAACACCATCGCGTACGGCGCGACGGGCGGCGAGCTGTTCCTGCGCGGCCGCACCGGCGAGCGCTTCTGCGTCCGCAACTCCGGTGCCACGGTCGTCTCGGAGGGCGTGGGCGACCACGGCTGCGAGTACATGACCGGCGGCCACGCGGTGATCCTCGGCGAGACGGGCCGCAACTTCGCGGCCGGTATGTCGGGCGGCATCGCGTACGTCATCGACATGGACCCGGACAACCTCAACGCCGGGAACAAGTCGGCCGTCGAGCCCCTCGACGACACCGACAAGCAGTGGCTGCACGACGTGGTGCGCCGGCACGCCGAGGAGACCGGTTCGACGGTCGCCGAGAAGCTGCTCGTCGACTGGGACGCCTCGGTGGCCCGGTTCACCAAGATCATCCCCAGCACGTACAAGGCAGTGCTCGCCGCCAAGGACGCCGCCGAGCGAGACGGTCTCTCCGAGACCGAGATCACCGAGAAGATGATGGAGGCGGCGACCAATGGCTGATCCCAAGGGCTTTCTCAACCATGGCCGCGAGGTCGCGCAGACCCGCCCGGTCGAGGAGCGCGTCAAGGACTGGAACGAGGTCTACGTTCCCGGGTCCCTGCTGCCCATCATCAGCAAGCAGGCGTCCCGCTGCATGGACTGCGGCATCCCGTTCTGTCACAACGGCTGCCCGCTGGGGAACCTGATCCCCGAGTGGAACGACTACGCGTACCGCGAGGACTGGTCGGCCGCGCAGGAGCGCCTGCACGCGACCAACAACTTCCCGGAGTTCACCGGTCGTCTCTGCCCGGCCCCCTGTGAGTCGGCGTGCGTGCTCGGCATCAACCAGCCGGCCGTGACCATCAAGAACGTCGAGGTCTCGATCATCGACCAGGCGTGGGACCGGGGCGACGTCGCCCCGCAGATCCCGGAGCGCCTGTCGGGCAAGACCGTCGCCGTCATCGGCTCGGGGCCGGCGGGACTCGCCGCCGCCCAGCAGCTGACGCGGGCCGGTCACACGGTCGCCGTCTACGAGCGCGCCGACCGCATCGGCGGCCTGCTCCGCTACGGCATCCCCGAGTTCAAGATGGAGAAGCGCCACATCAACCGCCGCATCGAGCAGATGCGCGCGGAGGGCACCAAGTTCCGCACCGGTGTGGAGGTCGGCCGCGACATCGACGCGGCGGGCCTGCGCAAGCGCTACGACGCGGTCGTCGTCGCGGCGGGCGCCACGGTCTCCCGTGACCTGCCGGTCCCGGGCCGTGAGCTCAACGGCATCCACTACGCGATGGAGTACCTGCCCCTTTCCAACAAGGTGCAGGAGGGCGACTACGTCCAGCCGCCCATCACCGCCGAGGGCAAGCACGTCGTCGTGATCGGCGGCGGTGACACCGGCGCCGACTGCGTGGGCACCGCCCACCGTCAGGGCGCCGCCTCGGTGACGCAGCTGGAGATCATGCCGCAGCCGAACGAGGAGCGGAACACGACCACGCAGCCGTGGCCGACGTTCCCGATGCTCTACAAGGTCACCTCCGCGCACGAGGAGGGCGGCGAGCGCATCTACTCGGCGGGCACCACCCACTTCGAGGGCGACGAGGACGGCAACGTCCAGTGGCTGCACCTCTCCGAGGTCGAGTTCGTCGACGGCAAGCTCGTCAACAAGCCCGGCACGGAGCGCAAGATCCCGGCGCAGCTGGTCACCCTCGCGATGGGCTTCACGGGCACGGACCAGGAGAACGGTCTGGTCTCGCAGTTCGGCCTGGACCTCGACGCGCGCGGCAACGTCGCCCGCGACGACGAGTTCCAGACCAACGTGCCGGGTGTGTTCGTGGCGGGCGACGCCGGCCGCGGCCAGTCGTTGATCGTGTGGGCCATCGCGGAGGGCCGCTCGGCCGCGCGTGGTGTCGACCGGTTCCTGACCGGGGCGTCGGAGCTGCCCGCTCCGATCCGCCCGACGGACCGCGCGCTGGCCGTGTGATCCGCACGGCCTGACAGGCCGTCAAGATACGTCCCGTACAACGGCGTACGGAACAGAGCGCGACGCTCGCCCTACAGTCCCCGACCGGACGCCTGGGCGGGCGTCGCGGTGCGTTCAGCCCGGGATGCGGAACGTCTCGCCGTAGACCTTCCACGTCAGCGGGGTCTTCAGGGACAGGTTGCCGTCGTAGAGGAACTGGCGCTGGGCCGTGTCGATGCGGGTGGTGTCGCGGTCGGGGTTCTTCGCCTTCATCGCCTTGCGGCGCTGGTCGAGGAAGATGTCGAGGTACGCCTTCTCCTGGCCGCCCTGCGACGGGGTGTCGGCCTCCTTGAGGGCCGCCTCGCGCAGGCCGTAGAAGCCGTGCGGGCCCGTGCCGGGGCCGTGCAGGACCATCGCGTCGTAGTAGATGAACTGGCCGAGCGTGCCCAGGCCGTCGAGCTTGGCGAGGCGGACCGCCGGGTCGAAGTAGCCGCGGTCGCGCTCCTTCTCCTGGATGTCGCGGAAGGCCTTGTGGCCGGCCTCCTTCTTCCACGCCGTGGTGAAGCCGGGGTCGAGGCCCTCGTGGGAGTCCGTGCCGTCGACCTTGCGCAGGGCGGGGAGGTAGCGGGCCAGGCCGTTGTCCGGGTGGGACTTCGTGTAGCGCTCGACCAGGGTCAGCAGGTCGTGGGTGCCGGTGCAGAAGCCGATGATGCCGGCGGTGTAGCCCTGGCCGTCGTCGATGTCCTCGATGTAGCCGTACTGGCCGCGCCAGTCGAGCGTCGAGTTCTCGGCGCTGGCGACGATCTGCTGGGCCAACTCCTTCTTCTCCGGGGCGGCGAGGCCGGGCGGCAGGTTCGCGATGGCCTTGTCGTCGGCCTTGCGCTCCGCTTCGGACTGGTTGCCGGGGTGGGCCGGGGCGGAGGCGGTGGGCCGGGCGCGTGGGGCCGGGTCGTCGTCGGGTGACAGGAGGTACACGGCGGCGGTGGCCACGGGGGCCACGGCGACGAAGGAGAGGAGCAGGCAGCCCGCGCGTTTCATGCGCCACAGATTAGGCGAGCGTGTGTGCGACTCGGCGACCGGTGCCGTGGTTGCGGCCTCGGGGCTCCGCCCCGGCCCCCGCGCCTCAAGCGCCGGCGGGGCTTCAAAAGATCGGGGCTCCGCCCCGGACCCCGCTGCTCAATCGCCGCAGGGGCTTGATTTGCCCACCCGTCACGGGGGCTTGAGTGACCCACCAGGCGCAGGGGCCTGATGCCGCCCGCCATCCCGCAGGTGGCGGCCAAGCCTCTGTCTGCGTCCGCCGCCCATCTCCCACCACCCGCCCCCTCCGGGGGCGTCGGTCTCGCGGGGCGCCGGGGGTCGCAACCGCCTTGGGCAGTCTGCCGCCTTGGGCGGCAGGGTGGGCAAGGCGGCCCCCGGTGCCGCGTAAGCGGGGCGTCGGGGCTACGCCACGATCAGGGTTCGGCACGCCGACGGGGTGCCCCACGTGTCCCGCAATGGGCGGGCCTTGCGGAGCCAGAGGGACAGGTCGAGCTCCTCCGTGTAGCCCACCGCGCCGTGGAGCTGGAGCGCCGCGCGGGCCGCCGCGTAGGCCGCCTCCCCGGTCGCCAGTTTCGCCGCCGCGATGTCCGACGACGTCATCGACAGCGCCGCCCCGAACAGCAGCGGACGGGCGAACTCCAGGCCCACCAGCGCATCCGCGAGCCGATGCTTCACCGCCTGGAAGGAGCCGACCGCGACCCCGAACTGTTCGCGCTGCTTCACGTACTCGACCGTGCGCCGCAACAGCTCCAGGCCCACGCCCAGCGACTGCGCCGCCGTCAGGAACGACGCCATGTCCACCGCCTCCCGGACCCTCGCGCCGCGCGCCACGACCTCGCCGCCCCCGTCCGGCACGAACAACCGCCGCGCCGGATCCGCCGACTCCCGCAGCGGCCCGCGCCCCGCGGCGAGCCGCACCTCGTCACCGTCCACCACGAACACCGCGTCCGCCGAGTCCGCGTCCAACGCATGGGGCCCGGAGGGCACGGTGGCCATCACGTCCCCCGCCGCGATCCTCGGCAACCACTCCTTCGCGGCCTCCGAGCCGCTCAGCAGCGTCGCCACCGCCGCCGTCTCCACGACCGGCCCCGGCACGGCATGGCGGCCCAACTCCACGTAGGACACCGCCATCTCCACCGGCAGCGGGCCCACCCCCTCGTACGCCTCGGGGACGGCGAGCGCGAACACCCCCGCCTCCGCGAGCCGCCCCCACAGCGCCCGCCCGGGGCCCGCGTCGCCGGCCGCCCACGCCCGTATCGCCGCAGGCGTGTCCGCCGCGCCCAGCATCCGGTCGAGCGTGCGGCCGAACTCGGCCTGCTCCGCGTCCAGGAGGAACCTCATCAGCGGCGTCCCTTCGGCAGGCCGAGCAGCCGCTCGGCGATGATGTCGCGCTGGATCTCGTTCGTACCGGCGTAGATGGGCCCCGCGAGCGAGAACGTGTAGCCCTCCGACCATTCGCCGTCCGCCAACTCGCCGTCCGCACCCAGCAGTTCGAGCGCCGTCTCGTGCAGAGCGATGTCGTACTCCGACCAGAACACCTTGTTCAGGCTCGACTCGGCCCCGATCCTCTCGCCCGCCGCGAACCGCGACGCGTTGCCGTACGTGAACAGCCGGTACGCGCGCGCCCCGGCCACCGCGTCCGCCACCCGGTCCCGCAGCGCCGGATCCGCGCCGCGCTTCCGCCACAGCCCGAGCAGCCGGTCGGCGGCGGCGAGGAAGCGGCCGGGGGAGCGGAGCATGAGCCCCCGCTCGTTCCCCGTCGTCGACATCGCGATCCGCCACCCGTTGCCCACCTCGCCGATCACGTCCTCGTCCGGCACGAACACGTCGTCGAGGAACAGTTCGGCGAAGGCCGGCTTGCCGTCGATCCGGCCGATCGGCCGGACCGTGACCCCGGGCGCGCGCAGGTCGAACATCAGGTACGTGAGCCCGTGGTGCGGCTTGGCGGCCTCCGGGTCCGTGCGGAAGATGCCGAAGGCCCGGTCGGCGAACGCGGCCCGCGAGGACCACGTCTTCTGGCCGCGCAGCAGCCACCCGCCGTCCGTGCGCACCGCGCGCGAGCGCAGCGCCGCGAGGTCGGAGCCCGCCTCGGGCTCCGACCAGGCCTGCGCCCAGATCGTCTCGCCGCTCGCCATCGACGGCAGCACGCGCGCCCGCTGTTCGTCCGTGGCGTGGTCGAAGAGGGTCGGGGCGAGGAGGTTGATGCCGTTCTGCGAGACGCGGCCCGGGGCCCCCGCCGCGTAGTACTCCTCCTCGAAGATCAGCCACTTGAAGATGTCCACGCCCCGGCCGCCGAACTCCTCCGGCCACGAGACGACCGACCAGCGGTCCGCGGACAGCTCGGCCTCCCACGCGCGGTGCGCGGCGAAGCCCTCGGCCGTCTCCAGGGAGGGGAGCGGCTCGGCAGGGACGTGCGCCGCGAGCCACGCCCGCGCCTCCTCGCGGAACGCGTCCTGGTCCGGGGTGAACTCCAGGTTCATCGGGCGCCCGCCTCCTTCATGGCGCGGACGTCCATGCCGCCAAGGGAGTCCGCCGCCGTCTCCGCGTTGTGCGCGTGCGCCAGGTGGTGCAGGCCGAAGACCGAGTCCATGCCCGCGTGCAGACCCTGGAGGTCCTCCGCCTGGTTCACCGCGCGCTTGGTCAGCGCGAGCCCGAGCCGTGGCATCTCGCCCACCCGGTCCGCCAGGTCGTGCGTGGCGGCCGACAGCTCGTCCCGGGGCACCACGCGGTTGACCATCCCCACCTCGTACGCCCTGCGCGCGCTCATCCGCTCGCCCGTGAACAGGAACTCCTTGGCGATCCGCGGCGGCATCGCCCACGGGTGCGCGAAGTACTCGACGCCCGGTATCCCCATCCGGACGACCGGGTCGGCGAAGAACGCGTCCTCGCTCGCCACGATCAGGTCGCACACCCAGGCGAGCATCAACCCGCCCGCCACGCAGGCCCCTTGGACCGACGCGACCACCGGCTTCGGCAGCTCGCGCCAGCGCCGGCACATGCCCAGATACACCTCCGACTCGCGCGCGAACCGCGATTCGGCGCCCCGCTTGTCGGAGTGGTCCCACCACAGCCCGGCCCGCCGCTCGAACGGCAGGTGCGCGTCCCGCTCGGGCGTCCCGATGTCGTGCCCCGCGGAGAAGTGCTCGCCCGCGCCCGCGAGCACGACCACTTTCACGTCCTCGTCCTCGGCGGCCCGGTAGAAGGCGGAGTCCAGGGCGTACGTCATCGCCGAGTTCTGCGCGTTGCGGTACTTCGGCCGGTTCATCGTCACATGGGCCACCCGGCCCCTGACCTCGTACAGGACGGGGGTGTCGGGGCCTTCGGTCGCTGCGGACTGCGCTGCTGGCATCGGAAACGTCCTTCCCTAACAAGTGTTTGGTAGGTTAGCTTATGAGCATGGACAGCGTCGAGGACTTCCGGGCCGGTTTCCGTGACTGGCTGGAGCAGGAACTCTCGGGGGAGTACGCCGAGTTGCGGGGCAGCGGCGGCCCGGGCCGCGAGCACGAGGCGTTCGCCGAGCGCCTGGCCTGGGAGCGGCACATGGCGGCGCACGGCTGGACGTGCGTCGGCTGGCCCGAGGAGCACGGCGGGCGGGGCGCGAGCCTCGAGGCGCAGATCGCCCTGCACGAGGAGTACGCGCTGGCGGACGCGCCCGCCCGCGTCAATCACATAGGGGAGCAGCTCCTCGGGCCGACGCTCATCGCGTTCGGCACGGACGAGCACAAGTCGCGTTTCCTGGAGCCGATCCGGCGCGTCGAGGAGCTGTGGTGCCAGGGGTACAGCGAGCCCGGCGCGGGCTCCGACCTCGCGGGCGTCCGCACCCGCGCGCGCCTGAGCGAGGACGGCGCGGAGTGGATCGTCGACGGGCAGAAGACCTGGACGTCGCTGGCGCACGAGGCGCAGTGGTGCTTCGTGCTCGCCCGCACGGAACCGGGTTCGCGGCGGCACGCAGGACTCTCGTACCTGCTCGTGCCGCTCGACCGGCCGGGCGTCGAGGTCCGGCCCATCGTGCAGCTCACCGGGACCAGCGAGTTCAACGAGGTGTTCTTCGACGGCGCCCGCACCCCGGCCTCGTACGTCGTCGGCGACATCGGGGACGGCTGGCGCGTCGCCATGGCCACGCTCGGGTTCGAGCGCGGCATCTCCACCGTCGGCCAGCAGATCGGATTCCGCCGCGAGCTGCAGGAACTGATCGCGCTCGCGGGGAGGAACGGCGCGCTGGACGACCCCCTCCTGCGCGACCGCCTCGCCCGCGCGTGGACGGGACTTCAGGCGATGGCGGCCAACGCGCGGCGCGGCGTCGACCCCTCCGTCGCCAAGCTGTACTGGGCCGCCTGGCACCGCGGCCTCGGCGAGCTGGCGATGGACGTGTGCGGCGCGGCGTCCACCGTCGCGGAGGGCGAGCCCTACGAACTCGACCAGTGGCAGCGGCTCTTCCTCTTCTCCCGCGCCGACACCATCTACGCGGGGTCGGACGAGATCCAGCGCAACATCATCGCCGAGCGGCTGCTCGGCCTGCCGAAAGAGGTGCGCGTATGAGTTCGGTGAGGTCCACGGCTCCCGGATACGTCCCCGGCCACCAGCTGCTCGACGGGCGCAGCGCCGTCATCACCGCGGCCGCGGGCGCCGGGATCGGCGGCGCCACCGCGCGCCGCTTCCTGGAGGAGGGGGCCCGCGTCGTGATCAGCGACGCGCACGCGCGGCGCCTCAAGGAGAGCGAGGAAGCGCTCGCCGCCGAGTTCGGCGCCGAGCGGGTCTCCGCACTCGCCTGCGACGTGACGGACGAGGAGCAGGTGCAGGCCCTCTTCGCGCACACCGCCGAGCGGCACGGCGGACTCGACATCGTCGTCAACAACGCCGGTCTCGGCGGTACTTCGGCGCTCGTCGACATGACCGACGAGCAGTGGACCAAGGTCCTGGACGTCACGTTGAACGGGACGTTCCGCTGTGTCCGGGCCGCCCTGCGCGCCTTCCGCGACTCCGGCCGAGGCGGCGCGATCGTCAACAACGCGTCCGTCATCGGCTGGCGCGCCCAGGCCGGACAGGCGCACTACGCCGCCGCCAAGGCCGGAGTCATGGCCCTGACCAGGACCGCGGCGATAGAGGCGGCGGAGTACGGGGTGCGGGTCAACGCGGTGGCGCCGAGCCTCGCCATGCACCCCCACTTGGTGAAGGTGACGTCCGAGGAGCTGCTCGCCGAGCTGACCGAGAAGGAGGCCTTCGGCCGCTACGCGGAGCCCTGGGAGGTGGCCAACGTGATGGTCTTCCTCGTCTCCGGTTACTCCTCGTACATGACCGGCGAGACCGTCTCCGTCAGCAGCCAGCGCGCATGAGCCCCTCGCCCGAGCGGCGGCGCGAACTCCTCGCCACGGCGGCCGAGGTGTTCGCCGCGCAGGGCTACGACGCCACCACCGTGCGCCGGATCGCCGACGCCGCGGGGATGCTCGCGGGCAGCCTCTACTACCACTTCGACTCGAAGGATTCGATCGTCGAGGAGATCCTGCGCGGCTTCCTCGACGAGCTGTGGGGCCGCTACGACACCGTGCTCGCCGCCGGACACGATCCGCGCGAGACGATGCGGGCCCTGGTCACCGAGTCGTTCCGGGAGATCGACCGGCACGGCCCCGCCGTCGCCATCTACCAGAAGGAGTCGAAGGCGCTCGCGGCCCGGGAGCGGTTCGCGTTCCTCGCCGCCTCGCAGCGCAAGTTCGAGCAGACCTGGCTGACCACCCTCCAGGAAGGGGTGGCGGCCGGGGCCTTCCGCGCCGACCTCGACATCCGGCTCACCTACCGGTTCGTGCGCGACACCGTGTGGGTCGCCGCGTCCTGGTACCGGCCGGGCGGCAGACACAGCCCCGAGGAGATCGCCCGCGAGTACCTGGCGATGGTGCTCGACGGGATAGCCCAGCCCCACCATCCTTAGAAGCGACTGGAGTTGATGCGTCATGGCCGAGGCCTACATCGTCGATGCGGTCCGTACCCCCGTCGGGCGGCGCAAGGGCGGGCTCAGCGCCGTCCACCCCGCCGACCTGGGCGCCCACGTCCTGAAGGAGCTCGTTGCGCGCAGCGGCGTCGACCCGGCCGCCGTCGAGGACGTCGTCTTCGGCTGCCTCGACACCGTCGGCCCGCAGGCCGGCGACATCGCCCGCACCGCGTGGCTCGCCGCCGGGCTTCCCGAGGAGGTGCCGGGCGTCACCGTCGACCGGCAGTGCGGCTCCTCCCAGCAGGCCGTCCACTTCGCGGCGCAGGGCGTGCTCTCCGGCACCCAGGACCTCGTCGTCGCGGGCGGCACGCAGAACATGTCGATGATCCCGATCGCCTTCGCCTCCCGGCAGGCCGCCGAGCCGCTCGGCCTCACCGAGGGCCCCTACCTGGGCAGCGAGGGCTGGCGCGCCCGCTACGGCGACGCGCCGGTCAACCAGTTCCACGGCGCGGAACTCATCGCCGAGAAGTGGGGCATCACGCGGCAGGACCAGGAGCAGTGGGCGCTCCAGTCCCACCAGCGGGCGCTGCGCGCCATCGACGAGGGCCGGTTCGCGAAGGAGACCGTCGCCTACGGGGACGTCACCGTCGACGAGGGCCCGCGCCGGGACACAACCCTGGAGAAGATGGCGGGCCTCAACCCCGTCGTCGAGGGCGGCACCATCACCGCAGCCTGCTCCTCGCAGGTCTCCGACGGGGCGGCGGCCATGCTCCTCGCCTCCGAACAGGCCGTCCGGGAACACGGGTTGACGCCCAGGGCCCGCATCCACCACCTCTCCGTACGCGGCGAGGACCCCATCCGGATGCTGTCCGCGCCGATCCCGGCGACCGCGTACGCGCTGAAGAAGACCGGCCTGAGCATGGACGACATCGACCTCGTCGAGATCAACGAGGCGTTCGCCCCGGTCGTCCTCGCCTGGCTCAAGGAGACCGGCACCGACCCCGAGAAGGTCAACGTGAACGGGGGCGCGATCGCCCTCGGCCACCCCCTCGGCGCCACCGGCAGCAAGCTGATGACGACCCTGCTGCACGAACTGGAGCGCACCGGCGGCCGGTTCGGCCTCCAGACCATGTGCGAGGGCGGCGGCCAGGCCAACGTCACGATCATCGAGCGCCTGTGACGACCCCCGCGGGAGCCGCATCCCGCTGAGCGGGAACAGGCGGTGGAGCGCCGGGTGAGGCCCGGACAGGCTGAGGGCATGACCCGTACTCCTGTTCCTCCCGAGCCCGGCGACGCGCTCGCGCTGAGGCGCCTCGCCGAGAGCTACGCGCTGGCCGTCGACGGGCGGGAACCCGCCCTGCTCGACGCCCAGTTCACCGACGACGGCAGGCTCGTCGCCCACAAGCCCGACGGCACGGTGCTGTGGGAGCGGGCCGGCTCCGCCGAACGCAACAAGCTCTTCGACGAACTCGCCGTCTTCCCGCGCACCTTCCACCAGGTCGGGAACCACGTAGCCGAGCTGACCGGGCCCGAGAGCGCCCGCGCGGTCACGTACAGCCTCGCCCACCATCTCGGTGCCGACGGGGGCGATGTGCGCTGCCTCGTCCGGTACGAGGACGAGTACCGGCGCACCGCGGACGGCTGGCGGATCGCCGCCCGTGCCGTCCTTCCCCAGTGGTACGAGAGGAGCGAGACGCTGTGAGCAGCAACGCTGTTGTGGAGTGGGACGAGACGGTCGACGTGCTGGTCGTCGGCTCCGGCGGCGCCGCCCTGACCGGCGCGTACAGCGCCGCCGCGCGCGGCCTCGACACCCTCGTCGTCGAGAAGACCGAGTACTTCGGCGGGACGACCGCGTACGCCGGGGCCTGTCTGTGGCTGCCCGGCAACCAGGCGCAGGCCCGCGCCGGCGTCGAGGACAGCGCCGAGCTGGCCCGCGCGTACTTCCGGTCCCTGGTCGGCGACACGACGCCGCACGAGGTGCAGGACGCGTACCTCGACGGGGCCGGGCCCACCGTCGAGTTCCTGGAGCGCAGCGCGTTCCTGCGGTTCGAGTACCGGCCGTTCCCCGACTACTACCCGGGCCCCGGCCGCTTCGACGCGGGGCGCGGCGTCTTCCCGGTCCCTCTGGAGCGGCCCGCGGGCGAGCAGCCGCTGCTCGACGCCGTCCGCCCGCCGGCCTGGAGCGAGCGGCTCGGAGTGCCGGCGCCCGAGGGAGCGCTGGAGGACGGGCGCGCGCTCATCGGCCGGCTGCTGCTGGCCCTTGAGTCGGCCGGTGGGCGGGCGCGGACGCGCACCGCGTTCACCGGGCTCGTACAGGACGAGGACGGGCGGGTCGTCGGCGCCGAGGTGCGCGACGCGGAGGGTCGTACGGTCGCGATCCGCGCCCGGCGCGGTGTGCTGCTGGCCGCCGGCGGCTACGAGCGGGACGCCGAACTGCGCCGCGCCTGGGGCAACGGGCCGGGGGCCGACTGGACGATGGGCCCCGAGGGCGGCGGCACGGGCGACGCGCTGCGGGCCGCCCAAGGGCTCGGCGCGGCGACGTCGCTGCTCGGCGAGAGCTGGTGGTGCCCGTCCGTGCTCTTCCCCGACGGCGGGGCGGCGTTCGCGCTCGGCTTCCGCGGCGGCGTCTTCGTCGACGTCGAGGGGCGCAGGTTCGCCAACGAGTGCCTGTCCTACGACCGGATGGGCCGGGCCATGATCGCGGCGGGGGCCGGGGACGCGCCGGACCGCCCCGTGTGGTGGGTGTGGGACGCGCGGCACGGCGAGGAGCCGCCCGGCATCGTGCTCGTCCCGGTCGACCGGGAGTCGTTCGAGGCGGCCGGGGTGTGGAAGAGCGCGGACTCCGTGGAGGCGCTCGCCGAGGCGATCGGGGTGCCGGTGGAGGGCCTCGCGGCCACGGTCGAGACCTTCAACGAGTACGCGGAGAAGGGCCACGACCCGGAGTTCGGCCGCGGCGACGACCCCTACGACCGGTTCTTCGCGGGCGAGGGCGAGGAGGGCGCGCCCAACCCGTGCCTGCTGCCGCTGTCCTCCGGCTCCTTCCACGCGGTGCGGATGGTCCTCGGCGACCTGGGCACGAAGGGCGGCGTCGACACGGACGCCGACGCCCGGGTGCTGCGCGAGGACGGCTCCGCGATCGAGGGCCTCTACGCGGTGGGCAACACGGCGGCGAACGTGACGGGGGCGGTGTACCCGGGCCCCGGCGCGCCCATCGGCACGGGGATGGTCTTCGGGTACCGGGCGGCGCGGCGGATGGCGGGGGGCGGGTGACCTTGGCCGTACGGGTGGGTGGTCGGGGCCGGGCGGCCGGTTGCGCCGCACCGGGACCCGGCGCCCTCCGCACGCGCTGCGCGGCACCGGGCCCCGCAGGCCGCGCCGGCCCCCGCCCGCCTCCCACCCGCCCGCCCCCTCCGGGGGCTTCGGCCCCCGTAGGCCCCGCCTCTGCGCCTGCAGACACCACGGCGAGCACCACCCGGAGGGCGGTCGCTCGCCCTCCCGCTGACAGGCAATTCCCGGCCCCGCAGAGCGCCGGGCAAGGAGAAGTGTTCCGGTGGGTGGCTCGTGCCGCCCACCGGGCTGTTTCGGAGACAACGTCGAGCTGGAGGGATACGCGGATGAGTGAGGGACAACTGGACGGAAAGGTCGCCCTGGTGACCGGTGCCGCGCGCGGGATGGGCGAGGCCATAGCCCGGGAAATGGTCGGCCGCGGCGCGCGGGTCGTGCTCGGGGACGTGCTCGTGGCCGAAGGGGAGAAGGTCGCCGGTGAACTGGGGGACGGCGCCGCGCGCTTCGTGCGCCTCGACGTCACCGACGCCGACTCCTGGTCCCACGCCGTCCGCGTCGCCACCGAGACGTACGGCCGGCTCGACGTCCTCGTCAACAACGCCGCCATCTACACGACCTCGCCCATCGTCAACGAGGACCCGGCCCAGCTGGAGCGGATCCTCAAGGTCGACCTCGTCGGGCCGTTCCTGGGGCTCCAGGCCGTCGTCCCCGCCATGCGGGCGGGGGAGCGGGGCGGAGCCATCGTCAACATCTCGTCCCAGGCCGGGGTCCAGGGCATCTGGGGGCACGGCTCGTACGGCGCCGCGAAGTGGGGGCTGCGCGGGCTGAGCCGGACCGCCGCGCTCGAACTCGGCGGCGACGGGATCCGCGTCAACGCCGTCTTCCCCGGCGCCATCGACACGGCGATGACCGCCCACCTCGGCACCACCGAGCACCCGGCCGCCGCGCTCGGCCGCATCGGCAGGCCCGATGAGGTCGCCCGGCTCGTCGCGTTCCTCGCCTCCGACGACGCCTCCTACCTCACCGGCGCCGAGGTCGCCGCGGACGGCGGCGCGTCGGCGGGACGGATGCCGGTGTTCGCCCAGCGCGGGCGGGGAGAGGACGGCGGGAAGTGACCCCTCCCGGCCGCGGCCCCCGCCCCGACGTGCAGGCACTCATCGACGCCTGCACCGCCAACTTCCCAGCCCTCGGTACCGAGTTCACCGACATCCGCGACGTACGCAGGTACTTCGCGGAGCGCCCCGCCCCGCCGCCGCCCCGGCTCCCCTCTCTGCACCAGGTCGTCGACCAGGACGCCGACGGCGTGCCCGTGCGGGTCTACGAGCCCGGGCGCGAGGGCGGGAACACGCCCGTCGTCGTCTTCTTCCACGGCGGCGGCATGGTGCTCTGCTCGCTCGACTCGCACGACGGCTTCTGCCGTGAACTCGCCGCTGCCACCGGGGTGTTGGTCGTCTCCGTCGACTACCGGCTGGCGCCCGAAAACCCCTTCCCCGCCGCCCCCGAGGACGCGTACACCGCGCTCCTGTGGGCCGCGAAGACCCACCCGGACCGGCCCCTCGTCGTCGCGGGCGACAGCGCGGGCGGCACGCTCGCCGCGGTCACCGCGCTGCTCGCCCGGGAGCGCGGCGGGCCCGCCCTCGCCGCCCAGCACCTGTACTACCCGATGCTGGACCCGGCCCGGGACTCGGCCTCGTACGAGGAGAACGCGCACGGGTACTTCGTCACCGCCGACCATCTGCGCTGGTACTGGCAGCAATACCTGACCCGCCCCGAGGACGCCCGCGACCTCCGTGCCACTCCGCTCGCGGCGGCACGATTCGACGGCCTGCCGCCCGCGTTCGTCGTCACCGCCGGGCTCGACCCGCTGCGCGACGAGGGCCGGCGGTACGCGGAACTCCTGACCGCGGCGGGGGTGCCCACGCGGTACCACTGCTACGACGAGGCGTTCCACGGCTTCATGACGATGGGCGGCCGGGTCGCGCTGCCCGAGGCGAAGGCGGCCTGTGCCGCCGCCTTCGCCGACCTGGCGGACCTCACCCGCTGAGCAGCTCGAACCCCTGGTACCCGGCCGCCGCGACCTTCTCGATGATGTCGCCGTACACCCCGAAGCCGCCGACGAACGGCATGAACACTCGTGGCTTTCCCGGGATGTTGGCGCCGAGGTACCAGGAGTTGGCCGCCGTCATCAGCGTGCCGTCGGCCCGCTCCCTGCACTCGTCCACCCACGCGTCCACCGCCTCGGCGCGCGCCTCCACGCCCGCGTAGCCGCCCTCGCGCAGATGCCCGAGCAGCCCGGCGATCCAGTCGGTGTGCTGCTCGCCGCAGAGGATCATGTTGGCGAGGACGGACGGCGAGCCGGGGCCCGCGAGGTTGAAGAGGTTCGGGAAGCCGTCCACGCCGAGCCCGAGGTACGTGCGCGGACCCGCCGCCCACGCCTCCTTCAGCGTCCGCCCGCCCCGGCCGGTCACCGAGATCCGGTCGAGGGAGCCGGTCATCGCGTCGAAGCCGGTCGCGTACACGATCACGTCGAGTTCGGTGAGCGTGCCGTCCGCGAGGCGGATGCCGGCCGCCTCGACCCGCTCGATCGGGTTCGCCCGCAGGTTCACCAGGTGCACGTTGTCGCGGTTGTACGTCGCGAAGTAGCCGTCGTCCGTGACGATCCGTTTGGTGCCGATGGGGTGGTCGGCGGGGATGAGCTGCTCGGCGACCGCCGGGTCCGCGATCTCCGCGCGCACCTTCTCCTCCCAGAACCGGCGCGCCTCGTCGTTCGCCGCGCGGTCGGTGAGCTGGTCGGGGAACGTCTTCGAGTACAGGACGCCGCCCAGCTCCCAGCGCTTCTCGAAGGCCTCGCGGCGCTCGTCGGGCGAGGCCTCCAGCGTCTTCAGCGGATGCGCCATGTGCGGCGAGCCGCCCCCGGAGAGGCGGGCGAGGCGGCGCCGCTCGGCGTAGTCCGCCTTCTGCGCGGCCCGGTCCGCGTCGCTCAGCGGCTTGTTCCCCGCCGGGATCGAGTAGTTGGCGCTGCGCTGAAACACCGTCAACTGCGCGGCCTGGCGGGCGATCTCCGGGATCGACTGGATGCCGGACGAGCCCGTGCCGATGACGCCGACCCGCAGCCCCGTGAAGTCCACGCCCTCGTGCGGCCATTCGCCCGTGTGGTACGAGGCCCCGGCGAAGTCGGCGATGCCCTCGATCTCGGGCAGGTGGGTGGAGGACAGGCAGCCGACGCCGAACAGCACGTACCGTGCCTCGACCTCCCGGCCGCCGTCCGTGCGCACCGTCCAGCGCAGCCGCTCCTCGTCCAGCTCGGCGGAGACCACGGACGTTCGGAAGGTGAAGTGCCGCCGCAGGTCGTGGCGTTCGGCGACGTGCTCGACGTAGCGCAGGATCTCGGGCTGCGTCGCGTACTTCTCCGACCAGTCCCACTCCTGCTCCAGGTCCTTGTCGAAGGAGTACGAGTAGTCGACGGACTCCACGTCGCAGCGGGCGCCCGGGTACCGGTTCCAGTACCAGACCCCGCCGACGTCCGCGCCCCGCTCGAACCCGGCGACGCTCAGGCCGAGTTCACGCATCCGGTACGCGGCGTAGAGGCCGGAGAATCCGGCGCCGACGATGACGACATCCACCTGCTCGGGCATGGGGGTCCTTAGGGGTTGTGGGTGGTCAGGCGAGGGCCAGGCGCCCGCGGTGCCAGGCGGGGGAGCCGAGCAGCCGGGCCGTGGAGTGGGCGCGCTTGAAGAAGCGGTGGGCGGGGTGCTCCCAGGTGATGGCGATGCCGCCGTGCAGCTGGATCGCCTCGCCCGCGACGCGCTCGTACGTCTCGCAGCACACGGCCTTCGCGGCCCCGGCGGGTACGTCGCCGTGCGCGGCGGCGAGCAGCAGCGAGCGGGCCGACTCCAGCTCCGTGAACAGATCGGCGAGGCGGTGCTTGACCGCCTGGAACGAGCCGATGGCCCGGCCGAACTGCTCCCGCTCCTTCGCGTACCGCAGCGTCAGCTCGAAGACCGCCGCCGCGCCGCCCACCGCGTCGGCCGCGAGCACGAGGGCGCCGGCTTCCAGGGCCTCGGCCAACACGCGTTCCGCGTCACCGAGTTCACCCACCGGCTCGGCCGGGGTGCGGAGCAGGTCCAGGCGCCACTGCGGCCGGGTCCCGTCCATCACGGGCACGGCCGGGACACGTACGTCGTCCGCCGTCGCCGGCACGTGGAACAGGCTCGGGCCGTGCCGCTCCGTCCGCGCCACCACCAGGAAGTCGTCGCCGCACGCGAGCAGGTGCTCCTTCGCCCCGGACAGGCGCCAGGCGCCCCGGTCGAGGGTCGCGTGCGTGCGGGTGCGGCCCGGGTCCCAGCCCGCGCCGCCGTCCTCGGCCCACGCGAGGGACGCCGTCCGCGCCCCCTCCGCGAGCCCCGGGAGCAGCCGCGCACACGCCCCGCCGTCCCCGCTCGCCGCCAGCGCCCGCGGCACGAGCACCGCGCTGTCCAGGAACGGCACGGGGCTCAGTACCCGGCCCAACTCCTCACCGACGACCGCGAGTTCGCCGAACCCCGCGCCGAAGCCCCCGTACTCCTCGGGGATCGCGAGCCCCGCCACCCCGACCTGCCCGGCCAGCGGCGCCCAGGCCGCCGCGCCCTCATGGGCGGCGAGCACCTGACGCACCGCCGACCGCAACTCCTCCTGCTCCCTGCTGTACCCGGTCATCCGGCGTGCCCCTCCTGTGGGAACTCGGTCACGCCGGGGAGGCTCGCAGAGCCGCCGCCACCCGGTCAGCCGCGGCTTCCCGCTCACCGGGAACACGCCGTCGCCCCGGCCCTCGCGCGCCGCCTACGGTCACCGCACCCGAGCAACCCAGCAGCGAGGAGCGGGCCCGATGCTCACGGAAGCCGAGCGGCGCAAGGCCGCAGAGGCACTGGCCGCGGCGGAGTCCGCGCGCTCGCCGATCCGTCCGTTGACCGAGACCTTCGACGGCATCACCGCCGTCGACGCCTACGAGATCCAGCTCATCGGCATCAGGGACCGCCTGGCCGCGGGCGAGACCGTCCGCGGCCACAAGGTCGGCCTGTCGTCGCCCGTGATGCAGCGGATGATGGGTGTCGACGAACCCGACTACGGCCACCTCCTGTCCACGATGGAGCTGGCCGAGGACATCCCGGTGCCGGTCGGCCGGTACTGCGCGCCGCGCGTCGAGGTCGAGATCGGCTTCGTACTGGGCGCCGCGCTGCCCGGCGAGGAGTGCACCGCCGCCGACGTCCGCGCCGCCACCGAACGCGTCGTACCCGCCCTGGAGTTGATCGACTCCCGGGTCGCGGACTGGCGCATCGCCATCGCCGACACCATCGCCGACAACGCCTCGTCGGCCGGGTACGTGACCGGCGCCGGCCGGCCGATCGGGGACCTCGACCTCAAGGACGTGGAGGCGCACCTCAGCGACGACACCGGCGCGGCGCTCGCCTCCGGGCGCGGCGACGCCGTGCTCGGCGACCCCGCCGAGTCCGTCGCCTGGCTCGCCCGCACGGTCGCCCGGTTCGGGGTGCGCCTGGAGGCCGGACACCTGATCCTGCCCGGCTCGTGCACGCGGGCCGTCGACGTCGCGCCGGGCCGCACGTACACCGCCGACTTCACCGGGCTCGGCCCGGTGTCCCTGACCTTCTCGTAGCTAAGGACTCTGATGACGAAGAAGGCGACCGCCGCCATCGTCGGCTCCGGCAACATCGGAACCGACCTCCTCTACAAACTCCTGCGCTCCGAGCACATCGAGCCGCGCTGGATGGTCGGCGTCGACCCGGCCAGCGAGGGCCTCGCCAAGGCACGCGCCGCCGGGCTCGACGCCACCCACGAGGGCGTCGACCGGCTCCTCGCGCGGGACGAACTCCCCGACCTCGTCTTCGAGGCGACCAGCGCGTACGTGCACGCGGCCAACGCGCCCCGCTACAAGGAAGCCGGCATCAGGGCGATCGACCTGACCCCGGCCGCCGTCGGCCCCGGTGTCGTGCCGCCCGCCAATCTCACGGCCCACCTCGCCGCCGACAACGTCAACATGGTCACCTGCGGCGGCCAGGCCACCATCCCCATGGTGTACGCGGTGTCCCGGGTCGTCCCGGTGCAGTACGCGGAGATCGTGGCGTCCGTCGCCTCCGTCTCCGCCGGGCCCGGCACCCGGCAGAACATCGACGAGTTCACCCGCACCACCTCGCGCGGCATCGAGGACATCGGCGGCGCCGAGCGCGGCAAGGCGATCATCATCCTCAACCCGGCGGAGCCGCCCGTCATCATGCGCGACACCGTCTTCTGCGCCATCCCCGAGGACGCCGACCACGACGCGATCACCCGCAGCGTCCACGAGGTCGCCGCGCAGGTCGCCGCGTACGTGCCCGGCTACCGGCTGCGCGCGGAGCCGCAGTTCGACGTGGCCCGCCCGGAGAACGGCGGCATGGCCCGCGTCGCCCTGTTCCTGGAGGTCGAGGGCGCGGGCGACTTCCTGCCGCCGTACGCAGGAAACCTCGACATCATGACCGCCGCCGCGACCAAGGTCGGCGAGGAGTTCGCGAAGCAGCAGCTGAAGGGGATCAACAAGTGACCATCGAACGCCCCTACTCGGCCGACCTCGACATCCGCGTCACCGACTCCTTCTGCCGCGACGGCTCGCACGCCCACCGCCACCAGTTCACCACCGACCAGGTGCGCACCGTCGTCGGCGCCCTCGACGCGGCCGGAGTCCCCGTCATCGAGGTCACCCACGGCGACGGACTCGGCGGCTCGTCCTTCAACTACGGCTTCTCGCACACCCCCGAGCAGGAGCTGATCAAGACGGCCGTCGACACGGCCACCCGCGCGAAGATCGCCTTCCTGATGCTGCCGGGCCTCGGCACCAAGGACGACATCCGCGAGGCGCAGGGCAACGGCGCCTCCGTCTGCCGCGTCGCCACCCACTGCACCGAGGCCGACGTCTCCGAGCAGCACTTCCAGCTCGCCCGAGAGATGGGCCTGGAGACCGTCGGCTTCCTGATGATGGCCCACTCCACCACCCCGGAGACCCTCGCGAAGCAGGCCCGGATCATGGCCGACGCGGGCTGCCAGTGCGTGTACGTCGTCGACTCCGCGGGCGCGCTCCTCATGGACGGCGTCACCGACCGCGTCTCCGCGCTCGTCGCCGAACTCGGCGACGACGCGCAGGTCGGCTTCCACGGCCACGAGAACCTGGGCCTCGGCGTCGGCAACTCCATCGCCGCCGTCCGCGCGG
Source organism: Streptomyces sp. NPDC107575 (assembly GCF_055657265.1). NCBI lineage: Bacteria > Bacillati > Actinomycetota > Actinomycetes > Kitasatosporales > Streptomycetaceae > Streptomyces > Streptomyces sp. NPDC107575. The sequence goes on along the minus strand of NZ_JBVKBG010000003.1, from coordinate 287,207 downwards.
GCGCCCGCCAGATCGACGCCTCCACCCGCCGGTTCGGCGCGGGCGCGGGCAACACCCCGACCGAGGCCTGGGCGGCGGTCGCCGAACGCTCCGGCTGGCGCACCGGCATCGACGTCCTGCAGATCATCGACGCCGCCGAGGACGAGATGCGCCCGATCATGGCCGACGAGTGCCTCCTCGACCGCAACTCCCTGCTGATCGGCTACGCCGGCCTCTACTCCTCGTTCCTCAAGCACGCCGAACGCCAGGCCGCCCACTACGGGGTCAGCGCCACCGACATCCTCCTGGAGGCCGGCCGCCGCGGGCTCGTCGGCGGCCAGGAGGACCAGCTCATCGACATCGCCGTCGCTCTCTCGGTTCCTTCACAGAAAGCCTGATGCCGCCATGACGACCACCCAGGACGTACGTGTCATCGACACCGGCGCCGCCCCCACCCGCTTCGCCCGCGGCTGGCACTGCATCGGTCTCGCCGCCGACTTCCGCGACGGAAAGCCGCACGAGGTCGAGGCGTTCGGCACCACCCTCGTCGTCTTCGAAGGCGCCGAGGACCACCAACTGCACGTCCTCAACGCGTTCTGCCCGCACATGGGCGGCAACCTCGCCCACGGCACCGTCAAGGGCGACACCCTCGCCTGCCCCTTCCACGACTGGCGCTGGGGCGGCAACGGCCGCTGCCGCGAGATCCCCTACGCCCGCCGCGTCCCGCCGCGCGCCAAGACCCGCACCTGGCACGCCCTGGAGCGCAACAAGCAGCTCTTCGTCTGGCACGACCCCGAGGGCAACCCGCCCCCGGCCGACCAGGACATCCCCGAACTCGCCGGAATCCACGGCCCGTCCGAGGAGACCGACCTCTGGTCCGACTGGCAGTGGAACGCCGTCACCATCGACACCAACTGCCGCGAGATCGTCGACAACGTCGTCGACATGGCGCACTTCTACTACGTGCACTACTCGTTCCCGGTGTTCTTCAAGAACGTCTTCGAGGGCCACGTCGCCACCCAGTACATGAAGTCCGAGCCGCGCCCCGACGTCGACCTCGGCACCCTCTCCGCCTCCGGCGGACTGCGCTCCGAGGCCTCCTACTTCGGTCCCTCGTACATGATCGACTGGCTGTACGCGGAGGTGGCGCCGGGCACCGAGATGGAGACCGTCCTCATCAACTGCCACTACCCGGTCGGCCCCGACAGGTTCGTCCTCATGTACGGCGCCATGGTCAAGAAGCTGCCCGGCATGAGCGACGAGGAGGCCACCGAGGCCGCCCGCGTCACCAGCGAGGGCCTCGCCGTCGGCTTCGAGCAGGACGTCGAGATCTGGAGGAACAAGACCCGCATCGACAACCCGCTCCTCACCGAGGAGGACGGTCCTGTCTACCAACTGCGGCGCTGGTACGAGCAGTTCTACGTCGACGTCGCCGACGTCAAGGAGGAGATGACGGACCGCTTCGAGTTCGAGCTCGACACCCGGCACGCCAACGACAACTGGCGCGCCGAGGGCGAGCAGAACCTCAAGGCCGGCGGCGTCACCTCGTACATCAGCGGAGGCGGGGCATGACCCCCGTCGGCTGCGGCGCCTGCGGCGGCCAGGTGCTCTGCGAGAAGTACAGCCCGTACCACCTGCAGATCCAGTGGACGCGCGCCGCGTCGGCCGGCTGCCCGCGCCTCGGCGCGCAGGGCTGTCCTCAGCTGCGCGCGTCCATCGACCGGGCCGTCGACGAGGGGCGTCTGGAGGTGACCCGGCGTGACCAGCGCTGACCTGGCCGAACCGGTCACGGGCAGGCTCACCCTGCGGGTGGCGGAGGTCGTACGGGAGACCGCCGACGCCGTCTCCCTCGTCCTCGACGCCCCCGAACTCCCCTACCTGCCCGGCCAGTTCCTCACCCTGCGGATCCCCGGCGGCGGCGCCCGCTGCTACTCCCTCGCCTCCTCCCCGTACACCGGGGAGCCGCCCCGCGTCACCGTGAAGAAGGTGCCCGGCGGGGCGGGCTCCGGGTGGGTGTGCGACGAGGTGCGGCCCGGCGACGCACTGGAGTGCCTGCCGCCCGCAGGGACCTTCACGCCCGCGTCCCTCGACGAGGACGTGCTGCTGCTCGCGGGCGGCAGCGGCATCACCCCGTGCCTGTCCATCGCCCGCTCCGTGCTCGCCGCGGGCACCGGCACGGTCACCCTCGTCTACGCCAACCGCGACCAGGACTCCGTGATCTACCGGGACGCGCTGTGGGGCCTGGCGGAGGAGCACCCCGGCCGGTTCGCGGTCGTCCACTGGCTGGAGGCCCTCCAGGGTCTGCCCACCCGGGCCGCGCTCGGCGCGCTCCTCACCCCGCTCGCGACCGGCCGCACCGCCTATCTGTGCGGGCCGCAGCCCCTGATGGACGGGGCCGAGGACGTGCTGCGCGAGGCGGGCGCGACCGCCGTGCACCGGGAGCGGTACTTCTCCCTGTCCGGCGACGTGTTCGAGGCGCCCGCCCCCGTGGGATCCACGGTGACGGTCACCGCCGAGCTGTACGGGCGGACCCACGAGGCGTCCGGCGACGAGCGGACCCCGCTCCTCGACGCCCTTCTCGCGGCGGGCGTCCCGGCCCCGTACTCCTGCCGCGAGGGCGCCTGCGCGGCCTGTACGTGCCGGGTGGTGGAGGGCACGGTGACCCTGCGGCACAACGAGGTGCTCGACGCCGAGGACCTCGCGGAGGGCTACACCCTCGCCTGCCAGGCACTGCCGACGACGGGACGAGTGCGGGTCGAGTACTGACGAAGGTCCCGGCCGCAGCCCTGCCGAACGGCCGCATGCTGGAGGCAGACAGATCATCCTTCTCAACGAAGAGCTGGAGGGCCACATGTCCACGATCGCCGTCACCGGAGCCGGTTCCGGCATGGGCGCCACACTCACCGGGCGGCTGCGCGCCCAGGGCCACACGGTCATCGGCGTCGACCTCAAGAACGCCGACGTCACCGCCGACCTCGGCACGCCCGAGGGCCGCGCGCACGCCGTCGCCGAGATCACCCGGATCAGCGGCGGCAGACTCGAAGGACTGCTGCCCTTCGCCGGGCTCGCGGGCGGCGAGGGCCGCCCGTCGAGCCTGCTGGTGTCCGTCAACTACTTCGGCGCGATACGCCTGTTGGAGGGCCTGCGCCCGGCGCTCGCCGCCGCCGGCACGTCGTCGGTCGTCCTCGCCTCCTCCAACTCGACGACCACGCAGCCCGACTGGCCGGAACGCGTCGCCCAGGCCTGTCTCGCGGGCGACGAGGCCGAGGCCCGCCGCATCGCCGACGAGGCGGGCGCGGGCGACGGCGGCCTCGGCGCCTACCCCGCCACGAAGGCCGCCCTCGCTTGGTACGCCCGCACCCGCGCCGCCGACTTCCAGGCCGACGGCATTCGCCTGAACGCGGTCGCGCCCGGCTACATCGACACCCCGATGACCCGCGCCGCCGCGGAGGACCCGGCGACCGCCGAGGGCATCCGCCAGTTCCTCGCCTCGATCCCGGCGGGCCGGGCGGGCAGGGCCGAGGAGATCGCCGAACTCGTCGAGTTCCTGCTCTCCCCGAAGTCCTCGTACTGCGTCGGCTCCGTCTTCTTCGCGGACGGCGGCCTCGACGCACGCCTGCGCGGCACGGACTGGCCGAAGGCGTGGCACCCGGGCGCGTAGGACCCCCGCGTCACATCCAGGAGTCGGACCGCACCCACCCCAGCAGATTGGGGATGGTGCGGTTCACCGCCGCGTCCTGCGGCGTCACGTCCGGGGCGGGCGCGTGCCGTGCCGCCCGCCCGGGACCGTTCAGATCCCGCCAGATCGCCCGCGCCGCCCCCTGCAGCAGCGGCGCCGCCAGCTCCAGCGGCCGCAGCCCGCTCAGCGAGCCCAGCGACACGGCGGCCACCGCCCGGCCCGCGCCGCGCAACGGCACCGCCGAGCACACCAGGCCGGAGAACGTCTCCCCGCGGTCGTACGCGATCTGCGCCGTGCGCACCCGCGACAGCTCCGAGCAGAACACGTCGGGCCGCGTCACCGTGCGATGCGTGCGCGGCCGCAGGCCCGCCGCGACCACCCGCTCGATGTCGTCCTTGTCGCCGAACGCCAGGATCGCCTTGCCCGCGGCCGTCGCGTGCGCGGGCAGCCGCGCCCCGATCCGCACCGGGTACGCCCGGTCCGTCGCGTCCCCCACGGACTGCGGCAACGACCCCGCCCGCTCCAGGCACACGACATCGGTCACTCCGTCGAGCACATACAGCTGCACGAGCTTTCCCGTGGCCTCGTGCAGCGCGTCCAGATGCGGGATCGCCGCGCGGATCAGCCGGTTGTGGTGCGCGGCGAGCCCACCGTGCTCCAGCATCCGCAGCCCGAGCCGGTAGTCCCGCCCCTCCCGGTCCAGCCAGCGAAGCTTCACCAACTGGTCGAGGATCCGGTGCGCGGACGACCGCGAGAGCCCCGAACGCTGGATGATCTCGGTCAGCGACAGCCGGCCGCGCCCGCCGTCGAAGGCCGCGAGGACCTTCTCCGCCTTCTCCAGAAGAGACAGCGGAGCACCTGCCTCCAGGGCCGTTTCAAGCACAGCACACCCCCGTGAAATGGGCACGGACCGCTTCATCGCTGAGTGGACCTTGCCACGGCGGGGCTGGGTAATCCAGCCCCTGCGGCGATTGAGCAGCGGGGTCCGGGGCAGCGCCCCGCGACGTAGGAGGAACCTCCCTTCCCACTCACCGGGAACCTCACCTGTCCACCCCCGGGCGACCCCACTTAACGTCGCCGCCATGACCGACCCCACCACCACAAACGTCCTCGCCTCGGTCCGCGCCCTCCTGCCCGCCATCGCGGAGCGCGCCGCGGAGGCCGAAGAGCTGCGCAAGGTCCCCGAGGCCACCGTCAAGGAACTCACGGCGACCGGCTTCTTCCGCCTCCTCCAGCCCAAGCGCTACGGCGGGTACGCCGCCGACCCCACCGTCTTCTACGACGCCGTCAAGGAGATCGCCCAGGCCTGCGGCTCCACCGGCTGGGTCGCCTCCGTCGTCGGCGTCCACCCCTGGCACGTGGGCCTCTACGAGAAGCGCGCGCAGGACGAGGTGTGGGGCGAGAACGGCGAGCGCGCCGACACCCGCATCTCCTCCTCGTACGCCCCCACCGGCAAGGTCACCCCCGTCGACGGCGGCTTCCGGCTCTCGGGCCGCTGGCACTTCTCGTCCGGCTGCGACCACGCCACGTGGGTCATCCTCGGCGCGCTCGTGCCCGACGCCGACGGCAACCTCGTCGACATGCGCTCGTTCCTGCTGCCGAGCACCGACTACGAGATCAAGGACGTGTGGGACACCGTCGGCCTGCGCGGCACCGGCTCCAACGACATCGTCGTCGAGGACGTCTTCGTCCCCGAGCACCGCGCCCTCTCCTTCGGCCCGGTCACCGCCCTCACCCCGCCCGGCGCCGAGGTCAACCCCGAACCGCTGTACCGGCTCCCGTACGCCAGCGTCTTCACCACCACCATCTCCACCCCGATCGTCGGCATCGCGCAGGGCGCCTGGAACGGCTTCGTCGCCGCGACCCGCGAGCGCATCCGCGTGTCGTACGGGCAGAAGGTCGCCGAGGACCCGTTCGCGCAGATCCGCCTCGCCCGCGCCGCGAGCGACATCGACGCCGCCTGGCGGCAGCTGCGCGGCAACATCGCCGAGATGTACGAACTCGCCTGCGCGGGCGCCCCGTTGACGATGGAGCTGCGCGCCCGCGCCCGCCGCGACCAGGTCCTCGCCACCGAGCGCGCCGCGGCCGCCGTCGACCTGCTGATGGAGAACGCGGGCGGCAACGCGATGCGCACGGGCGCGGGCCCCGCCGGCGTCCAGCGCGCCTGGCGCGACGTCCACACCGGTCGCGGCCACGCCGCCAACGACCCCGAGCGGGCCCTGCTCATCTACGGCCAGGACGCCCTCGGCCTGGAGATCCAGGACGTGATGCTGTGACGGCACCGACGGAACACGACACCCGCCGCACGGTGAAGGTGGGCGGCATCCAGCTTGCCTACCACGAGGCAGGACCCTCCGACGGCCCCGCCGTGATCTTCCTGCACGGCGGCGGCCCCGGCGCCAGCGGCTGGTCCAACTTCGGCGCCAACCTGCCGGTCCTCGCCGCGGCGGGCTTCCGCACGATCCTCCTCGACCAGGTCTGCTTCGGCGCCAGCGACAAGCCCGAGCTGGACGCCGACTACTGGACGGCCTCCGCCCGCTTCACGGTCGCCTTCATGGACGAACTCGGCATCGAGCGGGCCGACTTCGTGGGCAACTCGCTCGGCGGCGGCACCGCGGCCCGCCTCGCCCTCGACTTCCCCGACCGCGCCCGCAAGCTCCTCCTCATGGGCCCCGGCGGCATCTTCCTGAACCTCTTCCACGCCGACCCCACCGAGGGCATCCGGCAGCTCTTCGAGTTCAACGCCGCCGCCGAGCCGACCCGCGAGCAGATGCGGGCGTTCCTGACCACGCTCGCGTACGACAGGTCGATCGTCACCGACGCCTTCGTCGAGGAGCGCTACCAGCGTGCCATCGACCCCGACGTCCGCCTCGGCACCGCCCGCATGGGCGCCTCCTTCGCCAACCCGGAGTGGGCCGAGCGCACCCAGATCTGGCGCGACGCCGGAAGGATCCACCACGAGACGCTCCTGACCTGGGGCCGCGAGGACCGCGTCAACCCGATCGACGGCGCGTTCGTAGCCCTCAAGACGATGCCCAACGCCCGCCTGCACGTCTTCCCGAAGTGCGGCCACTGGGCGCAGACCGAGAAGGCCGACGAGTTCAACCGTCTCGCGATCGACTTCTTCACCCACTGACGTATCAACTTGCCGACCTCATACGGGAGTTACGGATGGACATCCGCGCACTCGGCTATCTGCGCATCGAGACGGCCGACCTCGCCGCCTGGCGCACCTACGTCCTCGACATCCTCGGCATGACCGAGGCCCAGGGCAGCAGGGAAGAGCAGCTCAACGTCCGCATCGACGACCGCATCCACCGCTTCCAGTTCGTCACCGGCACCCAGGACCGGCTTGCGGCGGCCGGCTTCGAGGTCGCCAACGCCCGCGAACTCGCGCTTGCGGCTCAGGAGTTGGAGGCCGCGGGGCACGCCGTGAAGCAGGCCGACGCCGCCACCCTCGCCGACCGCCGCGTCCAGGGCCTGATCCACGTCAGCGACCCGGCGGGCAACCCCCTGGAGATCTACTGGGGCCAGGCCCAGGACCACACCCCGCTCGCCACGCCCTACGGCAACCGCTTCGTCACCGGCACCGACAAGAAGGCCGGCGCGGGCGACCTCGGCCTCGGCCACGTCGTCCTCCCCGCCGTCGAGATCGAGGAGGCCGTCGACTTCTACGAGAACCTCCTCGGCTTCCAGCTCCGCGACTCCATGCAGCTCCCGCCGGTCGCCGTCCCCACCGGCAAACCGGGCCAGGACATGTACCGGATGTACTTCCTCTCCCCGAACCGCCGCCACCACAGCCTCGGCCTCTACCCGGGCGCCCTGCCGCCCGGCATCGTCCACTTCATGGTCGAGCTGGAGGAACTGGACGACGTCGGCTACGGCCTCGACCGCATGAAGAAGGCCGGCTACCCCATCGCCTCGTCCCTCGGGCGGCACTCCAACGACCACATGGTGTCCTTCTACGCCCAGGCGCCCGGCGGCTTCCAGGTCGAGTACGGCTGGGACGGCCTCGTCGTCGACCCGGGGACCTGGGTGACCAAGGAGATCACCGCCGACTCCCTGTGGGGCCACGAGTGGAACGGCTGAGCACGTTGGAGGCCGTGGACGCGGGGGAGTACCGGGACACCCTGTCCCGGTTCGCCTCCGGCGTCACCGTCGTCGCCGGCCTCGACGAGGCCGGCGCCCCGGCGGGCCTCGCCTGCCAGTCCTTCACCTCCCTCTCCCTCGACCCGCCCCTCGTCCTCGTCTGCGTCGCCCGTACGTCGACGAGCTGGGCCCGGATCGCCCCCACCGGCCGCTTCGGGATCTCGGTGCTCGCCGAGGACCAGCGCACCCTGTGCCGCACGCTCGGCTCCCGCGCCCCCGACAAGTTCGCCGGCCTCGACTGGCACACCGGGCGGGACGGCGGCAGCGTCCTGATCGACGGCGCCCTCGCCCACCTGGAATGCGAGCTCGAACGCACGGTCGACGGCGGCGACCACGAGATCGTCATCGGCCGCGTCGCCGCGCTCACCACCCCGCGCGCCGACGGCCGCCCGCTCCTCTTCTTCCGCTCCGCCTTCGGCACCGGCCGCTTCGGCACGGACCAGGAAACCGTGGACCTCTTCGCCCAGTGGCTGTGACGCCCGGGACAATGGCCCCGTGCCTACGAAGAAGAAGTCCCAGTCGACGAACGCCGCGCCCGAACGGCGCGGCGAACTCCTGCGCACCGCCGCCGAGGTCTTCGCCGAGCAGGGCTACAACGCCACGACCGTCCGCAAGATCGCCGACCACGCGGGCATGCTCGCCGGCAGCCTCTACTACCACTTCGACTCCAAGGAATCGATGCTGGAGGAGATCCTGCGGACCTTCCTCGACGAGCTGTGGTCCGGTTACGACACCGTGCTCGACGACGAGCTCGGACCCAGGGAGACCCTGGAGGCGCTGGTCACCGAGTCCTTCCGGGAGATCGACCGGCACCGCGCCGCCGTCGCCATCTACCAGCGGGAGTCCCAGCAGCTCGTCGCGCAGGAACGCTTCGGGTTCCTCGCCGAATCGCAGCGCAGGTTCGAGAAGACCTGGCTGACCACCCTGGAGCGCGGCGTCGACGAACACGTGTTCCGCGCCGACCTCGACATCCGCCTCACCTACCGCTTCGTGCGCGACACGGTCTGGGTGGCGGCCTCCTGGTACCGCCCGGGAGGGCGGCACAGCCCCGAGGAGATCGCGCGCCAATATCTGTCGATGGTCCTGGACGGGATCGCGGTGCGGTGACGTCCCATGCTAAGGTTCATGACGTTGCAGTTTTGGTACCCATAGACTTTATGTGCGCCTGACGGGAATGTTCCTCAGGCGCATTATTGTTTTTCCCGGGATTATTCCCGGTTCCGGCGTTCATCTGGGCGTTCTGGGAATGGGGGCTGCTACCTGTTCTTAAGGAGAACGACATGGCCACCGGTATCGTTAAGTGGTTCAACTCGGAAAAGGGCTTCGGCTTCATCGAGCAGGACGGCGGCGGCGCCGACGTCTTCGCCCACTACTCCAACATCGCCACCTCGGGCTTCCGTGAGCTCCAGGAGGGCCAGAAGGTCACGTTCGACGTGACGCAGGGCCAGAAGGGCCCGCAGGCGGAGAACATCCTCCCCGCCTGATCTCGCTCGTAGATCACTCGACGCCGCCGGGCTGACCCGGCGAGTGTCGGATCGAGCATCACCGGGCCGGGGCCCGCACCGCTACGGTGCGGGCCCCGGTTCCTGCTGTCCCGTCCCGGAAGGCATCGCCGCATGGCCAGTTCCGCCCGCCCGTCCCGCCGCCCCCGTCCCGCAGCCGGGCAGCGCCGCGCACCCGAGCAGCGCCGCAGGCAGCAGTCCGCGCCGCCGAGCGAATTCACCATGCCGGAGAACACCTCTCCCGCGCTGCCCGCCGTGGACTCCTTCGCCGAACTCGACATGCCGGCCGTCCTTCTGAAGACGCTGGGTGAGCAGGGCGTCACCGAGCCGTTCCCCATCCAGGCCGCGACGCTCCCCAACTCGCTCGCCGGACGGGACCTCCTCGGCCGCGGCCGCACCGGCTCCGGCAAGACCCTCGCCTTCGGGCTCCCGCTGCTCACCCACACGACCGGCGCCAAGGCCGAGCCGAAGTCCCCTCTCGCGCTCGTCCTCGTCCCCACGCGTGAGCTCGCCCAGCAGGTCACCGACGCCCTCACCCCGTACGCCACCGCGCTGAAGCTGCGCCTCGCGACCGTCGTCGGCGGCATGTCGATCTCCCGGCAGGCCGGCGCGCTGCGCCGCGGCGCCGAGGTCGTCGTCGCGACCCCGGGGCGCCTCAAGGACCTCATCGAGCGCGGCGACTGCGTGCTCGGCTCGGTGCGCACGACGGTCCTCGACGAGGCCGACCAGATGGCCGACATGGGCTTCATGCCGCAGGTCACCGCGCTCCTGAAGCAGGTCGAGCCGGGCGGCCAGACGATGCTGTTCTCCGCGACGCTCGACAAGAACGTCGACCGCCTGGTCAAGCAGTTCCTCAACGACCCGGTGGTCCACTCCGTCGACCCGTCGGCGGGCGCGGTGACGACGATGGAACACCACGTCCTGCACGTCCAGGACGAGACCGACAAGAAGGCAGTCACCGCGCGCATCGCCGCCCGTGACGGCCGCGTCATCCTCTTCGTCGACACGAAGCGCTCCGCGGACCGGCTCGCCAAGCGGCTCCTCGCCACCGGCGTGTACGCGGCGCCGCTGCACGGCGGCCGCAGCCAGCCGCAGCGCAACCGCACCCTCGAGCAGTTCAAGGACGGCCGGGTCACCGCGCTCGTCGCCACGAACGTCGCGGCGCGCGGCATCCACGTCGACGACCTCGACCTCGTCGTCAACGTCGACCCGCCCACCGAGCACAAGGACTACCTGCACCGCGGCGGCCGCACCGCCCGCGCCGGCGAGTCCGGCAGCGTCGTCACGCTGGTCCTGCCCGAGCAGAAGCGCGACGTGCAGCGCCTGATGCGGGACGCGAAGATCAAGCCGCAGACGACGCAGGTCCGCTCCACGGACGAGGAACTGACGACGATCACCGGCGCGCGCGAGCCGTCCGGCGTCGCCGTCGCCATCGCCGTACCGGAGCCGACGGCCCCCGCCGCTTCCACGAAGCCCCGCCGCTCCCGCCGCTCCCGCGGCGCCTCGGGCAACGGCGGCGCCCGCACGGCGACACCCGATGCCCAGCGCACGGGCTCCGGCAACGGCAACCCCCGCCGCCGCTCCGGCTCGGGCAACACGGGCCAGGGCGGCCGCGGCCGAGGCGGCCGGGGGCCGCGTCAGGCGGCGTAACTCCCGGCAGATCAAGCCGGCTTGTGCTTGCGGCGCACGATCTGGAATCAATCGCCGACGGGACCCAAATCAAGCCCCGCCGGCGATTGAGGCGCGGGGTCCGGGGCAGAGCCCCGCGACCTCAGCCCCGCCGCGGCGAAACCAAGGCGGCGGGGCCAAGGTCACCCGCTCACTCCACGAGCCGCCTCCGCAACACCCCCACCACACCCCGGTCCACCCCGAGCCCCTCGGCCACATACCGATCCAGCCCGCCGAACACCCTCCGAACCTGCTCACGCGCCGCGTCCAGGTACTCCATCCGCACCTCCTGGACAGGAATCAGCAACTCCGGACGCTGCATGAGCCCCGCCCGCCACAACCCCTCACGGACCTCCGCATCATGCGCGGCGCGTAACGTGTTCGACGCCAGGTAGTCGCCCACCGCCGCCCGCCGATCCACCCCGAGCAGGCTCAGCAGGACGTACGTCATCCAGCCCGTACGGTCCTTGCCCGACGTGCAGTGGTAGAGCAGCGCACCGCGCCCACCGAACGCCGCATCCCGAAGCGTCTCCCCGAACCGGGCCCGGTTCGCCGCGTCGGTGACGAACATCCGGTACGTGGTGCGCATCGCGGCGGCCGCCTTGCCGTTCCCCAGCGCCTCCTGCTGCACTACCGGGTCCTTGGAACCGATCGCGGCCATCATCCGCTCGTACTGGCCCCCGTCGGAGACGGCCCGCGCGGTCGCCGCGAGGCCCGCGGGCAGCCGGTCGCCGCCGTCGGTGTTCACCTCGAACGGCACCCGGAAGTCGACGACTTCACGCAGCCGCAGCCCGGCGACCCGCGCCACGTCCGCCTCGGTCAGCTCGCTCAGCGCGTCGGCCCGGTACACGAGCCCGTACCGGACCCGGCCGCGGCCCCGTGCGCGGTAGCCGCCGATGTCCCGGACGTTCACCGCTCCCTTGAGGGGGATCTGCCGGATGCCACCGGCGTCCGGCCTTCCCGGTGCCGCCGCCGCGACGGGAGCCGCGGCGAGCGCCGCAGCCGAGCCGAGCGCGGCGCCGAGCGCACGGCGCCGCGAGAGCGCCCCCGCGAACGTGTTACCTGTTCTGTGGTCGTGCCCTGTTCTGTACGTGTGCGGCATACATGAACTCCCTTGTGGATGCGGGCAGTCGTCGTGCCCGGTCAGGGTGGGGTGGGGAGTGACTCCAGTGCTTTGCGGGCCTCGGTCATCACGCGGTCGACCAGCTCCGCGCAGCTGGGCAGGTCCTCGATGAGGCCCGCCACCTGGCCGGAGGCCATGACGCCCAGGTCGGTGCGGCCGTCGACCATGGAGGCCTTCAGGAGCATCGGAGTGTTCGCGGCCAGCAGCACCTGGCTCCAGCTGAGGTCCTTGCCGTGCTTCATGGCGAGGCCGTCCCGCACCATCTGCGGCCAGCTCAGTCCCGAGAGCTTCTTGAACCCCGTGGCCCGCCGTACGGCGTGCAGCAACGCGCGCGTGCGGCCCGCGTTCTCCAGCGATTCGACAAGATCCGAGCGCAGCATGCGGTGCGGAAGCCCGTCCACCGCCGTCGTCACCGTGACGTCCTTGACGCTCGCCGCGAGGTACTTCGCCTTCACCGCGTCCGGCACCGTCGAGTCCGACGTCAGCAGGAAGCGCGTGCCCATGGCGACCCCGGCCGCCCCGTAGGCGAGCGCGGCGACCAGCCCCCGCCCGTCGCGGAAGCCGCCCGCCCCGATCACCGGGATGTCGACGGCGTCCACCACCTGCGGCAGCAGCACCGATGTCGCCACCTCGCCGGTGTGCCCGCCGCCCTCGCCGCCCTGCACGATCACCGCGTCCGCGCCCCACGCCGCGACCTTCTCGGCGTGCCGGCGGGCCCCGATCGACGGGATCACGACGGCGCCCGCGTCCTTCAGCTCGGCGATCAGTTCCCTCGACGGCGCGAGCGCGAACGAGGCGACCTTCACGCCCTCCTCGACGATCACCTTGACCCGCTCGCGCGCGTCCCCCGCGTCGGCCCGCAGGTTCACCCCGAAGGGCTGGTCGGTGCGCGACTTCACCTCGCGCACGGCCGCGCGGAGCTGGTCGAGCGTCATGGTGGCGGACGCGAGGATGCCGAGCGCCCCCGCCTCGGCCGCCGCCGACACCAGGCGCGGCCCCGCGACCCACCCCATGCCGGTCTGCACGAGGGGGTGGCGCACGCCGGTCAGCCTGGTCAGCGCCGTGGGAATGGTGAACGCGCCGGAGTCGGGGGCCGGTTCGGAAGGCGGCGTCATACCGGCTTGACCTCCAGGTTCCGCTTGGAGTCGGGGTCGATGACCTCCCGGATCAGCCGCAGCTCCTCGGCCGTCGGCTCCCGCGTGGTCGGCACCTCGCCGCCCTCGGGGAGCACCAGCGCGAACCCGGTCGCCTCCTGGACCTCCTCCACGGTGACGCCGGGGTGCACGGAGACGAGCCGCATCGCATGGTCATCGGTATCGAAATCGAGCACCGCCAGATTGGTCACCACGCGCGGGATGCGGTGGTACCGCGTCGCCGAAGGCCCGGCCGCCGCCGCGCTGTCGTAGCCCACCCCGCTGATCATGTCGACCTTCTCGACGAAGACCCGGCGGCTGTGCTTGGGCACCCAGTAACTCACCGGATTGTTCAGCGTGTTGACGGGGGCGCCGCGCACCCCGAGGAGCTGCCGGTCGGGCCGCTCCCAGTCGCCGATGCACGAGATGTTCTGGTTGCCGAACCGGTCGATCTGGCTCGCCCCCATCATCACGTGCCGCTTCCCACCGGTCACCATCGTCAGATGCTGCCGGTACGGGAGCCAGCCCTCCGCCGCGCCGTCGAGCCCGACCACCATCGCCTCGCCGTCGGTCAGCAGCAGGCCGGGGGAGAAGGTGCGCTTGGCGAGCCGCGCCCCGACGGACGGGATCAGGCCCATCGGGCTGGCCAGCACCTCGCCGTTGTCCCGCCAGGCCTCGGCGCACGCGATCACGCAGTACTCGGCGCGGGACACCGCTGTCGTCGTGACGCTCACTTCTGCTCCTCGTGCCAGGCCTGGACGGCGGACTGGTACTGCTTCTCGTCACCGCCGGGCGGCAGGAACCGCTCGGCGAACTCGGGCCAGGGCGTGCTCGCGTACAGCTTCTGGAACGCCTCGTCGCGCTCGTAGTCGGGCACGCAGGACGTGAAGTGCGCGCCGTGCGGCGTCTCGACGACACCCGTCACGGAATGCCGCTTGACCAGCAGCGTCTGCGGCACCGTGGTCGTCCCGAAGTCGTCCACCAACTGCTCGCACGACACGTACGCGCTGTCCGCCGCCTCGCAGAACAGGTCGTCGAAGTACGGGTCGGGGCCCAGGTACTGGCCGTTGCCCGAACGGTCCGCGCGGTTCATGTGCACCAGGGCCGCGTCGAGCCGCAGCGCGGGCATCGCGACGAACGTCTCCCCGTCCTCGTACGGCGACGTCACCGTCCGCAGCGCCGGGTTGACGCGCATGACGTCCGAGCCGATCCCGGCCCGCACGGGCAGGAACGGCAGCCGGTTCGCCGCCGCGTGCAGCCCCCACATGAACATCGCCTCGTCGACCTCCATCAGCTCGAACGCGCCCTTCTGGCGCGCCGCCCTGAAGTTCGGCTCCAGCGGGATGGAGTCGAGCGTCGCGAACGCCGCGACCAGCTTGCGGATCTTCCCGGCCGCCGCGAGCAGCCCGACGTCCGGGCCGCCGTACGAGACGACGGTCAGGTCCGTGACATCGCTGCGCAGCAACGCCCGTACGAGCGCCATGGGTTTGCGGCGCGAGCCCCAGCCGCCGATGCCGATGGTCATGCCGCTGCGCAGCCGCCCGACCACCTCGTCGGGCGTCATGGTCTTGTCCGGTGTGGTCATCGCTCGGTCTCCTGTCCGAAGGTGTCGCGGACCCGGTCGGCGACGCCGCTGAGGTTCGCCTCGAAGGTGAAGCCCTGCTCGAAGCGGTAGCTGCGGTGCACGTCGACGGGGTCGATCCCGTTGAGCGCGGACTTGGCGAGGCGGAGCAGATAGCCGTCCTTGCGGGCGATGTCGCGGGCCAGCTCCAGTGCGGCCCCGCGCAGTCGGTCCCTCGGCACGACCTGCCACACCGAGCCGTGCGCGTGCAGCTCGGCGGCCGTCGCCGTGCGCGACGTGTAGAACAGTGCGCGCATCAGATGCTGCGGGACGAGACGGGCCAGGTGCGTGGCCGCGCCGAGCGCGCCCCGGTCCAGCTCGGGCAGGCCGAACGTCGCGTCGTCGCTCGCCACGATCGCGTCCGCGTTCCCCACGAGTCCGATGCCGCCGCCCAGGCAGAATCCGGCGACCGCCGCGATCACCGGGACCTCGCACTGGTACACCGCCGAAAACGCCTCGTAGCAGCCGCGGTTGGCGCCGATCAGGGCGCTGTGGCCGCCACCGGCCGCGGCCGTCTCGCGCTGCATCTCCTTGATGTCCACCCCCGCGTTGAACCCGCGGGAGGTCTCGGCCGCCGTCAGCACGACGCAGCGGACATCGGGATCGCGGCCCGCGGCACGCACGGCGTCCGCCAGGTCGTACCAGCCCCGCACCGGCAGTGCGTTGACGGGCGGGAAGTCGACCGTGACGACGGCGATGCCCTTTTCGGGTGAGGAGGTGGAGACACCCATGGCGTTCAGCTACCTTTCCACCTAACGTTTGTTTGGTACGTCGATGACGGTAGCAGGCGGCGAGGGGCAGCGGAATGGGTCGGGCAGCGGTCGGCGCAAGTGGACCCGAAAGGGTCGGGAAGGGGTCCGGGATGGATCTGAGCGGTCGGGTCGTCGTCGTCACGGGCGGCACGAGGGGAGTGGGCGCCGGGATCGCGGGTGCCTTCGCGAAGGCCGGGGCGCGGGTGATCACCGTCGCCCGCAGACCTCCCGAAGAGCCGCTGGACGGCTGCGAGTTCATACCCGTCGACCTGCGGGACGCGGCGGCCGTGGAGGAGCTGCTCGCGGGCCTCGACCGGGTGGACGTGCTGGTGAACAACGCGGGGGGCACGCCGTACCGCCCGCTCGCGCAGGCGGACGCGGCGCGGCACGCGCGCGTGATCGAGCTGAATCTGACGGCGGCGCTGACCGCGTCCCTGGCCGCCCGCGAGAAGCTCGCCGCCGCCCGCGGCTCGATCGTGATGATCGGCAGCGTCAGCGGCAGCCGCCCCTCGCCGGGCAGCGCGGTGTACGGGGCGGCGAAGGCGGGCCTTGAGCACCTCGCCCGGTCCATGGCCGTGGAGTGGGCCCCGGAGATCCGGGTGAACACACTGGTGCTCGGCATGGTCCGTACCGAACTGAGCGCACTGCACTACGGGGACGAGGACGGCATCGCCGCCGTGGGCGCGACCGTGCCCATGGGGCGCCTGGCCGAGCCGGGCGAGGTCGGGGACGCCGCGGTGTTCCTGGCCTCGGACGCCGCCTCGTACATCACCGGGGCGAGCCTGCTGATGCACGGCGGCGGCGAGCTCCCCGCGTTCCTGGACGCGGCAACTGCCAACAAGGAGGCATGAGATGACGGACGTGAAGCCGGTCGACGGAGACAGCGGAGGCCTGTGCGCGGGACGGGTGGTCGCCCTCACGGGAGCGGGGCGCGGCCTCGGGCGCGCGCACGCCCTCGCGTACGCGGCCGAGGGCGCCAAGGTCGTCGTGAACGATCTGGGGGTGGGCCTGGACGGCACCCCCGCCCCGGACAGTCCTGCCGCCCAGGTGGTGCGGGAGATACGGGCGGCGGGTGGCGAGGCGGTGGCGCACGGGGCCGACATCGCGACCTCCGAGGGCGCGGCCTCGCTCGTCGCGGCCGCAGTCGACACCTTCGGACGCCTGGACACGCTGGTGAACAACGCCGGGTTCCTGCGAGACCGGATGCTCGTCAACCTCGACGAGGACGACTGGGACGCCGTGATGCGGGTCCACCTCAAGGGCCACTTCCTGCCGCTCAAGCACGCCGCCGCGTACTGGCGGGCGGAGTCGAAGGCGGGCCGCACCCCGGCGGCCCGGGTCGTCAACACCTCGTCCGGAGCGGGCCTGTTGGGCTCCGTCGGGCAGGGCAACTACAGCGCGGCGAAGGCCGGGATCCTCGGCCTGACCCTGGTCGCCGCCGCCGAAATGGGGCGCTACGGCGTGCAGGTCAACGCGATAGCGCCGGCGGCCCGCACCCGGATGACCGAGGCCACGTTCGCCGAGACCATGGCGGCGCCCGGGGCGGACGCCTTCGACGCGATGGCCCCGGAGAACGTGTCGCCGCTGGTCGTCTGGCTCGGCTCGGGGGCCGCGGCGGACGGGGTGACCGGCCGGGTCTTCGAGGTGGAGGCGGGCCGGATCACCGTGATGGAGGGCTGGCGGCAGGGCCCGACCGTCGACAAGCAGGAGCGGTGGACACCGGCGGGCGCGGGCGACGCGGCCCGCGAGCTGCTGGCGCGCGCGGCGATACCGGGAGGCGTGTACGGGGCTTCGTGACGCCGGCCTCCCGCCGAAGGGGCTACGTGTCGCACTCCCACACCGTCCGGCACAGCGCGCACCGCGCCCGCACCCGGCCCCGCACCGGCACCCGGATCCGCTGCTGACACGTCGGGCACGCGAACGCCACCCGCAGGCCTCCGCCCCGCCCCTGCGGCCCTTCCCCCGCCGAGAAGGAGTACGGGCCGCCGGGGTCGAGGCCCCGGGGCCCGTGGTCCTGCGCATACCGGCGGTCCTTCGCATAGCGCCGCCGCCCCGCCCAGCCCGCCGCGGTCAACGGCGGCTGCCGCTCGTCACGCCGCGCCTGCTCGAGACCCTTCTCGTACGCGGAGAACGCCTGCGGGCTCGTGAACCACGTCTCCGGCCCCTCGCCGAAGACGAGGGACCGCTTCGCGAGCACGTACCCGAACTCCTCCGGCGTCAGATAGCCCAGCTTCTGCGACGACGCCGCGTCCTCCCGGTAGGCGTCGAGGAGCAGCCAGCCCGCCCCCAGATACGTGGCGGCCGTGTCGGTCAGGATCTCGTTGTCCCGCGTCCCCGGCAGCGACAGGTCCAGGCGGTGCAGATACACATGCATGATCTCGTGCGCGAGCGCCGCCCCGATGTCCCGGCGATGCGTACGGAACCGGTCGTTCAGCTCGATGAAGTACTCGGGCCCCGCCGCCAGTTCGACGCTCGCCGCATGCCGCATCTCCCGGAAACTCACGATCATCCGCGCGTCGGGGAGTCGATAGTGCAGCACCAGCTCACGCGCCAGCCGCTGCACACCCAGATACAGATCGTCGACGTCGCTGAACGCCACATCGGCCGGGGCGACACTCGACGAGAACGTCCGCACCGTGTCGTAGGAGAGCCGTCTGTAGAGCGCGGTGATCGCCGAACGCACCGTCTCCAGATGCGGATAGCCGTGCACCACCGGTCCGCCGTCCGCCACGCGCGCACCCCCTGGGGCCGCCGGTCGTGTTCCCCCGGGAGCCCGCGCCCGGACCCGGCGACTCCAGAGTACGGCCATTAATCCAAGACCTGCCGCCCCTTTGTCCATGGGCCCGTCCGCCCCGCCCGGCGCATCGTGATCGGCACGCCAAGCCGCCGTGAGAAGGAGTGCGCCGTGCCCGAGCAGCCCCAAGGCCAGCCGTCGGAGAACCGGGAGAACGCGGAGGACTCGGGGTACGAGGAGGTGTCGCCCGGCCCCACCCGCAGGGCCCTCGTCGCCGCCGGCGCGGTCGGCGGGGCGGGTGTCGCGCTCGGCCTCGGACTGCCCGGCACGGCCCGCGCCGCGGCCGCCGCGCCGACCGCCGACGGCGTCGCCGTGCTCCGCTCCAAGGACCTCGACGTCCGCGTGAGCACCACTTTCCCCGTCGTCGTCTCCTACACCGACCGCGCCACCGGCGCCGTCCTGCACGCGCAGCCGGACCCGGTCACGACGCTCCTGATCGACGGCGCCGAACACACCCCGAAGGTGACGTGCGCGCCCGCCGCCGACCACGCCGACTACCGCCTCACCCTGTCGGGCGGCACCACGATCGACCTCCGCATCGCCGTCGACGGCAAACAGGTCGACTGGCGCGTCACACGCATCGCCGACACGGCCCAACTGCGCGTCGGCACCCTCCAGTTCCCCGGCCTCGCCCTGCTGTCCGTGCGCAGCGACCAGCCCGGCGCCGCCCTCCTCGCCGCGACCGTGCAGCTCGACAAGGCCAAGAGCGGCGACACCCTCGTCACCCCGGCCGCCGACAGCCCCGCCCAGGCCCCCACAGGCTGCGCGTACGCCGTCGTCGCCCACGACAGGCTCGGCGGCGCCGTCGAGACGAACACCAGCTACGACAAGCCCGACGGCGCCGCCGGAACCACCTGGGAGAACGGCCGCCTGTGGCGCGAGACCGTGCGCCGCGACGGCCACACCGCCGCCCGCCTCGCTCCCGGACAATGGACACACAGGGCGGCCACCTCCCCGGTCGACGCCACCGAACCCCTCCCGTACGCGACCGTCGTCATCACCGGCGACCGAAACGGCGACGGGAAGGTCGACTGGCAGGACGCCGCCATCGCCTTCCGCGACATCGCCCACACGCCGCGCGGCGCCGACGAGCAGCACCTGCGGGTCGTCCCGCACATCCCGTTCAACTTCGCCTCGCAGGCCACCAACCCGTTCCTCGCGACCCTCGACAACGTCAAACGGATCCACCTCGCCACCGACGGGCTGCGCCAGTACACGCTCCTCAAGGGCTACCAGTCCGAGGGCCACGACTCCGCGCACCCCGACTACGCGGGCAACTACAACACGCGCGCGGGCGGCCTCGACGACCTCAACACCCTGGTCCGCGAGGGCAAGAAGTGGAACAGCGACTTCGGCGTCCACGTCAACGCCACCGAGTCGTACCCCGTCGCCAACGCCTTCTCCGAGAAGCTCGTCGACAAGACGAACGAGCAGTGGGACTGGCTCGACCAGAGCTACCGCATCGACCAGCGCCGCGACCTCGTCTCCGGCGACATCGTCAGGCGCTTCGCCGACCTGCGCCGCGACACGGACGACGGCCTCAACACCCTCTACATCGACGTGTTCCGCGAGTCCGGCTGGACCTCCGACCGCCTCCAGCGCACCTTCCGCGAACAGGGCTGGAACGTCACCTCCGAATGGGGCCACGGCTTCGAGAGATCGTCCCTGTGGTCCCACTGGGCGACCGAGACCGACTACGGCCCCGACACCTCGCGCGGCATCAACTCGAAGCTCATCCGCTTCATCCGCAACCACCAGAAGGACGTCTTCGCCGACAAGTGGCCGACCCTCCTCGGCATCGCCCGCATGGGCAACTTCGAGGGCTGGACCGGCAAGACCGACTGGACCGACTTCTACCGCCTCATCTGGACGCACTCGCTGCCCGCCAAGTACCTCCAGGCGCAGCCGATCAAGTCGTGGGGCGAGCACGAGATCACGTTCTCCGGCGCCACCCGCACGAGCGTCACCGACGCCTCCGGCGCCCGCCGCATCACCACCGACGACCGCCTCGTGTACGACGACGGCACCTATCTGCTGCCGTGGGAACCGCGCCGCGCCACCGACCCGGCGAAGCTGTACCACTACAACCCCAAGGGCGGCAGCACGAGTTGGCGCCTCCCGCGCGCGTGGGAGAGCAGAAGCCGGGTGGCCCTGTACCGCCTCACCGACCAGGGCCGCACCTTCGTCTCCTACGTCCCCGTGTCCGGCGGCAAGGTGACGCTGAAGGCCGACGTCGACCAGCCGTACGTCGTCTACCGGGACCGCAACGACCTCGACCGCGCGCCCGACTGGGGCCAGGGCACCCCGCTGCACGACCCCGGCTTCAACTCCGGCTCCCTGAAGGGCTGGACGGTCACCGGGCCCGCCACGGTCGAGCGCAGCGACCTCGGCGACTACGAACTCGTCATCGGATCCGGCGCCGCCGCCACCGTCTCCCAGCGCCTGACCAGGCTCGCCCCCGGCTCCTACGCGGCTTCCGTGCAGGTCGAGGTCGGCGCCAAGGCGGGGGAGCGGCGCACGGCGACCCTGGAGATCCGCACGGCCGACGGCGTGACCGCCACGAACCGCACCGACACGTCGACCGCGGGCAACTACGTCGCCGCCGACCGCAAGCACGGCACCCGCTTCCAGCGCATGACCACGTACTTCACCGTCCCCGAGGGCGGCGGCCCGGTCACCCTCGCCCTGCGCACCGCGTCCGGTTCGGCCCGGGTCCGCTTCGACCATGTACGTATCGTGAGATCGCCCGCACCGAAGCAGCCCGCCGGAACCGTGGTTCACGAGGACTTCGAGCATGTCCCCCAGGGCTGGGGCCCGTTCGTGAAGGGCGACGCGGGTGGCTCCACCGACCCGCGCACCCACATCGCCCAACGGCACGCGCCGTACACGCAGCGCGGATGGAACGGCAAGGCGATCGACGACGTCGTCGACGGCACCCAGTCCCTCAAGTCACGCGGCGAGAACACCGGCCTCGTCTACCGCACCGTCCCGCACACGGCCCGCTTCGAACCGGGCAAGCGGTACCGGGTCACCTTCCGCTACGAGAACGAGAAGGCCGGCCAGTACGCCTGGATCACGGCGGTCGACGACCCGGGGACCAAGGAACTGTCCCGCGAGGAACTGCCGGTGGCCACCGAACCCACCACGCTCACCTACGAGTTCACGGCACCGGACAAGGGGGAGGCCTGGGTCGGACTGCGCAAGACGGGCGATGACGGCACGGCCGAGTTCGCTCTGGACGCCTTCGAGGTGACCGAGGCCGACTGATCGGTTTCCGTGGGCCCGGGGGAGCACCCCGGGCCCACGGGCGGCCTCACCGGAGCAGAAGCCGCGGCTCCCCGGCCCCGTCCAGCTCCAGGACCCACACCTCGTTCGCGCCCTCGCGCAGCACGGGGCCCGGCACGTACAGCGCCTCCTGCGGGCCCGCCGACCAGTAGCGGCCCAGGCAGAAACCGTTCACCCACACGAACCCCCGCCCCCAGCCCGGCAGTTCGAGTGCCGCGTCGCCGGGGGCCGACACCTCGAACGAGCCCCGGTGCAGGCCCCGGCCCTCGCCGTCCGGCGCGCGCGACGGCAGTTCGGCCACCGCGGCAGCCGTGATGGCGTCGAGGCGCAGCCCCCGCGCCCGTACCCCGTGCAGGAACTGCCGTTCGTGCAGCAGGCCGCCCGTGATGCCCTTCGGCTCACCCGTGCGCGGCCCGTAGTTGACCCGCCCCAGGGACTCCACCCACAGCTCCACGCGCGCGTGCCCCGCCACATCCGCAGCGAGCCGCGGCTCCTCCTCCGTGAGCACCCCGGCCCGCACCCCGTCGACGTACACGGTCGCCAGATCCCGCAGACCGCGCGCCAGCAGCGGATACGGCTGCCGGGGCCCCGGCACCGTCACCGCGTACCGCACCAGGCCACGGTCCACGTCCAGGTCCTCGAACGACGGCGGCACCGCGTGCTCCGCCTCCGGGCCGCCCAGCGCCTCAAGGACCCCGTCCAGGGCCGTGAACGCCGTCAGCTCCGCCGAGACCGGGCCCGCGAGCGCCGCCGGTTGTGGCGGCACCTCCGGCAGCGGCCCCTCCGCGTACTCGGCGAGCACCTCGCGGAACAGCCAGAACTTCTCCGTGGGCCGGCCGAACTCGTCGATCGGCGCGTCGTAGTCGTACGACGTGACATCCGGTTCGAGGGGACCGTCGTGCAGCGCGCCACCACCCCGGTTCGCGCCCGCCCAGCCCCCGAAACTCGTCCCGCCGTGCGCCATGTACAGGTTCACCGACGCCCCGCACTCCAGGATCTCCCGCAGCGCGTCCGCCGCCTCCCGCGGATCCCGCACGACGTGCTTCGCGCCCCAGTGGTCGAACCAGCCGCACCAGAACTCCATGCACATCAACGGCCCCGCGGCCTGATGCCCGCGCAGCGTCGCGAACGCCTCACGCGCGCGTGACCCGAAGTTCACCGTCGCCAGCACCCCCGGCACCGAACCCCCGGTCAGCATGTGGTCCTCGGGACCGTCCGACGTGAACAGCGGCACCGTCACCCCGAGCCCCACCAGGAGGTCGGCGAGCGCCCGCAGATAGCGCCGGTCCGAGCCGTAACTGCCGTACTCGTTCTCCACCTGCACCATGAGGACCGGACCACCCCGGTCCACCTGCCGCTCCACGACCTGCGGCAACAACACCCCGAACCACCGCTCGACCGCTTCCGTGAACTCCGGGTCCCCGGTACGCGCGCGTGCCCCCAGCCGCCCCGTCACCCAGTGCGGAAGCCCACCGTTCTCCCACTCCGCACAGATGTAGGGCCCCGGCCGCACGATCACCCACAGCCCCTCCCGCCGCGCGGCATCGAGGAACCGCCCCACCGCCGCCACATCGTGCACCTCACCGGGGCGCGGCTCGTGCAGATTCCACGGCACGTACGTCTCCACACAGTTCAGGCCCATCGCCCGCAGCATCCGCAGCCGGTGCGCCCACTGCTCCTCGTGCACCCGGAAGTAGTGCAGCGCCCCCGACAGCAGCCGCACCGGCCGCCCGTCCACCTCGAAGGCGTCCCCGCCCACCCGGAAATCCGTCATCACGTGCTCCTCCGCGCCAGATGGGCCGCATCACCCACCGGCCGCCACCCTCACCTCTGGCGGCCGACGGGGTCCATGGACAAAGATCGGCCGGTGTTGGACGGGGACGCCCGCACGAACCACCACGGGAGGGGACAATTGCCCACGTACCACACCTGGATGCGGTACTTCACGCCCAGCCCGGCCCACCACCGCCTCGGCCTCGTCTGCCTCGGCGTCGGCCTCCAGCACGGCCTGCTGCCCACCGTCGGCCCCCGCACCCTCGACCACCACGTCGCCGTCGTCGTCACCGCAGGCAGCGGCTGGTACCAGGACCCCGAAGGCCACCGCCGCACCGTCACCGCCCCCGCCCTGATCTGGCTCACCCCAGGACGCCCCCACCACTACGGCGCCGACCCCGACACCGGCTGGGACGAGTGCTTCGTCGACTTCACCGGCCCCGCCACCACCACGTACACCGAACTCGGCTACATCGAACCCGACCGCCCCCTCGTCCCCCTCACCGATCCCGCCCCCGCCCGCGCCGCCGTCGGCCGTATCGCCCGCGCCGCCCGCCGCGGCAACCCCCTGCTCGAGGTCGAGACCGGCGCCGCCGTCCACGAACTCCTCGTCGCCCTGCGCCGCGCCCGCGCCGACCTCGCCCAGGGCGGCGACCCCGTCCTGACGGCCCTCGCCCGCGACGCCTTCCAGCCCCTGTCCGTCGCCGCCCACGCAGCCCGGCACGGCATGACCCCCGCCGCACTGCGCACCGCCGTCCGCCGCGGCGCCGGCTGCAGCCCCAAGGACTACCTCCTCGGCATCCGCCTCGGCCGCGCCAAGGAACTCCTCGCCGCCACCGAACTCCCCGTCGCCGCCGTCGCCCGCCGCGTCGGCTACGACGACCCCGCCTACTTCTCCCGCCTCTTCACCCGCCGCGTCGGCACCGCACCCGTCCGCTTCCGCGAACAACAGGGCCGTGCCGTCCCCGGCGGCTGGTCCGACAAGATCCCCGACCCCGACGACCCACCCATGCTCCACGTAGGCTGACCCGTCATGACCACCAGCAATCCCCACGACGTCGACCCGGCCGTGCGCGCCGAGCTCGCCCGCCTGCGCGACAGCATCGACAACATCGACGCCGCCGTCGTCCACATGCTCGCCGAGCGCTTCAAGTGCACCCAGCAGGTCGGCCACCTCAAGGCCGAACACGACCTCCCCCCGGCGGACCCGGCCCGCGAATCCCGCCAGATCGAACGCCTCCGCCAACTCGCCGAGAACGCCAAACTCGACCCGGCCTTCGCGGAGAAATTCCTCAACTTCATCATCAGCGAGGTCATCCGCCACCACGAACAAATCGCAGAACACACCAAACGCTGACAAAATCAAGCCCCGCCGGCGATTGAGGCGCGGGGTCCGGGGCAGCGCCCCGCGACCGCAACCCCGGCCGACCGCAACAAGATCCACCCTGTCCCGATGTCGGTGGCATGCGGCAGCATTACCGCATGCCCGTACTGACGCGCAGCGAAGCGCAGACCCGAGCCCAGCTCATCGACGTCGAGCGATACACCGTCGCCCTCGACCTCACCGTCGGCGACGACACCTTCGACTCCCGCACCGCGATCCGCTTCACCGCACGCACCGCGGGCGACACCTTCGTCGAGCTCAAGCCCGCCGACCTGCGCTCCGCCACCCTCGACGGGCAGCCCCTCGACCCCGCGACCCTCGCCGACAACCGGCTCCCGCTCACCGGCCTCACCGAAGGCCCCCACGAACTGCGCATCGACACCGCCATGCGCTACTCGCACACCGGCGAGGGCATGCACCGCTTCACCGACCCCACCGACGGCGAGACATACACGTACACGCAGCTGTTCATGGAGGACGTCCAGCGCGTCTTCGCCGCCTTCGACCAGCCCGACCTCAAGGCGCGCTTCGACCTCACCGTCACCGCCCCCGAAGGCTGGACCGTCCTCGCCAACGGCGTCACCGAACACCTGGGGGAGGGCACGTGGCGCGCCGCCACGACGCCCCTCCTCTCCACCTACCTGGTCGCCGTCGCCGCGGGCCCCTGGCACTCCATCCGCACCGAACACCGCGGCCTGCCCTTCGGCCTGCACTGCCGACGCTCCCTCGCGCCGTACCTCGACGCCGACGCCGACGAGATCCTCGACGCCACGCGCGCGTGCTTCGACCGCTACCACGAGAAGTTCGACGAGCCCTACCCCTTCGACTCCTACGACCAGGCGTTCGTCCCCGAATTCAACGCCGGCGCCATGGAGAACCCCGGCCTCGTCACCTTCCGCGACGAATTCGTCTACCGCTCCGCCGTCACCGACACCGAACGCCAGACCCGCGCCATGGTCATCGCCCACGAAATGGCCCACATGTGGTTCGGCGACCTCGTCACCCTCAAATGGTGGGACGACATCTGGCTCAACGAGTCGTTCGCCGAATACATGGGCTACCAGACCCTCACCGAAGCCACCCGGTACACCGACACCTGGATCGACTTCGGTGTCGCCCGCAAAACCTGGGGATACGACGCCGACCAGCGGCCCTCCACCCACCCCGTCGCCCCCGAATCCGTGCCCGACACGGCCTCCGCGCTCCTCAACTTCGACGGAATCTCCTACGCCAAGGGCGCCTCCGCCCTGCGCCAACTCGTCACCTGGCTCGGCGAGAAGGACTTCCTCGCCGGCATCAACACCCACTTCAAGCGCCACAAGTTCGGCAACGCCACCCTCGCCGACTTCATCGAATCCCTCGCCACCGGCACCGAACGCGACGTCCACGCCTGGGCCGACGCCTGGTTGCGCACCACCGGCGTCGACACCCTCACCACCACCGTGACCGAGCACGACGACACCTGGACGCTCACCGTCGACCGCGAGGGCAGCCGCCCCCACCGCATCGCCATCGGTCTGTACGACCCCGCGCCCGCCGACACACGCGGACTCGCCCTGCGCGAACGCATCGACGCGGAAGTCCCGGGCAGCGGACAGGAATTGACGTTCAACGGCCGCCGCCCCGCCCTGATCGTCCCCAACGACCAGGACCTCACCTACACCAAGATCCGCCTCGACGCGGCGTCCCAGGAAGCCGCCCTGCGCGACCTCGCCGGCATCCCCGACGCCCTCACCCGCACCATCGTGTGGAACACGCTCCGCGACATGGTCCGCGACGGCGCACTCGCACCCGCCACCTACCTGGAAGCCGTCGCCGCCCACCTCCCCGAGGAGAGCGACCTCGCCCTCGTCCAGGGTGTCCTCGCCTTCGCCCACACCCAGGTCGCCGACCGCTACACCCACCCCGCGGAGCGTCCCGAGGCCCTCGACCTCATCACCGCCCTGTGCGAGGACTTCGTCCGCCGCACCGAGGACGGCAGCCACCCCGGGCTCCGCCTCACCGCCGTACGCCACCTCATCGACGCCGCACGCCACGCCGACGTCATCCGCGACTGGTACGACTCCGGGGCAGTCCCCGGCGGACCCGAACTCGACCCCGAACTGCGCTGGCGCATCCTCGGCCGGCTCAGCGTCCTCGGCGCCGTCGACGAAGCCGTCATCGAGGCCGAACTCGCCCACGACCCCAGCGCCACGGGACAGGAGGGCGCCGCCCGCTGCCGCGCCTCCCTGCCCGACCCGCAGACCAAGGCGGAGGCCTGGGCCGCGATGTTCACGACGAACCCCGACGACGACCTGTCCAACTACCTCTTCGCCGCCACCGCCCAAGGCTTCTGGCAACCCGAACAGGCCGGCCTCCTGCGGGACTACGTCCCCCGCTACTTCACCGACGCCATCGAACTCGCCGCACGCCGCGGCCCCGCGATCGCCGAGGCGGCGGGCCGCCACGCGTTCCCCGTGTACGCCATCGACACGGACACGCTCCGCGCGGGCGACCAGCACGTGGCGTCGGCCACCCCCGCCCTGCGCCGCAAACTGACCGACCAACTGGACGACCTCCGCCGGGCGTTGCGGGTACGCGGGGCGTAGACCGGGCGGGCGGGGCGGGGGCCGTTGGGCTGACGCGCGGCGCCGGGGTCTCTGACCCGTGCCGGGGGCTGGGCCCTGGGGCCGGTGGGCGGTGCCGGGGTCTCTGACCTGTGCCGGGGGTGGGCTCTGGGGCCGGTGCGCGGCGCCGGGGTCTCTGACCTGTATCGGGGCGGGCCCCGGGGCCGGTACGCGGCGCCGGGCCTCCGATCCGCACCGGGGTGCGGGATCTGGGGCCGGTACGCGGCGCCCGGCCTCCGACCCGCACCGGGGCGACACTTGCCGCCCTCGTACGGGACCCGGCCCCGGGCGACGCCTGTTGTCACCGGGATCCAGCCCCCGGGCCATCGCCGACACCGACAACCGGCACGCCGCACACAGGGTGCCCCGTGACCCTGCCCACGTCCGCCGGCCATCTCCCACCCGCCCGCCCCTTCCGGGGGCGTCGGCCCGACGGGGTGCCGTGCTTGCGGTCGATGTGACTGTCTCGCGGAGCGGGGTGCTGCCGTGTCCGGCACCTGGGCCGACGCGCACGCTGCGCCCGAGTACGCCTGCCCACGTCCCCCACCTATCTCCCGCCCACCCGCCCCTTCCGGGGGCGTCGGCCCGACGGGGTGCCGTGCTTGCGGTCGTCGTGACTGTCTCGCGGAGCGGGGTGCTGCCGTGTCCGGCACCTGGGCCGACGCGCACGCTGCGCCCGAGTACGCCTGCCCCTTCCGCCGCCCATCTCCCACCCGCCCCCTCCAGGGGCGTCGGCCTGACGGGGTGCCGTACTTCCCGGTCCGGCGTGACTGCCACGTCACCTGGGGCGCTTCCGGGAAGCCCCATCGCTCACGGCTACCGTCAGCCGTGAGCGAGACAGGCGTGCCGGTTGCCGGATGCCGCGTGTCCGTTCGCCTCCGGAGCCCAGGGACCGTTGATCCGCGCGAGTGGGAGAGGCACCTACCGGCGGCGGCTCAGGTTGCCCCATCAAGCCCCTCCGGCGCTTGAGGACGCGCCCGAAGGGCGACAGGGGCCGACCCCGGTACAGGCCAGGGGAGCCGAGCCCGGTCGGACCGTAGCCCCCGGAGGGGGGCGGGCGGGTGGGAGATGAGTGAGGGACGGGCCAAACGGAAGCCGTCCTCGTCAGGCCCGGCTCGTGATCGAGAGGCACGAGCGCGAAGGGCGGTGGGAAGCCGGGGCGCAGCCCCTGGGGCCGACCCCGGCGCGGGCCAGGGGAGCCGCACCCCGGTCGGGCCGTAGCCCCCGGAGGGGGCGGGCGGGTGGGAGATGGGCGAGGAACGGGCCAGACGGAAGCCGTCCTCGTCAGGCCCGGCTCCTGGACGAGGCGCACGAGCCCGAAGGGCGATGGAAGGGAGCCGCGCCCCGGTCGAGCCGAAGCCCCCGGAGGGAGATGGCCGCGGAACGGGCCAGACACCACGCACCGCCAGACAGAAGCCCACCCGGGCCATCGCCCCCCCGACCCACCGACCACCAGCCCACCCCACCCGCACCCCCCGGAGGGGCTTAGCACAGGGCCACCCCCACCCACCCCCACCCCTACCACTTTCGGGTCAGCTTCCCCGGTACGGCGGACGCATCAGCAGGCAAAAGGCAAGCTGATGCATCACGTACGCCAACCACGCAAAGGACCCGTATGCGCAGCACGCCGCCCCTCGCCGGAGGTACCCAAGGCCCCGACGCCCTGCGGCCGTTGCTCGCCACAGTCCTCGACGCGCTGCACAAGGGCGCCGCCCACCGAGGCGGCCCCCTCCCGGCCGGCGGCCCCGACGCCGTCACCGCGCAACTCCACCACGACGTAGGAGAGTTGCTGCCCACCCACGGCACAGGACCCGAAGACGCGCTGCGCACCCTCGTCACCGCCCTCGCCGAAGGCGCCGCAGACCCCGCCGACCCGCTCTGCGCGGCCCACCTGCACTGCCCGCCGCTGGCCGTCGCCACCGCCGCCGACCTCGCCGCGAGCGCCCTCAACCCCTCCATGGACTCCTGGGACCAGGCCCCCGCCGCCTCCGCCCTGGAAGCCCTCGTCACCACAACCCTCGCCCACGAGGTCTACGGCACCCACAGCACCCACACCACTCACACCCCCCACGCCCCAGGCACCCCGACCACCCCACCCCCCACCCCCGACGCCCTCATCACCACCGGCGGCACCGAAGCCAACCAGCTCGCCGTCCTCCTCGCCCGCGAAGCCGCACAGGCCGAACACACCGCCGAACCGGTCCGCCTCCTCGTAGGCGCCAACGCCCACCACAGCCTCACCCGCGCCGCCTGGCTCCTCGGCCTGCCCGAACCGGTCACCGTGCCCGCCCCCGCCGGCACCCTCGACCCCGCCGCCCTCGACGAAGCACTCACCGAGCTCCCCGGCCCCAAACTCGTCGCCGCCACCGCAGGCACCACCGACGCCGGACTCATCGACCCGCTCCCAGAAATCGCCGACATCTGCGAACGGCACGGCGCCCGCCTCCACATCGACGCCGCCTACGGCGGAGGCGCCCTCTTCAGCCCCCGCGAAGCCCCCAAACTCCACGGCCTCGCCCGCGCCCACACCGTCGCCCTCGACCTGCACAAACTCGGCTGGCAACCCGTCGCCGCCGGCATCCTCGCCGTCCGCGACACCACCGAGACCACCGCCCTCGGCCACCAGGCCGACTACCTCAACGCCGACGACGACACCGAAGCCGGCCTCCCCGACCTCCTCGGCCGCTCCCTGCGCACCACCCGCCGCCCCGACATCCTCAAAACGGCCGTCACCTTCAAAGCCCTCGGCCGCACCGGACTCGCCGAGCTCGTCGACCAGGTCACCGCCCTCGCCCACCACCTGGCACAACTCATCGACGCACACCCCCACTTCGAGCTCTACGACACCCCCACCCTCACCACCGTCCTCTTCAGGCCCACCGGCGCCACCGACGAGACCATCGCCGCCATCCGCCGCACCCTGCTCACCGAAGGCCGCGCCGTCCTCGGCCGCGCCCGCATGGACGGAAAGCTCCACCTCAAAGCCACCCTGCTCAACCCGCACGCCACCCCCGAAGACCTCACCGCCCTCCTGGAACTGGTGGAAGGACACACGCCCCGATGACAGCCGCACCCGCCGGGCCCACCCCCAAGCCCGCCACCCCGCCAACCGAGGAACCCCGCGACCTCGTCGGCATCGGCATCGGCCCCTTCAACCTCTCCCTCGCCGCCCTCGCCCACCCCCTCACCGAACTCGACACCGCCTTCTACGAACAACGCCCCGCCTTCCACTGGCACCCCGGCCTCCTCATCGAAGGCGCCACCCTCCAAGTCCCCTTCCTCGCCGACCTGGTGACCCTCGCCGACCCCACCAGCCACTGGACGTTCCTCAACTACCTCAAGACCCGCGAACGCCTCTTCCCCTTCTACTTCGCCGAGCGCTTCCACATCCAGCGCGCCGAATACGACGCCTACTGCCGCTGGGTCAGCGAAAACCTCCCCGGACTCCACTTCTCCCACCAGGTCGACGCCGTCCGCTGGAACACCGAACGCTCCCTCTTCGAAGTCGACTTCACCCAACTCGACGCCGAAGGCGAAGCCGAAGCCCTCGGCCGCACCTACACCAAGAACGTCGCCATCGGCGTCGGCACCGCCCCGTACATCCCCGAACCCCTCAAACCACTCGCCGACGCCCCCACCGTGCCCGTCGTCCACTCCGCCGACTACCTCACCCACCGCGAACGCCTGCTCGCCGCCGACCACATCACCGTCATCGGCAGCGGCCAGTCCGGCGCCGAAATCTTCCTCGACCTGCTCCGCTCCCGCCCAGCAGGCCACGAAAAGATCCACTGGCTCGCCCGCAGCGAAGCCTTCGCACCCATGGAATACAGCAAACTCGGCCTCGAACACTTCACCCCCGACTACAGCCACTACTTCCACCACCTCCCCGAAGCCGAACGCGACCGGCTCGTCCCCGCCCAATGGCAACTCCACAAAGGCATCGACGCCGACACCATCGCCGCCATCCACGAAGAGCTCTACCAGCGCACCCTCAACGGCGGCTGGCCCGACGCCACCCTCACCCCCGGCGTCAGCATCCGCACCGCGGGCCGCGTCGCCGCCACCAAGGTCGAACTCCACCTCGAACACCGCCAACAGGGCACCCGCTCCCGCCTCACCACCGACGCCGTCGTCCTCGCCACCGGCTACAAGGAACGCCCCCTCAGCGGCATGCTCACAGGACTCGACCCCTACCTGCGCCGCGACCAGTCCCAACGACCCCGCATCGACGACCAGTTCCGCCTCGTCCTCGACAACCGCGTCCAAGGCTCCGTCTACGTACAGAACGCCGAACGCCACACCCACGGCGTCGGCGCCCCCGACCTCGGACTCGCCGCCTGGCGCAGCGCCACCATCCTCAACTCACTGACCGGCAAGGACCCCTACCCCCAACCCCGGCGCACCGCCTTCACCACCTTCGGCCTCACCGGACACGAAAACCGCGCCCCCCTGCCCGGACAACAAACAGGGGAGCGCGGCACCATGGTCAAACTCCAGGACTGACCCGCCACCTACTGCGCGAACACCGGCGTCCCGTCCCGCGTCAACCGCCAGTCCACCGACGCGAAATCGGCCGGGTCGAGGACGCCCTTCGCCGTCACCCACTCCGCGATCCGCGTCCGGATCTCCGTCGACTCCGACCACAGCTCCTTCGCCGCCGCCACATGCGGGAACGCGCCACCACCGTTCGCCCGATAGTTGTTCACCGCGAACACGAACTGCGCCGCGTCATCCAGATCCTTCCCCTCGAATTTCAGGTTCTTGATCCGCGACCCCGCCGCCTGCGCGATGTCGATGTCGTACGACAACCCCGACACATAGTCGTAGTTGTAGTCCGGCCGATTGCCCGCGTTCGTCAGCTTGTCCACGTCCACCGCCGCGCCCGCCGCCGTCCGCACGAAATACTCCGCCGAGTACTCCAGGTACGCCCGCACCTGCGCACCCGTCATCGCCTTCGCCACCAGCGTGTTGTCGTACACGTACAAGCTCGACAGATCGCGGATCGTCACCTCACCCGCAGGAATCTCCGACGTACGCGAGAACGGCGACGCCTGCGACAGCACCGGAAGCTTCGCGTACTCCGTGCCCTCCAGCGCCTTCGCCACCACATCCGCCTGCACCTTGTTGATCAGATCGATGATCGGCGCATCCTTGTAGCGGGCGTCCACCGTCGTCAGCGTCTGCTTCGCCGTCCCCACGACCTGATTGACGTACTCCACCACCGCCTCGTGCTGCTCACGCATCAGCTTCGAGATCTCCGGATCGTCCGCCACCGCATTCGTGTTCCGCAGCGACGCCCTCACCGACTCGACCGTCCAACGGCCCTTGTCCCAGACCAGATCGAAGTCGAACAACGTCAACCGCTCCGCATAGCAAAGAGGCTCGGAAAGAACGACCGTCTTCCCGGTCTCCTCATTCACCACCAGCTGCTGCTCGATCTCGACATGCGCGTGCCCGACCAGAATCGCGTCGACCCCCGGCACCTGCTTCGCGACATTCGCCGCCGCGTTCTCCACATACGGCACCTGATCCCCGTACGACGACTGCCCCGACGCCCCCGAATGCGCCGACACGATCACCACGTCCGCGCCCATCGACCGCAACTTCGGCACCCACTTCGCCGCCTGCTCCTCAAGGCCCGGGAACTTCAGCACACCCTGCACATACGCCTTGTCCCAGATCGCGATCCCCGGATTCGTCAGACCCAGCACCGCCACCTTCACATCCTTGCCGTGCGGGGTCCGCAGCCGCTTCATGAAGTACGGAGGAAACGCCGGCTTCTCCGTCTTCGCATCCACCGCGTTCGCGCCAAGCAGCGGAAACTCGCACTGCGACTCGAACTTCCGCAGCGTCTCGATGCCGTAATTGAACTCGTGATTGCCCAGCGCCACCGCGTCGTACCCGATCGCGTTCATCGCCCGTGCCATCGGATGCACCGGACCACCGGCCGCCGTGATCGGATCGACCTTCGCGTAGTAGTACGTCAGCGGGGTCCCCTGAATCGTGTCCCCCGCGTCGATGAGCAGGGTGTTCCCCCGGCCCTTCTCCTCACGCACCTGATCCACCAGCGTCGACACCCGCGCCAGACCCTGCGCGTTGCCCGCCGCGTCCGCGTAGTCCGCGTTCTTGAAGTAGTCCCAGTTGAAGACGTGACCGTGCAGATCCGTCGTCCCCATCACGGTGAACGCGTACCGCTTCTTCGGCCTCTTCGGCTTCGCCCCCGCCGCGGAAGCGGGCGCGGCCACCGCACCCGTCAGGGCCACCCCGGCACCGGACGCGGCCGAACTGGCGAGAAAGGATCTACGGTCCAACGACATCGACGTCTCCTCGTCTACGTGTACGCCATAGCGACGCGCGTAGATTCTTGCTCACCAACCCCAACTCGCAACAGCCTCAAGAGGTTTCGTTTCGATGATGACAAGGTGGGCGCATGGCCAACGACCACCACCCCACCGCCACCCCCGAAGCCCCCCGCATCGCGGTCCGCGGCGAAGCCCACATCGAGGCCGAACCCGAGATCGCCCGCATCGGCATCACCGTCGCCGCCCGCGGCACCGACCGCCGCACCGCCCTCGAAGACCTCACCCGCCGCAACACCCACGTACTCGACCTCATCAAGGGCTACGGCGACGCCGTCGACAAAACCGCCACCGGCGCCCTCTCCATCACCCCCGAACTCACCAAACGCGGCCGCGGCGAACGCATCCGCACCTACCACGGCCGCGTCCACATCACCGCCGACCTCACCGACTTCACCGCACTCGGCGAACTCACCACCCGCCTCGCCGACCTCGACCTCACCAGCGTCGACGGCCCCTGGTGGTCCCTGCGACCCACCTCACCCGTCCACGCCCAAGCCCGCCAACAAGCCGTCCGCGAAGCCGTCCAACGCGCCCGCGAATACGCCGAAGCCCTCGGCACCACCCTCGCCGCACTCATCGAAATCGCCGACATCGGCGCCGACAACCCCATGGCCGACCGCCCCATGCCCCCACCCGGCGCCATGCGCATGGCCGCCTTCGCCGGCGCCGACACGGACCCCGCCCCCGCACTCGACCTCGAACCCCAACGCCAGCGCGTACGAGCCGAGGTCAACGCCCGCTTTACGATGCACCCGCCGACACTGTGACCACACGGCGAGCCACTCGACCGCTCATCAGAGCGCTGTGTCGCCCAAATACAAGCCTTGTCAATAGCCCTTCACGTAAAGGTTGTTGAGTAGTCATGACCGACCAATTCTCTACCCGTCGGTAAGGTCTAGGGTCGAATACATGCGCCGAGCAAAGATCGTCTGCACCCTGGGCCCCGCCACCGACTCGTACGAGCAGATCAAGGCACTCGTCGAAGCCGGAATGGACGTAGCCCGCTTCAACCTCAGCCACGGCACCTACGCCGAACACGAGGAGCGCTACCAGCGCGTGCGAAAGGCCTCCGACGAGACCGGCCGCAGCGTCGGAATCCTCGCCGACCTTCAAGGCCCGAAGATCCGACTCGGCCGATTCAGCGAAGGACCCGTACTACTCGAACGCGGCGACGAGTTCACCATCACCGTCGAAAGCGGCATCCAAGGCGACCGCCAAACCTGCGGCACCACCTACGACGGCCTCGCCGAAGACGTCACCACCGGCGAACGCATCCTCGTCGACGACGGCAAGGTCACCCTCGAAGTCACCGGAGTCGACGGACCCCGCGTCCGCACCCGCGTCATCGAAGGCGGCATGGTCTCCGACCACAAGGGCCTCAACCTCCCCGGCGTCGCCGTCTCCGTCCCCGCCCTCAGCGACAAGGACCAGGAAGACCTCCGCTGGGCCCTGCGCACCGGCGCCGACGTCATCGCGCTCTCCTTCGTCCGCAGCGGCCGCGACATCGAAGACGTCCACCGCATCATGCAAGAAGAAGGCCGCCGGCTCCCCGTCATCGCCAAGGTCGAAAAGCCCCAGGCCGTCGACAACATCGACGACATCGTCGCCGCATTCGACGGCATCATGGTCGCCCGCGGCGACCTCGGCGTCGAAATGCCCCTCGAACAAGTCCCGATCGTCCAAAAGCGCGCCATCAAACTCGCCAAGCGCAACGCCAAGCCCGTCATCGTCGCGACCCAAATGCTCGACTCGATGATCGACAACTCCCGGCCCACCAGGGCGGAGGCGAGCGATGTGGCGAACGCCGTCATCGACGGCACCGACGCCGTCATGCTTTCCGGTGAAACCAGCGTCGGAAAATACGCCATCGAAACGGTCAAGGTCATGGGCCGCATCGTCGAAGCGGCGGAAGAGGACATCCTCGCCAAGGGCCTCCCGCCCCTCACCGAACGCAACAAGCCCCGCACCCAGGGCGGAGCGGTCGCCCGCGCGGCGGCCGAAATGGGCGACTTCCTCGGCGCCAAGTTCCTCGTCGCCTTCACACAGTCCGGCGACACCGTCCGCCGGCTCTCCCGCTACCGCTCGCCGATCCCGCTCCTGGCCTTCACCCCGGAGTCGGCGACGCGCTCGCAGCTCAACCTCACGTGGGGCGTGGAGACGTTCCTGGGGCCGCACGTGGATTCCACCGACGCGATGGTCGCCCAGGTCGACGAACAACTCCTGAAGATCGGCCGCTGCAAGAAGGGCGACGTCGTCGTCATCACGGCGGGCTCCCCTCCCGGGGTGGCGGGCTCCACGAACCTGGTCCGCATCCACCACATCGGCGAGGACGACAGCCCCAAGTAGAGGGTGGCATACAGTATTTGGGGCCGATGTGGACGTCCATCAGGGCCACGTCCTGTTTGCGGGCTACCGAGATGTTGTACGGGTTGCCGTGGCGGGTGCAGTGCGTCCACGTGACGCCGAGCCGGTCGAGGGTGTCGGTGTACAGCTGCCGGATGCAGTCGGACTTGTTGGTGAAGAAGTACCGCGGATACTCGTAGCGCTTCCGCTCACCACCGACGAGCCGGGTCGTCCAGTTCGTGATCCGACACCCGTCGGAGTGGATGAGGCCCCGGAGGAACTCCCACGGGTGGGCGTCGACGATCTGCTGCTGCCAGGGCGCGAGCGTGATCTTCCGATCGTGCTTCTTGCCGGGGCCGTGCTGAGGGAACATGCAGGTCCAGTGTTTGGTGTAGGACTTCACCTCGGTACAGCCGATCTTTTGGTGCCTGCCCACACCTGGGTTCGGCATGACCTTGCGCATGGCCTCCTCGGCGGCGGCGATCAGGCCGACCTGGGTGGCGTTGCAGAAAATGGACAGGTGGTTCTGCTTGGGCTTGGAGACGATGTGGCCGTCTCCGAGGTAGAGGCCGAGCAGGTATGAGTAGGCGACGTGGTCGAAGTTCCGGCCGGTGCACCGAGGGCAGTCCGTCGGTTGCCTGTACACCTCACCGCGGGCGCGCCGGTCTTCGCTGCGCCACCAGCCGACGGTGCCCCTGGGCACGCCCAGGCGCTCAGCGACCTCCCGGTTCGGGACGCCTTGCCGCATGAGTTCGATCGCGCGTTCCCGAAGGGAAGGGCTGTGCTGTTCCATGCGAACACTCTGGGTGAGGAGTCGTCACGCCACGCAGCAGAAAGCGGATGTTCACGAGAACGTGAGCATCCGCTTTCTGGTCTGTGCCGGGTGCGGGATTCGAACCCGCAAGCCCTCTCAGGCAGAGGTGTTTGAGACCTCCGTGTATACCGTTCCACCAACCCGGCTCGGCACTGCGCTGAGTGTACCGGTTCATGAACGCGAGTCGCAGCTAGGTAGGCTTTAGGGCAGCAGCACACCGCCTGCCCGAACAAGGAGCGCCCCCGTGACCGCCCCCGAGACGCCCGAGCCCGTAGACGCAGCCGACGACGACAAGTCGCACGTCCCGCCGCTGACGACCCGCGTCGTCATCGCCGAGGACGAGGCCCTCATCCGCCTCGACCTCAAAGAGATGCTCGAGGAAGAGGGCTACTCCGTCGTGGGCGAGGCCGGCGACGGCGAGCAGGCCGTCGAGCTGGCCCGTGAGCACAAGCCCGATCTGGTGATCCTCGACGTGAAGATGCCGAAGATGGACGGCATCAGCGCGGCGGAGAAGATCGCCGGTGAGTCGATCGCCCCGGTTCTGATGCTGACCGCGTTCTCGCAGCGCGACCTGGTGGAGCGTGCGCGCGATGCCGGTGCGATGGCGTACCTGGTGAAGCCGTTCAGCAAGAGTGACGTCGTGCCGGCGATCGAGATGGCAGTGTCGCGTTTCACGGAGCTGAAGACGCTGGAGAACGAGGTCGCGGACCTGACGCAGCGCCTGGAGACGCGGAAGCTGGTGGACCGGGCGAAGTCGGTGCTTCAGACGGAGTACGGGCTGACGGAGCCGGCGGCGTTCCGTTGGATTCAGAAGACGTCGATGGATCGTCGTCTTTCGATGCAGCAGGTTGCCGAGGCGGTTATTCAGGACGCCGAGGAGAAGAAGGCGTCGAAGGGCTGAGTTCCACCACGCCAGTCAATGTGGCCCGTGTCCCTTGGAGGGGCACGGGCCACATTCACGTAAAGCCATCAGTCCTCGCCGAGGTACGCCTTCCGTACGGATTCGTCGTGGAGCAGGTCTTCTCCGCTGCCCGACAGCACGATGGAGCCGACCTCCATCACGTGTCCCTGGTCGGCGAGTGAGAGTGCCGCCTGGGCGTTCTGTTCGACGAGCAGGATGGTGGTGCCTTGGGCTTTGAGTTCGTTGATGGTCGCCATGATCTTCTGCATCATGATCGGCGACAGGCCCATGGACGGTTCGTCCAGCATCAACAGCTTCGGTTGGGACATCAACGCCCGTCCCATGGCCAGCATTTGCTGCTCGCCGCCTGACAGGGTTCCCGCTGCCTGCTTCCTGCGCTCTCCCAGAATGGGGAACAGCTCGTACGCCCGCTGCATGTCCTTTTCGACGGCTGCCTGGTCGCGGCGGAGGAATGCTCCGAGTTGGAGGTTTTCCGCGATGGTGAGGCGGGGGAAGATGCGGCGGCCTTCGGGGGAGTGGGCGAGGCCCATGGCGACGATCTTGTGGGCGGGGACGGAGGCCAGTGGTTGCCCCGCGAAGCTGATCTTGCCGCCTGAGGGTTTCAGCAGGCCCGACAGTGTGCGCAGGGTTGTCGTCTTGCCGGCGCCGTTGGTGCCGATCAGGGTGACGACTTGGCCCTCTTCCACGCTGAAGGAGATGCCCTTGACGGCTTCGATCTTGCCGTAGGCGACCTTGAGGTCTTCGACCTCGAGCAGTGCGGTCACTGGTCGTTTCCTTCCCCGCCGGCCTGGGCCTCCGCGGCCTGGACTTCTTCGATGGCGGTGTCTTCGGGGGCGCCTTCGAAGGGGGTGCCGAGGTAGGCGGCGATGACGCGTTCGTCGCCCTGGACCACCTCGCTGGTGCCCTCCACCAGTTTTTCGCCTTGGACCAGCACGGCGACGCGGTCGCAGAGGTTGAAGATGAAGCGCATGTCGTGCTCGATGACGAGGACGGCGATGCCCTTGTCGCGGATGGCGATGACCAGTTCTTCGGTGGCGCGGGTTTCTTGCGGGTTCATGCCCGCTGTCGGCTCGTCCAGCAGGAGAAGTCCGGGTTCACTGGCGAGCGCCCTCGCGATTTCCAGCTTCCGCTGTTCTCCGTAGGGGAGGTTGCGGGCGAGGTGGTCGCGCTTGTGGGAGAGGCCGATGAACTCGAGGAGTTCCATGGCGCGTTCTTCGCTGCCGCGTTCGGCCTTGCGGAATCCGGGGCCTCGGAGGAGGGCCGACCAGAGGCCTTCCTTGGTGCGGGTGTGGCGGCCGACGAGGACGTTTTCCAGCACCGTCATGTTGGCGAAGAGGCGGATGTTCTGGAAGGTGCGGGCGACGCCGGCTTTGGTGACGAGGTGGGGTTGGGGCGGGAGGGTGTTGCCCTGGTAGGAGACTTTGCCTTCGGTGGGGACGTAGAGCCCGGTGAGGCAGTTGAAGAAGGTGGTTTTTCCGGCGCCGTTGGGGCCGATGAGGCCGACGATTTCGCCTTGGTCGACGTGGAGGTCGACGTTGCGTACTGCGGTGAGGCCGCCGAAGCGCATGGTGACGCCGCTTGCCTGGAGCACTGTCGTCATGGTGGTCACGCTCCTGCCTTGGTGGGTGCCGTGGTGGCGGTGCCGGGCAGGCTCGTTTGTTCGGGGATGTCGAGTTGGCCGGTGTCGTGGAATTCGAGTTGCTTGCGGCGGTCGGCGACGAGTCCTTCGGGGCGGAAGCGCATGAGGAGGATGAGTGCGATGCCGAAGAGGAGGAGTTGGTAGTCGCCGATGAATTGGAGTTTGGCGGGGATCAAGTACAGGAGGGCCGCGCCGATCAATGGTCCGCTGACCGTTCCCATGCCGCCGAGGATGACGGCCGCGAGCAGGAACGCCGAGTTGGGTGGGGCGTTCTCGACGAATTTGTACTGGTCGGGGGTGACCGAGTACTGGACGTGGGCCTGTACGGAGCCGGCCATGCCTGCCAGTGATGCGCCGAGGGCGAAGGCGAGGAGTTTGAGGCGGAAGGCGTTGATGCCCATGGCGCGGGCGGCTGTTTCGTCTTCGCGGATGGCGACCCAGGCGCGGCCGATGCGGCTGGCGCCGGCGCGGCGGAAGACGGTCACGACGATGATCGTGAAGAAGAGCATCAGCAGGTAGTAGTTGGCGAAGCGGCCGAGGTCGACGCCGAGAACGGTGTGGGTTTCCCCGAGGTCGAATCCGAAGATTTTGAGGTCGGGGATGTTGGGGATGCCGTTGGGGCCGTTGGTGACGTCGGGTCCTGAGTCGCCGTCGAGGTTGTTCATGGTGATGCGGAAGATCTCGCCGAAGCCCAGGGTGACGATGGCGAGGTAGTCGCCGCGCAGCCGCAGGGTGGGGGCGCCGATGGCGACGCCGAAGACGAGTGAGGCGGCGGCGCCGGTCAGTACGGCTGCCCAGAAGGGGAAGTGGACGCCGATGGTGGAGTCGGGGCTGCCGGAGACGAGGGCCGCGGCGTAGGCGCCGACGCCGAGGAAGGCGACGTAGCCGAGGTCGAGGAGTCCTGCGAGGCCGACGACGACGTTGAGGCCGAGGGCGACGGTGGCGAAGACGAGGATGTTGGCGGCGACGTTGGTGTAGGTGTCGTTGGTCTGGGTGAAGGGGAAGGCGGCCGCGGCGACGAAGGCGGCGGTGAGGCTGATGTTGCGGTGTTTGTTGGTGAGGCCGGTGATGCGGCTGAGGAGCCCGGATTTGGAGAGGGCGGCGGCGCCGAAGGCGACGAGGATGAGGTAGCCGATGAAGAGTTCGCCGTATTCGGTGTCGATGCCGTACGTGAAGACGTAGAGGGCGAGGCCGAAGGAGACGGCGATGAGGAGGATTTCGGCCCAGGCGGGGAGTGTGACGGTGCTGGGGCGTGCGGGTGGGGCTTTGAGTGCGGCCCGGAAGCGGGTCCAGGGGTTGGTGGCTTCGGGGTTGGGGACGTCGGCGGGGAGGCCGAGGGCGAACACGGTGGTGAGGAGCGCGGCGATGCCGGCGATCCAGGCTCCGGGTTCGAGGTTGGCGGTGCCGCCGAGTTTCGCGGAGATGGCGCCCATGGTGAAGCCGGTGGTGCCGAGGGTGCCGAGGGCGAAGAGGAGGGTGGGTGCGGTGGTGCCGGCGGGGGTGAGCCATTGGAGGCCGCGGGTGCCGAGTCCGGAGAGGGTGAGGAGCAGGGTGAGGAGTGCGCCGGCGAGGGTGAGGACCTGGAGTCCGCCGGGGTAGCCGGTGACGGTGAGGTCGCCGGGGAATTCGTCGGTCCAGGTCCAGGCGAGGAAGGTGCTGGCGAGGGTGAGGAGGGCGGCTGCGGCGGTGCCGTAGCGGGCGGCCTTCTCGGGGAGGGGGAGGGTGGCGGTCTTCATGGCGTCCGTGGTGGTGGTCGTCGTCATGGTGATCACGCCCTGTCCGCGACGCGTTCGCCGAGTAGGCCTTGGGGGCGCAGGAGGAGGACGAGGATGAGGACGACGAAGGCCCAGACGTCCTTCCAGGCTCCGCCGCCGAGGAGTTCCATGCCGGGGATGTCCTGGATGTAGGCGGTGGCGAGGGCTTCGGCGAGGCCGAGGGCGAGGCCGCCGATCATGGCGCCGTAGATGTTGCCGATGCCGCCGAGTACGGCTGCGGTGAAGGCTTTGAGGCCGGCGATGAAGCCCATTTTGAAGCCGACTTGGCCGTATTTGAGGCCGTAGGCCATGGCTGCGACTGCTGCGAAGGCGCCGCCGATGGCGAAGGCGGTGACGACGATGCGGTCGGTGTTGATGCCCATGAGCTTGGCGGTGTCGGGGTCTTGGGAGGTGGCTTGCATGGCGCGGCCGGTGCGGGTCTTGGCGACGAAGAAGGCGAGGGCGGCCATGCAGATGGGGGCGGCGATGATGAGGAAGATGTCGCCGCGTTGGAGGTTGAAGGCGCCGAGGTCGATGGGGCCGCCTTCGAACTGGGGGAAGGTGCGGTCGGCCTTGGCGTCGGGGTAGAAGGCCCAGATCGCTTGCTGGAGGGCGATGGAGAGGCCGATGGCGGTGATGAGGGGTGCGAGGCGGGGGGCGTTTCTGAGTGGGCGGTAGGCGAAACGTTCCGCGCCGACGGCGATGAGGACGGAGCAGGTGATGCCCATCAGGAGCATGAGGGGCAGGGCGATGGCGAGGGATGTTCCGCCGGGGAGCCAGAGCCACATGGTGAGGGCTCCGAAGCCGCCGATCATGTATATCTCGCCGTGGGCGAAGTTGATGAGCTGGATGATGCCGTAGACCATGGTGTAGCCGACGGCTATGAGGCCGTACAGGGCTCCGAGGATCAGGCCGTTGACCAGCTGTTGCGGCAGATCGTGCACCGCTGGGCCTCCGTGGGTGTGGTGTCAAGTACGGGTGCGCGGGGGGCTGTTGGTGGTCGCCCCCCGCGCTCGGTGCTGTGTTGGCTGAGCTGACTGTGCTGGGGGAGTGGCCGGGGTGCCGGTGCTCCCCGGGTGTTACTGGGCTTCCAGCTCGCCGGTCTTGACCGGGGTGTGCTTGCCGCTCTTGACCTGGTAGACGGTCAGGGTGCGGTTGGTGGTGTCGCCGTACTTGTCGAAGGAGACCTGGCCGGTGACGCCGTTGAAGGAGACCTTCTGGGTGGCTTCGGTGATCTTCTTGCGGGCTTCCTTGGGGTCGCTGGGAAGCTTGCCGTCGTTGTCGGACATGACCTGCTTGACGGCCTGGATGATGACCCAGGCGGCGTCGTAGGAGAGGGCGCCGTAGGTCTCGTAGGGCTCCTTGTAGCCGCCGGCCTTGTAGTCGGCGATGAACTTCTTGGCGGTGTCCAGCTTCTCGGGCGGGGCGCCGACGGAGGTGGCGAAGTCGCCTTCGGCGTTCTTGCCGGCGAGCTTGACGTAGTCGAGGCTCTGCAGGGCGTCGCCGCCGACGACGGGGATCTTGGCTCCGGCGTCCTTGATCTGCTTGGAGAGGGGGGCGCCGGCCGGGTATTCGCCGCCGTAGTAGACGAAGTCGGCCTTGGAGTTCTTGATCTTGGTGGCGATCGCGCCGAAGTCGCGGTCGTCGGGGTTGATGTGGTCGGTGGCGAGGACCTTGCCGCCGAGCTTGGTGAATTCCTGGCGGAAGGTGCGGGCGAGGCCCGCTCCGTAGGTCTTCTTGTCGTCGACGGAGTAGACGGTCTTCAGCTTCAGGGTGTTGTACGCGTATTGGGCGGCGTAGGGGCCCTGGAGCGCGTCGGTGGTGGCGGTGCGGAAGTACGTGTCGAA
Source organism: Streptomyces sp. NPDC107575 (assembly GCF_055657265.1). Lineage (NCBI taxonomy): Bacteria > Bacillati > Actinomycetota > Actinomycetes > Kitasatosporales > Streptomycetaceae > Streptomyces > Streptomyces sp. NPDC107575. The sequence continues at coordinate 244,078 of NZ_JBVKBG010000003.1, read as the reverse complement.
CTGGCGGGACTTCGCGGTCGCGTACTTGGCGCCCTGGGTGAGTTCGGGGGCGGTGTTCGCGGGCGAGACCTGGACGAGGTTCGCGGAGGCGAAGGTCTTCTGCATCGACTGGGCGACGCTGGAGTTCAGGGGGCCGACGACGCCGAGGACGTCGTCCTGGCCGACGAGTTTGGTGGCGTTCTGTCCGCCGGTGGAGGGGTTGGCGACGTCGTCGAGGGGCTGGGTCTTGAAGGTGACGCCGTTGACTTCGTTGTTCTTGTTGGCGATCTTCGCGGCCAGGTCGACGGAGTTCTTGATGCCGATGCCGATGGCCGAGAGGTCGCCGCTGAGCGGGGCGTCGACGCCGATGACCACGGTGGTCTTCTTGCCGCCTCCGGACTTGTTGTCGTCGTCGCGCGATCCGCAGGCGGTGAGTGTGAGTGCTCCGGTGGTGAGCACGGAAGTGAGTATGAGCAAAGAACGGTGTCGCACGATCATTCCTCTCCCTGGCGCGGTCCCCTGGTCCAGGGGCCGTGTGTCTCGCCGGGCCGTACGGAGTGGTACAGGGGCCGTGCAAGTGGAGCGCCCGGCGGCGCGGTGACTGGCCGTGACTATAAGCGCAGGTGGCGGGGTGGAGCGTGGGTGCGGAAGAGGCTGTGACGTTCTTGTTATGCCGGGGTGTGCCGCTCGGGTGGGGCGGACCAAGATCACCTCAAGTCCCGTAGTGGAACGGGGTGTTCTCAAGATCGATTCGCTCGGACACGCCCCGTGTGCGTCGGCAGGGCTACGCGGTGCGACGTTCGCATTGCTTCGTTGCGGCAGAGGTAACCGAGTGTTACCGCTGTGTGAGTTCGGCGCGGGGTTCTTCGCAGCGGGCGCGCAGCAGGGTGAGCAGGTCGTGCGGGTAGCGGTCGACGAAGATGAAGCTGTGCAGTTCCCTGGCGCGCCGGTTGGTGAGTGTGAGGTCCAGGTAGGTCATGTCGAGGGCGCGGGGCAGGGCGGCGCAGTCGTGTACGTCGATCCGTACGGTGAAGGCGCGGCGGGAGCCCGGGGCGGCCTCGATGGGCGGGCGTGGTGTGGTGGTGAGGGTCAAGCGGGGGTCGCCCGCCCGTATGTGACTGATCGTCACGGTTCCTCCGTGGTCGACGCGCACGGTGAATCGGAAGGTGTCGCCGCGTGTTCCTTCGTACTTCAGGTGGGTGACCTGGGCGGGCCAGGGGTCGGGTGGCGCCGGGGTGGGTGGTTCGGGGCGGGGCAGCAGGAGGGTGCCCGTGACGGCGGCCGCGGCGACGATTCCGGCGAGGAGGAGGCGGCGTGTGCGTGGGGGCAGCGCGGTCCAACGTTCGTACGGGCGTGGGGAGTCGGCGCCGACGACGTCGGTGGGGTGCGGCGTGAGGGGGTGGCTGTCGGCCGCCGGTTCGTGCGGCTCGACGGGCCCGATGCCGGTCATGCTCGACGGTAGGGCGGAGGGCGGCGCTCCGCCAATGCCGGTGCGTGATGCGGGGGTTGGCTGCCGGTGGCGGGAGTTGGTGAGGCCCTCTGGTCGGGCGGAGCGTGGCGCGGTGGAATACCTGACGTCACCTCCCGTCCCGTGAGTGAACTCCCGAAGCGCCCTTGGAGGCACGATGGCGAGATCCACCGGCAAGAGACGTATCGGTACGACCGTGGTGTGCGCGCTGCTGGCGACGCTGGCCGCCCCGTCCGCGTACGCGGCGCACCCCGAAGGCGGTCGCGCGGAGTTGAAGGTCGCCGACCGTGAGACGCAGCCCGTCTTCTCGCGTGCGGACGCGGTGCTGCAGAAGGTCGACGTGCAGACGGCGGTCGACAGTGACGGTGACGGGAAGCGCGACACGGTGCGCATGCGGATCCTGCGGCCCAAGGAGACGGACACGGCGGGCCTGAAGGTCGCCACGATCGTCGAGGCCAGTCCGTACTGGGCGGGTGGCAACGATGTCCCGAACCATGTCGTCGACCTGGACGAGGACGGGCTTCCGGAGTCCGGCGGAAAGTTCCAACAGGAGCCGGGGAAGGCCGGGTTGGCGGGTCCTGCCGTGGCGTACGGCGGGTACTACGACAACTACTTCCTGCCGCGCGGCTATGCCGTGGCCGAGGTCGACAGTCTCGGTACGGGCGGCTCCACCGGCTGTCCGACCTCGGGCGGCCGCAATGAGATGCTCGGTGCGAAGGCGGCGATCGACTGGCTGAACGGCCGGGCCAAGGGCTGGGACACCGACGGCGAACCGGTCCGTGCCGACTGGTCGACCGGTGATTCCGCGATGATGGGCATCTCCTACAACGGCACGCTGCCGACTGCTGTGGCCAGTACGGGAGTTGCGGGTCTGAAGGCGATCGTGCCGATCTCCGGGATCTCCTCCTGGTACGACTACTACCGCGCGAACGGCGGTGTCGTGGCGCCCGGCACGTTCCAGGGCGAGGACACCGATGTGCTCGCCCGGTACGTGTACTCGCGGGCCGACCGGGAGATCTGCAAGCCGGTGCTCGACGCGCTGGAGCGTGATCAGGACCGGGTGACCGGTGACTGGTCGCCGTACTGGCAGGAGCGCGACTATCTGAAGGACGCGGGCCGGATCAAGGCGGCGACGTTCGTCGTGCACGGCCTCAACGACTGGAACGTGAAGACGAAGAACGCCGGTCAGCTGTGGGAGGCGCTGAAGAAGAACCATGTGCCGCGCAAGCTGTGGCTGCACCAGGCCGGGCACGCCAATCCGATGCCGCTGCGCATGGAGGAGTGGCTGAGCCAGGTCCACCACTGGTTCGACCACTATCTGTACGGCATCGACAACGGCGTGACGAAGGAGCCTCAAGTTGACGTCGAACAGGCCGACTTCAGCTGGAAGCGGCAGAGCGACTGGCCGGCGGCCGGTACGCGTTCGACGACGCTGCGGATGCGCGCCGACGGGGCGCTGGGGAGCAAGGCGGGCCCGAAGCGCGTGCAGTCGCTGACCGACGCGGGCCGCACCGTCGCCGCGGAGAAGCTCGTCACGTCACCGGACGACGCGAACCCGAACCGGCTCGCGTACACGACGGGCACGCTCGCCAAGGACGTCCGGCTCAACGGTGTGCCCGAGGTCGATGTGCGGGCCTCGCTGGCGGGGACGTCGCCGTACGTGACGGCGCTGCTCGTCGACTACGGGCGGGACGCCCGGGCGACATCGGGCACGGTCACCGACACCTCGCAGCAGGTCTGCTACGGCCAGGGCGTGCCGGGGCTCGCCGGTGAGACGGGCTGCGCGTACCGCACGAAGCACCGCACGGAGACCGCCGACTTCAAGATCGTGACGCGGGGCTGGCTGGATGCCCGCAACCGGACGTCGTACGAGCGGCAGTCCAAGGTCGTCGAGGGCCGCGAGTACCGGCTGAAGTGGGACATGCAGCCCGAGGACTACGTCTTCAAGGCGGGGCACCGGCTCGGCGTCGTCCTGATCTCCACCGATTACGACTACACGCTGCGCTACCCGGCGGGCACGAAAATGACCGTGCGCGCCGGGGACAGCTCGGTGACGCTGCCGGTGGCGCCTACGCCGTAGGAGCGTTCGGCGCTTCCTTGAGCATGCAGGTCAGGCGGGCCGAGCAGACCCGCCTGTCCTGCTCGTCGGTGATCACGATCTCGTACGTCGCCGTGGAGCGGCCGCGGTGCAGCGGGGTCGCGACGCCGGTGACGAGGCCGGAGCGGGCGCCGCGGTGGTGCGTGCAGTTCAGGTCGACGCCGACGGCGATCTTGCCGCTGCCGCCGTGCAGCATCGCGCCGACGGAGCCGAGGGTCTCGGCGAGGACGGCGGAGGCGCCGCCGTGCAGCAGCCCGTAGGGCTGGGTGTTGCCCTCGACGGGCATGGTGCCGACGACGCGCTCCGCCGAGGCCTCCTTGACGTCGATGCCCATGCGCGTGCCGAGGTGGCCTGCGGAGAACAGGGCGACGAGGTCGATGCCGAGTGCGGCGTACTCGTCGATGACCTCTTGCGGGAACTGCGTGTGGTTCTGCTCGCCCATGGCGCCCGGCTCCGTTCGTCGTGCTGTGCTCGAGTCGTCTGCGTGACGTGAGTCGTCTACGTGGCTGAGCAAACGCTCAGTCGGTCCTGGATTGTTCCAGGCGGACCACGACGGACTTGCTGGCGGGTGTGTTGCTGGTGTCCGCGGTGGCGTCCAGCGGCACCAGCACGTTCGTCTCCGGGTAGTAGGCGGCCGCGCAGCCGCGGGCCGTCGGGTAGTGCACGACGCGGAAGCCGGGCGCGCGCCGCTCGACGCCGTCCTCCCACTCGCTCACGAGGTCCACGTAGGAGCCCTCGGCGAGGTCGAGGTCCTTGGCGTCGTCGGCGTTGACGAGGACGACCCGGCGGCCGTTCCTGATCCCGCGGTAGCGGTCGTCCAGGCCGTAGATCGTGGTGTTGTACTGGTCGTGCGAGCGCAGCGTCTGGAGCAGCAGGCGGCCCTCGGGCACGCGCGGGTACTCGACGGGCGCGGCCGTGAAGTTGGCCTTGCCGGTGGTGGTGGGGAAGCGGCGCTCGTCGCGCGGGGCGTGCGGGAGCGCGAAACCGGACGGGTCGGCGACCTTCTCGTTGAAGTCCTCGAAACCGGGCACTACGCGCGCGATGCGGTCGCGGATCGTCGCGTAGTCCTTCTCGAACTCCTCCCAGGGCGTGAGGGATTCGGGGCCGAGGACGCGGCGGGCGAGGCGGGCGACGATGGCCGGCTCGGACAGCAGGTGCCGGCTCGCCGGGTCGAGGCGGCCGCGCGAGGCGTGCACCATGCCCATGGAGTCCTCGACGGTCACGAACTGCTCGCCGCCGCCCTGGAGGTCGCGCTCGGTGCGGCCGAGGGTCGGCAGGATCAGCGCGCGGGCGCCCGTGACGGTGTGCGAGCGGTTCAGCTTCGTGGAGACGTGCACGGTGAGGCGGGCGCGGCGCATGGCCGACTCGGTGACCTCCGTGTCGGGGGAGGCCGAGACGAAGTTGCCGCCCATGGCGAAGAAGACCTTCGCCTGCCCGTCGCGCAGGGCCCGGATGGCGCGTACGACGTCGAAGCCGTGCTCGCGCGGCGGGGCGAAGCCGAACTCCTTCTCCAGGGCGTCGAGGAACGCGGGGGCGGGGCGCTCGAAGATGCCCATGGTGCGGTCGCCCTGCACGTTCGAGTGGCCGCGCACCGGGCACACGCCCGCGCCCGGGCGGCCGATGTTGCCGCGCAGCAGCAGGAAGTTGACCACTTCGCGGATCGTCGGCACGGAGTGCTTGTGCTGCGTGAGGCCCATGGCCCAGCACACGACGGTGCGCTTGGAGGCGAGGACCAGCTCCAGGGCGCGCTCGATGTCGGCGCGGGACAGGCCGGTCGCCGCGAGCGTCTCGTCCCAGTCGGCGTCCCGGGCGGCCTTCGCGAACTCCTCGTAACCGTGCGTGTGCTCGGCGATGAAGGCGTCGTCGGTGGCGCCCTCCGTACCGAGGATCAGCTTGTTGAGGAGGCGGAAGAGGGCCTGGTCGCCGCCGAGGCGGATCTGCAGGAACAGATCGTTGAGCGCGGCGCCCTTGGTGAGGCCCTTCGGGGTCTGCGGGTTCTTGAACTTCTCCAGGCCCGCCTCCGGCAGCGGGTTGATGGAGATGATCTTCGCGCCGCCCGCCTTCGCCTTCTCCAGGGCGGACAGCATGCGCGGGTGGTTCGTGCCCGGGTTCTGCCCGGCGACGATGATCAGGTCCGACTTGTAGAGGTCCTCCAGGAGGACGCTGCCCTTGCCGATCCCGATGGTCTCGGTCAGGGCCGAGCCGGACGACTCGTGGCACATGTTCGAACAGTCCGGCAGGTTGTTGGTGCCGAACTCGCGGGCGAACAACTGGTAGAGGAACGCCGCCTCGTTGCTGGTGCGCCCCGACGTGTAGAAGACGGCCTCGTCGGGGGAGGAGAGGGCTTCGAGGTCCTCCGCGATCAGGTCGAAGGCGCGCTCCCACGTGACGGGCTCGTAGTGCGAGGCGCCCTCGGCCAGAAACATGGGGTGGGTGAGGCGGCCCTGCTGGCCCAGCCAGTACCCGGAGCGCGTGGCGAGGTCGGTGACCGGGTGCGCGGCGAAGAACTCCGGCGTCACCCGGCGCAGGGTGGCCTCCTCGGCGACCGCCTTCGCCCCGTTCTCACAGAACTCCGCCGCGTGCCGGTGCTCCGGCTCCGGCCAGGCGCAGCCGGGGCAGTCGAAGCCGTCCTTCTGGTTGACGCGAAGCAGCGTCAGAGCGGTCCGCTTCACGCCCATCTGCTCGCGGGCCATCTTGAGGGAGTGCTTCACGGCGGGGAGCCCGGCGGCATGGTGCTGCGGCGCCGCGACCTGCGGCGCGTCCTGTACCGGGTCGGATGCGGGCGGCTTGCTTGCCATCGTTCGGCTCCCCTTTGAGCGGTCCTGCGGTCCTGCGGTGCTGCTGCGCGTCCTGCCGAGCAGCGCTGTGAGCTACGTCTCCGATCTTCGCACGGGGGTCCGACAACGCCCGCTCCGGTGGGAGGTGGGCCGCGCTGTCAGTGGGGCGTGGCAGGATCGTGGGCGTGGCAGAGAAAGCAGCAGCGAAGACGACGCAGAAGACGGTGGATCCGGTGGCGAAGGCGGCAGACGGCAGCTCGGGCGGGCGTCCCCGCCTGATGCTCATGGACGGGCACTCGCTGGCGTACCGGGCGTTCTTCGCACTGCCCGCGGAGAACTTCACGACGGCGACGGGCCAGCCGACGAACGCGATCTACGGGTTCGCGTCGATGCTGGCGAACACGCTGCGCGACGAGGAGCCGACGCACTTCGCGGTGGCGTTCGACGTGTCGCGCAAGACGTGGCGCTCCGAGGAGTTCACCGAGTACAAGGCGAACCGGTCGAAGACCCCGGACGAGTTCAAGGGCCAGGTCGAGCTGATCGGCGAGCTCCTCGACGCGATGCACACGCCGCGCTTCGCGGTCGACGGCTTCGAGGCCGACGACGTGATCGCCACGCTCGCCACGCAGGCCGAGGCGGCGGGCTTCGAGGTCCTCATCGTCACCGGCGACCGCGACTCGTTCCAGCTCGTCTCCGAGAACGTGACGGTGCTGTACCCCACCAAGGGCGTCTCCGAGCTGACGCGGTTCACACCTCAGAAGGTCGAGGAGAAGTACGGGCTCACCCCGGCCCAGTACCCCGACTTCGCGGCGCTGCGCGGCGACCCCTCGGACAACCTGCCGGGCATCCCCGGGGTCGGTGAGAAGACGGCCGCGAAGTGGATCAACCAGTTCGGTTCGTTCGCGGAGCTGGTCGAGCGCGCCGAGGAGGTCAAGGGCAAGGCGGGGCAGAACTTCCGGGACCACATCGAGGCCGTGAAGCTGAACCGGCGGCTGACCGAGATGGTGCGCGACGTCGAGCTGCCGAAGACCGTCGCCGACCTGGGGCGTGAGGCGTACGACCGGACAGCGATCGCGATGATCCTGGACACGCTGGAGATCCGTAACCCGTCGCTGCGCGAGCGCCTGTTCGCCGTCGACCCGGGCGCCGAGGAGGCCGAGGAGACCCCGGCCGAGCCGGGCGTCGAGCTCGACGGGACGGTGCTTGCCACGGGCGAGCTCGCGCCGTGGCTGGCCGAGCACGGCAAGGCGGTCCTCGGCATGGCGACCGTCGACACCTGGACACTGGGCACCGGCTCGGTCACCGAGATCGCGCTGGCCGCCGCCGGGGGAGAGGCCGCCTGGTTCGACCCGTCGACGCTCGACGAGGCCGACGAGAAGGCGTTCGCCGCCTGGCTCGCCGACGCGAAGAAGCCGAAGGTGCTGCACAACGCCAAGAGCGTGATGCGGGTCTTCGCCGAGCACGGCTGGAGCGTCGAGGGCATCACCATGGACACGGCGCTCGCCGCGTACCTGGTCAAGCCCGGCCGCCGCTCCTTCGCGCTCGACGCGCTGTCCCTCGAGTACCTGGGCCGCGAGCTCGCCCCGGCCGGCGCGGCCGACGGCCAGCTCGCCTTCGGTACCGACGAGGACGACCAGGCCGAGGCCGACGCGCTCATGGTGCAGGCCCGCGCGATCCTCGACCTCGGCGAGGCCTTCGGCGAGCGCCTCAAGGAGGTCGGCGCGGCCGATCTGCTCACCGACATCGAGCTGCCCACGTCCACGCTCCTCGCGCGCCTGGAGCGGCACGGCATCGCCGCCGACCGCGCCCACCTGGAGTCGATGGAGCAGATGTTCGCGGGCGCCGTGCAGCAGGCGGTGAAGGAGGCGCACGACGCGGTGGGGCACGAGTTCAACCTCGGCTCCCCGAAGCAGCTCCAGGCCGTCTTCTTCGAGGAACTCGACCTCCCGAAGACGAAGAAGACCAAGACCGGTTACACCACCGACGCCGACGCGCTCGCCTGGCTGGCCACGCAGACCGACCACGAACTCCCCGTGATCATGCTGCGCCACCGTGAGCAGGCCAAGCTCCGCGTCACCGTCGAGGGCCTGATCAAGACGATCGCGGCGGACGGCCGCATCCACACCACGTTCAACCAGACGGTGGCGGCGACAGGCCGACTGTCGTCCACGGACCCGAACCTGCAGAACATTCCGGTGCGCACGGACGAGGGCCGTGCCATCCGGCGCGGGTTCGTGGTGGGCGAGGGCTACGAGTCGCTGATGACGGCCGACTACAGCCAGATCGAACTGCGCGTGATGGCGCACCTGTCGGAGGACGAGGGCCTCCTGGAGGCGTTCAACTCCGGCGAGGACCTGCACACCACCGTGGCCTCCCAGGTCTTCGGCGTGGAGCGGGACGCGGTCGACGCGGAGATGCGCCGCAAGATCAAGGCGATGTCGTACGGGCTCGCGTACGGCCTCTCCGCCTTCGGCCTCTCCGGCCAGCTGGGCATCGACCCGGGCGAGGCGCGCGGCCTGATGGACACGTACTTCGAGCGGTTCGGCGGCGTACGGGACTACCTGCGGCGGGCCGTCGACGAGGCGCGCGCCACGGGGTACACGGAGACGATGCTGGGGCGCCGCCGGTACCTGCCGGACCTGAACTCGGACAACCGGCAGCGCCGCGAGATGGCCGAGCGGATGGCGCTCAACGCGCCGATCCAGGGCACGGCGGCCGACATCGTGAAGATCGCGATGCTGAACGTCGACAAGGCGCTCACCGAGGCGAAGCTCAAGTCCCGGATGCTGCTCCAGGTGCACGACGAAGTCGTGCTGGAGATCGCGCCGGGGGAGGCCGCGGCGGCGGAGGAGCTGGTGCGGCGGGAGATGGCCGGGGCGGTTGCGCTTCGCGCTCCGCTGGATGTGTCGGTGGGGCTTGGCGCGGACTGGGAGTCCGCGGCCCACTAGGGGCTGGTCGGTCGGGTGCGGATCGCGTCGTCGCGGCCTGCGCCGGGCCTACGTCGCGGGGCTCTGCCCCGGGCCCCGCGCCTCAATCGCCGGCGGGGCTTGAATTGGCCTCACTCGTCGGTGGGGCTGAAGTGGCCTCGCTCGTCGGCGGTGCTGAAGTGGTCGCTTCCGTTCGCGAGGGCCGGGGAGCGCGTGATTGGGGCACCAACGCGTACAGCACCACCCCCACCACCACACCTGCCCCCGCGCCGAAGCACAAAGCCGGGACGATCTCCCACGGTTGCCACGTGAGGCCGGCCCCGTTCACGTACGACAGCCAGCGCGTCACCCGTAGCGTGGCCGCGGCGCAGGCGCAGGACGTGATCAGGAGCCAGCCGAGCCACGGCTCCCCGGTGGGCGGCGCCGGGGCTGGGACAGCGGCCCGCAGCGCCCACCACGCGTACCCGGCGAGGACCGCGAGTGCGGCGGCCGAACCGGCGTACTGGGCGTACCAGTACAACGGGGAGCCCGCGAACGTCTCGCCGAGGACCGGGAAGAGCCGGATGCCCCAGCGGTCCGGGTGCGTGAAGGCGTCCCACACGACGTGCGTGGTGGCGCCGACCGCCGCCGACACGTACCACCACAGCGGCCACCACCCCGCCCGCGGCCGGGGCCGGAGCAGCGCCGCCAGCCGCCCCCGCGCCCGGCCCGGCACGAGCCCCAGCAGGGGCTCCCGGATCAGCCGCCACACGGCCACCACCGCGAGCGCGAGCGCCACATCCACGGTGAACACGCCCGCGAACGAGTGCGTGAACGCGCCGAATTCCATGCCTCCCGGCACCACGTCCGCCGCGTAGTACGTGAGATCGGGCGCGAACGACCCGGCGACGAGCAGCGCGGGCACCAGCGGCCCCCGACCCGCACCGTCCCGCCGCACGAAGGGCAGCACGGCCGCCGCGTGGCTGATGGTGAACGGCACGTGTCCCCCTGATGTTCCGTACGTGCGAGCGTGGAATCGTACGGCATCCGTAGCGGCGCAATCGTTCAATACCGGGCGCGAACGGGTGTCTGTGCGGCGGAAGTTGTCGTAGGGTCGGCGGGATCCGCGCGCTGGGGAGCGTCGCGGGTCGGTTCAGGCGACAAGGGGAGGGCTCGCGGTATGGCGGCGGTATTCGGCAGGCGACTGCGCAGGGGAGTCATGACGGCCGCGGTCGCCGCCGCGGCGGTGGCGGCCCTGTCCGCGTCCCAGGCACCCGGTGTGACCACCCCGCACGGGGACAGCGGCAATTCCGCGGCGGACCGCTCGGAAGACACCCCGCCGGACTCGGCGTCGGGCCCCGACTACTACACGGACCTGCCGCCGCTGGACAGCCCCACCGCCTCGCCCGGCAAGGGCGCGAAGGGCGGCGACGACTCCGGCATCCCCGCGACCGTCCTCGACGCGTACAAGAAGGCCGCCGCCGAGATAGGCACCACGAAGCCCGGCTGCAACCTGGACTGGCAGCTGCTCGCCGCGATCGGCAAGGTCGAGTCGGGGCAGGCCAACGGCGGTGACGTCGACGCGGACGGCAACACGCTGCACGCGATCACCGGCCCGCCCCTGGACGGCAACGGCTTCGCGAAGATCACCGACACCGACGGCGGCTCCTACGACGGCGACACGGTCCACGACCGGGCCGTGGGCCCCATGCAGTTCATCCCCTCCACCTGGGAGTGGGCGGGCCGCGACGGCAACGGCGACGGCAAGAAGGACCCGAACAACGTCTACGACGCCGCTCTCGCCGCGGGTCACTACCTGTGCCGCGCCGACCGCGACCTGTCGAACGCCTTGGACCTCAACAAGGCGATCCTCAGCTACAACAACTCCTCGGACTACCTCGCCAAGGTCCTGGCCTGGCTGGAGCACTACCGCAAGCACTCGCACTCGGTTCCCGACGGCACCGGCGTGCTGCCCAAGCACCCGAGCGGCGGCGGCAGCGGCGCGAGCCCGTCGCCGAGCCCCTCCGGCCGTGCCTCCGACCGGCCGTCGGACTCGCCGACCACGAAGCAGCCGTCGAAGAACCCGCCGAAGACCCCGTCCGGCGGCGGTTCGACCACTCCCGGCGGAAACACGGGTGGCGGCTCGGAGAGCCCCGGCGAGACCACCCCGCCGCCGACCACCAGCCCCACCCAGTCCGTCACCAAGCTCGCCGACGCCGGCACCGGCAGCCTGAGCACCATGGCGGGCGACCCCTTCACCTCCAAGGTCGCGGTGAAGGCCAAGAACGCGGCGGGCTCCGGCGTCGGCTCCGTGAAGATCCGTTTCAGCATCGTCGGTGACACCGACTCCACGTTCTCCGGCGGCGCCACCAGCGCCACCGTCACCACGAGCGGCTCCGGCACCGCCACCGCGCCGGCCCTCAAGGCGGGCGAGAAGACCGGGTCGTTCACGGTCCGCGCCATGGTCGTCGGCCGCTCCGTGGCCCTCGACTACAAGGCGAGCGTCACCGCGCGCGCCGCCGACGAGCTCACCCGTGTCGGCGAGGACGAGCTGAGCTGCGAGGCGGGCGGCACCTTCGCCAAGGCCGTCGAGCTGGCGGCCACGTACAAGGGCGCGGCCGCCGACAAGGTCGCCGCGACCGCCACCCTCGTGAAGTCGAAGGACGACGCGACCGAGGCCGACAAGGGCCCCTACTTCAAGGACGCCGACGGCAAGCCGGTCCGCACCCTCAAGGGCCTGGAGACCGACGCCGACGGACACCTCGTGCTGCCCAAGCTGTACGCGGACGACACGACCGGCACGTTCCCGCTGCGCGTCACCACGACGGGCGGCGCGACGATCGTCGTCGAACTGAAGGTGACCGCGGCCACCGCCTCGTAACACGCCCCGCGCACCGCGCAGTTGAGCCCCCGACCGCACTTGGTCGGGGGCTCAACTACGTCCCGTACAACGTGTTCTCATTCCCGCTCCGCGTTGCTACGGTGCACCGACCCAGAGGCCTGACGCCTCATCAGATTCCGTGTGCCGCAAGGCTGCAGGGAGGTCGGACATGCGCGCTCTCGTCGCCGCGGCGATCGGTCTCGCCGCGGCGCTCGCCCTGGTCCTCACCATGACCGCGGTCGGTGCCCCACCCGGCGAGACGTCCCCGAAACCGCTGCTGCACTCCGTGCCCAAACACCCGTAGAAGCCCGTGCCACGCCCGTAGCTGAGGAGGGCCGCCGCGATGCGCCGCAAGGCCAGCCTGATCCTGCTCGCCTTCGCCGTGTTCTTCACGGCGATGTCCCCGCTGATGCGCTGGTACGCGTTCCCGCGCCTCGCGAAGATCCCGCCGAGCCAGTACCAGACCATGGTCCTGGAGGCGAAGAACGCGACCCTCGTCGACTACGGGACCATGAAGGAGAAGAAGGTCCCCAAGCTCAGCATCGTGCAGACGCTCAAGGGCAACGTCGAGGCGTCGAACAAGGTGGAGGAGAGCGCCGGACGCGATGTCGTCGTCTGGGACGGCCTCACCTACGTCGTGGGACCCGACGGCAAGATGGTCTCCCAGATCCCCGAGCGCTACATCTTCGACGCCCACAGCTCCGCGCCCGTGCACGCCAAGGGCGAATCCGTCGACGGCGACCCGGTCAAGCGCGAGGGCATCGAGTTCAAGTGGCCCTTCCTGACGGAGAAGCGGGACTACGAGTACTTCGACGCGCGCGCCCGCGTCACCCGCCCCATCCACTACAAGGGCACCCAGAACTTCCACGGCCTGAGCGTCTACTACTTCGAGCAGACCATCCCGTGGACGAAGGTCCCCTTCCCGAAGAAGCTCCCCGTCAAGGGCATCACCCCGGAGTCCGTCGCCAAGACCGGCACCAAGATGTACTACACGACGGTCCGCAAGTTCTGGGTCGACCCGACGACCGGCGCCCCCGTGTACGGCGAGGAGATCCACAAGGAGCAGATGCGCGGCGGCACGCTCCTCGCCAGTGATCCCGACAAGAAGATCACCGCGTTCTCCGGGCACGTCAAGATGCGTCCCGACTTCATCGAGTCGACGGTCGACCTGGTCAAGTCGCAGCGCGTCCTGGTCCTGCTGCTCACGTCCTACCTGCCGTGGGGCTTCCTGATCCTCGGCGCGCTGCTGCTCTCGCTGTCCCTGTGGCTGGAGGCCCGCAGTCGGCGTCCCGGCGAGCCGGAGGAGACGCCGACGGCCGAGCCGGAGCCCGACCCGGTCAGCGTCTGAGCCGGGCGTTCGTGTGCCGCGTGGGCTCGGCCGTCGCCGGGTCCTCGGGCCACGGGTGCTTGGGGTAGCGGCCGCGCAGATCGGCCCGTACGGACCGGTATCCGTCGCCCCAGAACGAGGCGAGGTCCGCGGTCACGGCGGCGGGCCGCCCGGCGGGCGACAACAGGTGTACGAGGACGGGGACCCCGGCCACGCGCGGCGTCTCGCGCAGTCCGAACATCTCCTGCAGCTTCACGGCGAGCACGGGCTGCCCGGGATCGGAGTAGTCGAGCCGGATCCGGGACCCGCTCGGCACCTCGAGCCGCTCCGGCGCCAGCTCGTCCAGGCGCACCGCCTGCCCGCCCGCCCACGGCAGCAGCCGCTTCAACGCCTCCCCGGCGTCGATCCGCCCGAGGTCCGCCCGGCGCCGCGCCGCGCTCAGCTCCGGCTCCAGCCACTCGTCCACGCGCGCGTGCAGCGCCTCGTCGCCCACGTCCGGCCACGGCTCCCCGACATGCCGCCGCAGGAACGCGAGCCGCTCCCGCAGCGCCACGGCGTCCCTGCTCCACCGCAACAGCCCGAGCCCTTCGCGCCGCAGCCCTTCGACCAGCGCGTCCCGTACGAGGCCGGGGGCGGGGTTCTTGAGCGGGCGCACGGCGAGTTCCACCGCGCCGAGCCGGGTCACGTGCCGGGCCACCAACTCGCCGCCCGCCCACGCCACTTCGTCGCCTTCGCGGAACAGCGACGCGGCGGCCCGCCGGGCGACCTCCTCGTCCACCACGGCACCGAGCCGCACGCGCGCGTGCCCGGCCCCCACGGGTCGGTCCGCGACGGCTACGGCGACCCACTCGGCGTCCCGCAGGGCGGACCCGTCGGGAACGTCGGCGCGGGTGCCGTTCACCATGAGCAGCGATCCGCCGGAGCGCCGGGCGACCCGCTCGGGAAAGGCGAGCGCGGCGACGACACCGGCTGCCTGATCGTCCGACACGGTGGCCGGGGGAGCCGCATCCCCCGAGGCCGGGCGGGCGAGCCGCCGGACCTCCGCGGTCCACCGCCGGGCATACGCGTCACCCCCGCGGCGGGCGGCCCGCAACGCCCCGCCGAGATCGTCCCCGTAGTCCCGCGGCGGCTCCTCGCTCAGCAGCGCCACGACCTCCGCCGCCCGCTTCGCGCCCACCACCGGCGCCGCGTCCACCAGTGCACGGCCGAGGCGCGGATGCAGCCCGAGCCGCGCGAGCCGCGCCCCGCGCTCGGTGGCCCGGCCGGAGTCCCCCTCGACCGCGCCGACGGCCGTCAGCACCGACCGGGCCGCCGCCATCGCCCCGCCCGGAGGCGCGTCGAGGAGCGCGAGCCCCGACGCGTCCGGATCGCCCCAGCACGCGACCTGGAGGGCGAACGCCGTCAGGTCCGCGACCTTGATCTCGGGGGAGGGGAACCGCGGCAGACGCCCGTCCTCCGCCTCCTCCCAGCACCGGTACACGACACCCGGCGCCTCACGCCCGGCCCGGCCCGCCCGCTGCGTCCCGGCCGCCCGGGAGGCCCGTACGGTCGTCAGCGCGCTCAACCCGCGCGCGTGGTCCACCCGCGGCTCACGGGCGAGCCCCGCGTCCACGACGACCCGCACCCCGGGCACCGTCAACGAGGACTCGGCGACGGCCGTCGCAAGGACGACCCGCCGCCGCTCGCCCGCCGAGAGCACCGCGTCCTGCACGGCGGCCGGCGCCCGACCGTGCACCTGCAACACGTCCACATCGCCCAGGCCGCCCAGCTGCCCGGCCACCCGCGCGATCTCCCCGACGCCCGGCAGGAAGCACAGCACGTCCCCGTCCCGCTCGGCGAGCGCCCGCCGCACCACCGACGCCACGTGCGTGAGCAGCGCCGGATCCACCCGCATCCCGTGCGGCGGCCGCACCGGACGCGCGGGCGGCGCC
This sequence comes from Streptomyces sp. NPDC107575, assembly GCF_055657265.1. NCBI lineage: Bacteria > Bacillati > Actinomycetota > Actinomycetes > Kitasatosporales > Streptomycetaceae > Streptomyces > Streptomyces sp. NPDC107575. Next base: position 228,711 of record NZ_JBVKBG010000003.1, on the reverse strand, counting down.
CACACCACGTCCACCGGGTACGAGACGCCCTCGGCCTCGACGACCGGAGCACCCCCGAGCAGCGAGGCCCAGCCCTCGGCGTCCGTCGTCGCGGACGCCGCGACCAGCTCCAACTCCGGCCGCAGCGCCGCCCGTACGTCACACAGGAAGGCGGCCACGGTGTCCGCGTCCAGGTGCCGCTCGTGCACCTCGTCGAGCATCACGGCGTCGACGCCGGCCAACTCCTGGTCCCGCTGCAGCCGTTGCAGCAGCACACCGGTCGTCACGACCTCGACGCACGTACGAGGCCCCACGACGCGCTCCCCGCGCACCGTGTAACCGACCCGCTCCCCGACCTTCTCGCCGAGCAGCCACGCCATCCGCCGGGCCGCCGCACGGGCCGCGATCCGCCGCGGCTCGGCGACCACCACACGTCGTACGGGAGCGCCCTCGTCGAGCAGGCCGGCCAGCACCAGCGGTACGAGGGTCGTCTTGCCGGTGCCGGGCGGGGCGACGAGCACGGCGACGCCGTCACCGTCGAGCGCGGAGGTCAGGTCCGGCAGCGCGGAACGTACGGGGAGGGCTCGCAGGGCGTCGTCACGGATCACGTGACCAGTGTCTCCCCAGCCTTCGGCCGGGGGCGCCCCCTACCGCTCGCACACGAAGATCGACGTCCCCGGGATCAGGTTCCCGCGCAGCGGCGACCAGCCGCCCCACTCCTGCGTGTTCCACGCGGGCCACTCGGGCTCCACGAGGTCGACGAGCCGGAAGCCGCCCGCCACCACGTCCCGCACCCGGTCGCCGATGGTCCGGTGGTGCTCGACGTACACCGCGCGCCCCTGCTCGTCCTGCTCCACGTAAGGGGTGCGGTCGAAGTACGAGGCGGAGACGGACAGACCCTCGGGGCCCGGCTCGTCGGGGAACGCCCAGCGGATGGGGTGCGTGACCGAGAAGACGAACCGCCCGCCGGGCCGCAGCACGCGGTGCACCTCGCGCAGCACCTGCACCTGGTCCGCGATGAAGGGGAGCGCCCCGTACGCGGAGCAGGCGAGGTCGAAGGAGCCGTCCTTGAAGGGGAGCACGCTCGCGTCCGCCTCCACGAGCGGCACCTTGCCGCCGTCGATGCGCAGCGCGTGCTGGAGCTGGCGGTGCGAGAGGTCGAGGGCGACGGGGCGCGCGCCCTGGGCGAGCAGCCAGCGCGAGCACTGGGCGGCGCCCGCCCCGATCTCCAGGACGTCCTTGCCGGCGAGCTCGTCGAGCGGGCCGAGCAGCTCGGCCTCCATCTCGTCGAGCCCCTCGGGGCACCACACGAAACGGTCGTCGCCGAGGAACGTGCCGTGTTCGACCTGGTAGTCGTCCGCGTTCCTGTCCCACCAGCCGCGGTTGGCCCGCGCGCTCTCCGTGGTGTCCGCGTCCCGCCGGGTCGCCGTCGAGTCGTCGTCGACCGTAGAGGGGGAGTCGTGCGCTTCCATTGGTCCGGACTCTTGGATGATCGGCTCCCTCGTAATAGTGTGCGGGCCCTGCGAGGCCCATGGCGATGCCAGTGGCCTCGCGTGACAGGTTTTGTGCCGGGTATGCGGCGATCCGCCCCGGGTGTGCGCCTTCGCGCATTGACCCTGTCCGGCTGCCCCCGTATGCTACAAGTTGCGCTGCGGGCCTGCGCACCTCGGACATAGCAGGCTGTGCTCGCATCTGTTGTATGTCCCCTCGGTTATCGAGGCGCCACCGGTTCCCCAAGGGAAGCCCGGATTCGGCGCTTCCAAGGCTGTCCGGCTTCTTCAGAGCGAAACGGGCTCCCGGCGTAGCAGTACCCACCGACTTTCAATGTCCGCCGGAGCCCTTTCCCACATGACGAGCAGCACCGAGACCACCGCCACCACCCCGCAGGTTGCGGTCAACGACATCGGTAACGAGGAAGCTTTCCTCGCCGCCATCGACGAGACGATCAAGTACTTCAACGATGGCGACATCGTCGACGGCGTCATCGTCAAGGTTGACCGGGACGAGGTTCTCCTCGACATCGGTTACAAGACCGAAGGTGTCATCCCGAGCCGCGAGCTCTCGATCAAGCACGACGTCGACCCGAACGAGGTCGTGGCCGTCGGCGACGAGATCGAGGCCCTGGTTCTCCAGAAGGAGGACAAGGAAGGCCGTCTGATCCTGTCCAAGAAGCGCGCTCAGTACGAGCGTGCCTGGGGCACGATCGAGAAGATCAAGGAAGAGGACGGGATCGTCACCGGTACCGTCATCGAGGTCGTCAAGGGTGGTCTCATCCTCGACATCGGCCTCCGTGGCTTCCTGCCGGCCTCCCTCGTCGAGATGCGCCGCGTTCGCGACCTTCAGCCTTACGTGGGCAAGGAGCTCGAGGCGAAGATCATCGAGCTGGACAAGAACCGCAACAACGTGGTCCTGTCCCGCCGTGCCTGGCTCGAGCAGACCCAGTCCGAGGTCCGCCAGACGTTCCTCACCACCCTGCAGAAGGGTCAGGTCCGCTCCGGCGTCGTTTCCTCGATCGTCAACTTCGGTGCCTTCGTGGACCTGGGTGGCGTCGACGGTCTCGTCCACGTCTCCGAGCTCTCCTGGAAGCACATCGACCACCCGTCCGAGGTTGTCGAGGTCGGCCAGGAAGTCACCGTCGAGGTCCTCGACGTCGACATGGACCGCGAGCGTGTCTCCCTGTCGCTGAAGGCGACGCAGGAAGACCCGTGGCAGCAGTTCGCCCGCACGCACCAGATCGGCCAGGTCGTTCCCGGCAAGGTCACGAAGCTGGTTCCGTTCGGTGCGTTCGTCCGCGTCGACGAGGGCATCGAGGGCCTGGTCCACATCTCCGAGCTGGCCGAGCGCCACGTGGAGATCCCGGAGCAGGTCGTCCAGGTCAACGACGAGATCTTCGTCAAGGTCATCGACATCGACCTCGAGCGTCGTCGCATCAGCCTCTCGCTGAAGCAGGCCAACGAGGCCTTCGGCGCCGACCCGTCGGCCGTCGAGTTCGACCCGACCCTGTACGGCATGGCCGCGTCCTACGACGACCAGGGCAACTACATCTACCCCGAGGGCTTCGACCCCGAGACCAACGACTGGCTCGAGGGCTTCGACACCCAGCGCGAGGCCTGGGAGACCCAGTACGCCGAGGCGCAGCAGCGCTTCGAGCAGCACCAGGCTCAGGTCATCAAGTCCCGCGAGGCGGACGCCCAGGCCGAGGCCGAGGGTGCCGCGGCTCCCGCCGGTGCTTCGGCTCCGGCCGCCTCCGGCGGCAGCGGTGGCGGCTCGTACTCCTCGGAGACGGCCGACAACTCCGGCGCGCTCGCCTCGGACGAGGCGCTCGCCGCGCTTCGCGAGAAGCTGGCGGGTGGCCAGAGCTGAAACGCTCTGCGCTAGCAGGTAGTTAGCGGTTGGCCCGCACCTTCGGGTGCGGGCCAACCGTTTTTTTGTGCCCTGGACCACAGGGCTTTGCCCCGTCGGCTGTTTCTGCGGCGAGGGGTTGTGCGCGCAGTTCCCCGCGCCCCTGGCTGCGACACCTCAAGCGGGAATGTGTTGGCACGCTCCGCACGTTGTTCGGGGGGAACACGAGGAGGAGCGGTCACTGTGCTTGATCCGCAGGATTTGTACTCATGGGAGCCGAAGGGGCTCGCCGCCGTGGACATGGCGCTGGCCCAGGAGTCGGCCGGGTTGGTCATGCTCTACCACTTCGACGGATACATCGACGCCGGTGAGACCGGCGACCAGATCGTCGAGCGGCTCACAGACTCGTTGCCGCACCAGGTGGTCGCCCGCTTCGACCACGACCGGCTCGTGGACTACCGGGCGCGCCGCCCGCTGCTCACGTTCCGGCGCGACCGGTGGAGCGAATACGAGGAGCCTGTGCTCGAAGTACGGCTCGTGCAGGACGCGACGGGGGCGCCGTTCCTGCTGCTCGCCGGGCCCGAGCCGGACGTCGAGTGGGAGCGTTTCGCGGCCGCGGTGCGGCAGATCGCGGAGCGTCTCGGGGTGCGCCTCGCGGTGAACTTCCACGGGATCCCGATGGGCGTCCCGCACACTCGCCCCGTCGGCCTGACCCCGCACGGCAACCGCACCGATCTGGTGCCGGGGCACGCCAGCCCGTTCGACGAGGCGCAGGTGCCGGGCAGCGCCGCGGCCCTCGTCGAGTACCGCCTCATGGAGGCCGGACACGACGTCCTCGGCGTCGCCGCGCACGTCCCGCACTACATCGCCCGCTCCGCGTACCCGGACGCCGCGCTGACCGTCCTGGAGGCGATCACCGCCGCGACCGGAATGGTGCTGCCGGGTGTCGCGCACGGGCTGCGCACGGACGCGCACCGTACGCAGACGGAGATCGACCGGCAGGTCCAGGAGGGCGACGAGGAGCTGGTCTCCCTGGTCCAGGGCCTCGAGCACCAGTACGACGCGGCCGCGGGAGCGGACCAGCGGGGCAACATGCTGGCGGAGCCGATGGACATTCCGTCGGCGGACGAGATCGGCAAGGAGTTCGAGAAGTTCCTGGCGGAACGCGAGGGCGACGCCTGATCACGGGCCCCTGCTGGATCACGGACTCGGCTCGATCACAGACTCTGCCCGATTCCCCGGGCAGGGCCTAAGCTTCCGCTTATGTTGAAGGTGGGGCTGACCGGCGGTATCGGTGCCGGCAAGAGTGAGGTGTCACGGCTGCTCGTGGAGCGGGGGGCCGTGCTGATCGACGCCGACAGGATCGCGCGGGAGGTCGTGGAGCCCGGGACCGAGGGGCTCGCGGCCGTCGTCGAGGCGTTCGGGGACGAGGTGCTCGCCGCGGACGGGAGCCTGGACCGGCCGAAGCTCGGCTCGGTCGTGTTCGCCGACTCCGGGAAGCTGGCCACGCTCAACAAGATCGTGCACCCGCTGGTCGGCACCCGCTCCGCCGAACTGGAGGCCGCCGCCGGCCCCGACTCCGTCGTCGTCCACGACGTGCCGCTGCTCGCGGAGAACGGGCTCGCGCCCCTCTACGACATGGTGATCGTCGTCGACGCGAGCCCCGACACCCAGCTCGACCGCCTCACCAGGCTGCGCGGCATGAGCGAGGAGGACGCGCGGGCCCGGATGGCCGCGCAGGCCACCCGCGAGAAGCGGCTCGAGATCGCGGACGTCGTGATCGACAACGACGTACCGCTGGAGCGGCTGCGGGAGCGGGTCGACGAGGTGTGGGCGGAGCTGGCGCGCAGGGCGCGTGCCGCCACCGCGTGATCGTTCTCGCCGCCTGCACCGCGCTGGGCGGTCTGGTGGCGCTGATCGCGGGCGCGTACGGGCTGCAGCGCGGCCGTCGGGTCCACAGCGCGGGGAACGTCGCGCAGGCCCTGGTCAAGCCGCCGCAGCAGGGCTCGGACCGGCCCCTGCTGCAGTTCGAGACGGGCGACGGGCGGGTCGTCGAGGTCGTCTCGCCCGTGCCGCCCAGCAAACGGCGGCCGCTGCCCGCCGGCGGGGTCGTCAGCGTCGCGTACGACACGGAGGATCCGCGCGAGACCGTGCTGCTCGGCGGGGAACGGCCCGGCGTCGACCGGGCCTTCATGATCGCGGGGGGCCTGCTGGTGCTCGTCGGCATGGTGCTCACGGTGTCCCTGAGCCGCTCGCGCTGATCGCGCCGCGTGTTCCTCCGAAGGGCCGCGGGAAGGAATAGCCCTTACGGTCCACGGTGTTGACCTGGTCGACACCAGGAGGAGGTTCGTCGTGCCCGAAGCCACCCCGGAGACACACGTCATCGACTACCGCGCCGCCGAGCAGCTCCTGGCCGCGCGCGATCCGCGCGGAGCGGTGAAGCTTCTGGACGACGTGCTCGCCGTCTACCCGGAGCACACGGCGGCCCGGCTGCTGAGGGCCCGCGCGTTCTTCGCCGCCGCGCAACTGCGGGCGGCCGAGCTGGAGTTCACGATCGTCCTGGAGCGCGAGCCGGACAACGCGTTCGCGCACTTCGCGCTGGCCAGGACGTACGAGCGGTGGTCGCGCCCGCAGCAGGCCCGGCGGCATTTCCGCCTCGCCGCCGCGCTCGACCCGCAGCCGGAGTACCTGGCGGCGGCCCGCTTCGACGACTGAGGGGCGCTAGCGCGGCCTGCGGTACGGCGGGACGTCCCGGCCCGGCTGGTAGTGCGGGCCCTGGCGGATGTGCCGCAGGATCATGAACAGGTCGACCGTCGTGATCAGCCAGAGGATTCCGCAGGCGAGGGCCCATCCCGGGCGGTGCGCGAGCAGGAACGCGACGGTGCCGAAGACCGTCCACACGAGCCCGAACAGCGCGAGGCCGAGCCGCAGGCGCAACGGGCTGCGGGCGGTGACCGGCTCGTCACCGGTGCGGACGAAGTGCGCCGGGTGCGGCACGTGTGCGCGATGCGGATGCGTGCGGACCATGATCACCATCCCCTCGGGGTGCGGCACCTTCCAGCATGCCACTTGCGGGTGAAGGGGCGGGCGGCTGGAACCGGGCCGATGGGCGGATCGTTGGACCGGCATGAGCCTTGAGATGCGTACGGGATACGAGGGCACGGGTCCGGGCGCCATCACGCCGGACGGCTGTGCCGTGGAGCTGTACTCGCGGCTCGCGGTCGAGAACGAGCCGGACGTCGTCGCGGGCGCAGTGCCCGCCGGTGCGAGCGTGCTGGAGCTGGGCTGCGGGGTGGGCCGTGTGACGCACGCGCTCGTGGAGCGGGGCTTCCAGGTGACGGCGGTGGACGAGTCGCCGGAGATGCTGGAGCGGGTCAGAGGGGCGCGCACGGTGCGGGGCGCGATCGAGAGCCTCGACCTCGGCGAGACGTTCGACGTGGTGCTGCTCGGGTCCATCCTCGTCCACACCGGGGACGCGGAGGTCCGTGCGGGGATGCTCGACGCGTGCCGGCGTCATGTCGCCGACGGTGGCTGCGTGTTGATCCAGCGGGAGTGGCAGGGGGCGCACGAGAACCTGCCGCGTGAAGTGACGGGGCCCGGCGGCGGGTTCACGATCCGCAAGCTCTACTCGGAGCCGGTGGGTGACGGCGTGCGCTCGGTGAAGGTCGAGTACGTGTTCCCGGACGCGGTGTGGACGCAGACGTATCGGGTGCGGCCGCTTACTCCGCCGGAGTTCGAGCAGGCGTTGGCGCGGGCCGGGTTGAAGATCGACCGGGTGTTGACGGAGGACGGGACGTGGGTGCGGGCTGTTTTGGCGTGACGGTGGGTGGCGCCCGCGGTTCCGTTTCGGGACACCGGTCCCAAGCCCCGGGCTCCGTTGCGGGACGCCGGTCCCAAGCCCCGGGCTCCGTTGCGGGACGCCGGTCCTACGCCGCGGGGCTCTGCCCCGGACCCCGCGCCTCAATCGTCGGCGGGGCTTGATTTTGCTCCCGGGTCCCGCGCCTCAGCTTGATTTTGCCCGCCTGCCGTTGGGGCTTGTTTTGCCCGCCTGCCGCAGCGGCTGGGTATTTCAAGCCCCTGCGGCGATTGAGCAGCGGGGTATGGGGCAGAGCCCCAATCTTTCGCCCCGGGGCCCGCGCCTCACTCGTCGGCGGGCCCCTGGCCGAAGGTGGCGCGGAGGCGTTCCAGTTCGCGGCGGTCGCGCTTCGTCGGGCGGCCCGTGCCGCGGTCGCGGATGCCGACCGGGGGGATGACCTCGCGCGGGGGCGGCGGCGGGGAGTTGTCGACGTAGGCCTCGGCGGCGACCGGTGCCCCGACCCGCTTGCGGATCAGGCGGGTGACCTTCACCAGGCGCTCGCGGTCCCCGGGCCTGCGCACCCGCACCTCGTCGCCGATCCGCAGCGGGTGGGCGGGCTTGACGCTCGTCCCGTTGACCTTGACGTGCCCGCCCTTGCAGGCCGCGGCGCCCGCCGAGCGCGTCTTGACCAGGCGTACGGCCCAGATCCAGCTGTCGACCCGCACGCTGCTGCCGCCGCCCGACCCGTCCGGCGCCTGTGGTGTCCCCGGTGTCTGCGATGCCATGAGTCCGACGATAGCCCCGCGCGGGCCGCGCCCCGAACCCGTTGTCGCACCCCTCGGCGAGCCCCGGCCGAACGATCCCCGACCTCCCCGGATAATCCGGGCGAAAGGAGCGTATTCGACAGCGAGGGGTGCATGAAGACATGGTCGGTATGGACGGTACGGATGCCATCGACCCGAGCGGCGACCCGCGGGCCGCGGTCGACCGACTGATGGACGGCCTGCGGTCCGACCTGGAGCGGCTCGCGGCCATCCCGTCCGTCGCCTTCCCCGGCTACCCGGAGGAGCCGGTGCGCGAGGCCCACGACCTGCTCGTCGGGCTGCTGCGGGACGCGGGCGTGGAGCGGATCGAGACCCTCGACCTGCCCGACACCGCACCGGTGATCTTCGGCGAGATCCCGCCGCCCACGCCCGACGCCCCGACTGTCCTGCTCTACTCCCACTACGACGTGCAGCCGCCCGGCGACGAGAGCCTGTGGAAGTCGCCGCCGTTCACACCGACCGAGATCGAGGGCGGGCTGCGGGCGCGCGGCATCGCGGACGACAAGTCGAACGTCATCGCGCATCTGGGCATGCTGCGGGCCTTCGGCGGCCGGCCGCCCGTCGGCGTCAAGATCGTCTTCGAGGGGCAGGAGGAGTACGGCAGCCCGTTCGACGCGTATCCGCCGAGCGACCCGAGCCGGTTCGCCTGCGACGCCATGGTCATCGCGGACCTCGGCAACATCCGCCCCGGCACCCCCACCCTCACCACGGGCCTGCGCGGCGCCGCCGAGGTCACCGTCGAGGTCCGCACCCTCGAAGAGGCCCGGCACAGCGGCGAGTTCGGCGGCGCGGCCCCCGACGCCCTGCTCGTCCTCCTCAAGGCCCTGTCCACGCTCCACGACGTGCACGGGGACGTGGCCGTGGAGGGCCTGCGCCGCGACGAGTGGACCGGCACCAGCTACACGGAGGACGAGTTCCGCGAGCTCGCCGGCGTCGAGGAGGGCCTCCCGCTCCTCGGCAGCGGCACCCTCGGCGAGCGCCTGTGGAGCGGGCCCGCGATCACCGTCATCGGCCTGGACGCGCCGAGCGTGGCGGGCGCCGCCTCGGCCGTTGTCCCGCACGCCCGCGCCAAGCTGAACCTGCGCTTCCACCCCCAGCAGGACCCGAACGAGGCCCAGGAACTCCTCGTACGGCATCTGCGCTCGCTGCGCCCCTTCGGCGTCGCGCTCACCGTCACCCCCGGCGACACCGGTCCCGGCTACGAGGCGGCGACCGGCGGCCCCGCCTACCGGGCCGCCCGTGCCGCGCTCAAGGAGGCCTGGGGCACCGACGCCTCGTACGTCGCGACCGGCGGCTCCATCCCGCTGGTCAACGGCCTCGCGAAGGCCGCCCCCGGCGCCGAGGTGCTGCTCTTCGGCGCCCAGGACAACCTCTGCAATCTGCACGCCCCCAACGAACGCGTCCTGTTCTCCGAACTGCACGCCACAGTCGTCGCGATGTGCGCGTTCGTGCGGGAGTACGCCGCCGACTTCCGGAGCGGAGCATGAGCACCGCGGGCCCGGACACGACCGAGGCGCCCGAACAGCCCCCGGCGAAGAAGAAGTTCACCTTCCCCAGCGCCCTCACCGTCCTCGCCGTCGTCACGATCGCGATCTGGCTGCTCGCGTTCCTGATCCCGTCGGGGGAGTACGACAGGAACGGGGAGGGCGCGCCCGTCGAGGGCACGTACCAGCGCGTCGACTCCGGGCAGTCCTTCGTCGACCGGCTCAACGACCTGTTCCTCGCCCCGGTCAACGGCCTGTACGGCATCCAGGACCCGAAGACCGCCCTCGTCTCGCCCGACAACTCCGGTGATCTGTACGGCAGTGCGGGAGTTTTTCTTTTCGTGCTCGCCATTGGTGCCTTCATCACCGTCGTGTTCGCGACCGGCGCTCTCGACCGCGGCATCGGGCGCCTCGCCCACCGGCTGCGCGAGCGCGGGGCGCTGCTCATCGCGGGGGTCATGGCCGTCTTCTCCGTCCTCGGCACGGTCGAGGGCTTCGCCGAGGAGACGCTCGGGTTCTACGGGCTGATCGTGCCGCTGATGCTGGCGCTCGGCTACGACCGGATGACGGCGGTCGGCGCGATCATCCTCGGCGCGGGCGTCGGTGTGCTGTGCTCGACCGTCAACCCGTTCGCGACCGGCGTCGCCTCCTCGGCCGCCGAGATCTCGCTGGGCGACGGCATCGCGCTGCGGTTCGTGATGTGGATCGTGCTGACCGGGGTCACCATCGCGTACGTCATCCGCTACGCGAAGCGGGTGCGGCGCGATCCGGAGCGCTCGGTCTCGGGCTTTCTGCCGGGGGACCGGGACCTCGACGAGACGGCCACGGAGGCGGCCGAGGTTCCCGAACTGACCGGCCTGCACAAGGGCGTTCTGGTCGCCACGGCGCTCGTCTTCGCCTTCATGATCTTCTCGGTGGTGCCCTGGGCGAGCGCCCTGACCGGTGACGCCGACGCGACCCCGTACGGCTTCGAACTCGACTGGTCCTTCCCGCAGTTGGCGGCGCTGTTCCTGGTCGCGGCCGTGCTCATCGGGATCGTCGCGCGGATGGGCGAGCAGAAGCTCAGCTCGACGATCATCCAGGGCGCCGCCGACTTCGTCTCGCCGGCGCTCGTCATCCTGCTGGCCCGCGGCGTCACCGTGATCATGAACAACTCGAAGATCACGGACACGGTCCTGCACGCCATCGAGGGCGTCGTGAAGGGCACCTCGTCCGGGGTCTTCGCGATCATCGTCTTCCTCGTCAACCTGCCGCTGGCCTTCCTCATCCCGTCCACGTCCGGGCACGCCACCCTCGCCATGCCGATCCTCGCGCCGCTCGCCGACTTCGCGGGTGTCTCGCGCGCGGTCGTCGTCACCGCGTGGCAGGCGGCCAGCGGCTGGATGAACCTGTGGGTGCCGACGACCGCCGTCACCATCGGCGGTGTGGCCCTCGCCAAGGTGGGCTACGACAAGTACCTGCGGTTCGTGTGGCCGCTGCTGGCGATCCTGTTCGTGCTGATCTGCGTGTTCGTCGCGCTGGGGGCCGCGTTCACGTAGCCCCTATCGTCGGGTGGCATGGACGGTCTCGGTGAACTCGACGAGCGCATCAGCGGCTGCCGGGCCTGCCCCCGGCTCGTCGAGTGGCGTGAGGAGGTCGCGCGCACCAAGCGCGCGGCCTTCGCCGACTGGACGTACTGGGGGCGCCCGGTGCCCGGCTTCGGCCCGCACGACGCGTCGCTCCTGATCGTGGGCCTCGCGCCCGCCGCGCACGGCGCCAACCGCACCGGCCGCATGTTCACGGGCGACCGCTCGGGCGACGTCCTCTACCGGGCCCTGTACGACATCGGCCTCGCCTCCCGGCCCGACGCCGTGAGCGCCGACGACGGGCTGACGCTGCACGGCGTCCGGATCACCTCGCCCGTGCACTGCGCGCCGCCCGCGAACAAGCCGACCCCCGCCGAGCGGGACACGTGCAGGCCCTGGCTCGTCCAGGAGCTGCACCTGCTGCGGCCCACCCTGCGCGCGGTCGTCGTACTCGGCGCGTTCGGCTGGCAGGCGGCGTTGCCGGCGTTCGCGGAGGCCGGGTGGGAGGTGCCGCGCCCGCGCCCCGCCTTCGCGCACGGCGCCCGCGTCGACCTCGACGGACTGGCGCTCTTCGGCTGCTTCCACGTCAGCCAGCGCAACACGTTCACCGGCCGACTCACCCCCGAGATGCTGCGCGGCGTGCTGCGGGACGCGGCGCACGCGGCCGGATTGCACCCGTTCGGCCCAGCTCAGGAGGACCGCGACCCGCCCGCTTCCTAGCGTGGTCTTGTGGCAGCAGAGACAGTGCAGGAGACGACGCCCAAGCCGCCCGCGGCGGCCTACCGCAACCTCATCGTGGCGACCGTGGGCTTCGCGCTCACGTTCTGGGCCTGGAATCTCATCGCCCCGCTCGGCAGCGCCTTCGGCGAGTCCCTGGGGCTCAGCTCGTTCGAGCAGTCCTTCCTGGTCGCCGTGCCCGTGATCGTCGGTTCGCTGGGCCGGATCCCGGTCGGCGCCCTGACCGACAAGTTCGGCGCCAAGCTGATGTTCCCGCTGGTCACCGCGGCGACGATCATCCCGGTGCTGCTCGTGACGGTGGCGAGGGACTCGTATCTGGCCATGATCCTCGTCGGCTTCCTGCTGGGCCTCGGCGGCACCACGTTCGCCATCGGTGTCCCGCTGGTGAACGCCTGGTTCCCGCCCGCCAAGCGCGGCGCCGCGGTCGGCATCTTCGGCATGGGCATGGGCGGCGTCGCGCTGTCCGGCTACTTCACCCCGCGCATCGCCAAGCACGGCGAGAACCTGCCGTTCTACATCGTCGCCATCGCGCTCGCCGCGTACGTGGTGATCGCCTGGTTCCTCATCAGCGACCACCCCGGCCGCACCATCCCGACGACCTCGCTCGGCGAACGCCTCGGCCAGGCCGGGAAGCTGCGGGTGACCTGGGAACTCTCCGCGCTCTACGCGATCGGCTTCGGCGGCATCGTCGCGTACGGCACCTATCTGCCGACGTACCTGAAGACCTGGTACGACCTCGACCCCATCGACGCGGGCACCAAGGCCGCGGGATTCGCCCTCGTCACCGTCGTCTTCCGGCCGATCGGCGGCTGGCTCTCCGACCGGATCCACCCGGCGGTCGTCACCGCCTGGGCGCTCGCGGTCGTCGCGCTCTTCGCCATCGTGCAGGCCTTCAACCCGCACCTGGCCCCCGGCGGCACCGTCGACATGCTCGTCATGGGCGCGGGCCTCGGCACCGCGAGCGGCAGCGTCTTCGCCCTGGTCGCGCAGGTCACCCCACCGTCCCAGGTCGGCTCGGTCACCGGCATCGTCGGCGCCATCGGCGGCCTCGGCGGCTTCGTCCCGCCGCTGGTCATGGGCGCGATCTACAGCTCGCAGAACTCGTACTCCATCGGCTTCATGCTGCTGTCCGACCTGGCACTCGCGGGCTGTGTCTACGCCTACGGGCGGATGCGCAGCATCAACGTGCACCAGCAGTAATCCGGAGGCGGTGCGCGGCGGGCCGGTAGTAGGTTCACCGGATGCCTCTGTACCCGCCCGTCGAACCGTACGCCCACGGCCTGTTGGACGTGGGCGACGGCAATCGGATCCACTGGGAGACCTGCGGCAACCCGGGCGCCAAGCCCGCCGTCGTGCTGCACGGCGGGCCCGGAACCGGGGCCACGCCCTTCATGCGCCGGCTGTTCGACCCGGAGCGCTACCGGATCGTGCTGCTCGACCAGCGCGGCGCGGGCCGCTCCACCCCGCCTGCGAGCGCGTACGGCACCGACATGGGCGTCAATACGCTGCCGAAACTGATCGCCGACCTGGAGCTGCTCCGCGCCCACCTCGGCATCGAGCGCTGGCTGGTGTGGGGCGTGTCCTTCGGGTCCGTGCTCGCCCTGCGGTACGCGCAGACGCACCGGGAGTCCGTCTCCGAACTGGTCCTGACGGGCCTGGCGACGGGCAGCCAGGAAGAAGTCGACTTGTTGACGCGGGGACTCGGGGCGGTGTTCCCGGAGGCCTTCTCCGCGTTCCTCGACGGGCTGCCCGAGGCGGAACGGGACGGCGATCTCGCGGCCGCGTACAACCGGCTCCTGGAGTCGCCCGACCCGGCCGTCCGTGAGCGGGCGGCGCTCGCCTGGACCGACTGGGAGACGGCGTGCGTCTCGCAGCCGCCGCGCTCCGTGCCCCGCTACCAGGACCCGGACTTCCGGTACGGCTTCGCGCGCACGGTGACGCACTACTGGGGTCAGGGCCACTTCCTGGACGCGCCCGACACGGTGCTGCGCGATCTGCCGCTGCTCAAGGGGCTCCCCGCGGTGGTGGTGCAGGGAAAGGTGGACCTGGGAAACCTGCTCGGCATCCCGTGGCGGCTCGCGCAGGCCTGGCCGGACGCCGAACTGCTCGTCGTGGACGACGCGGGGCACAACGCGGGCGCGCCCGGCATCACCGACGAACTGGTCGCCGCCCTGGACCGGTTCGCCGCCTCCTGACCTCCCGGCGTTACGGGGTGGGCTCGTCGTCGAAGAGGTGGCGCACGGTGAAGTGGTAGTTGGTGCGCACGTGGGTGAGGGCGACCGCCCGCGCCCGGTCCGCGTCGCCGCCGGCCATCGCCTGGTACAACTCCCGGTGCTCGGCGAGCTGTTGGGCCCACTCCTCGGCGCGCCGGGTGAGCCAGCGCAGCCGCCCGCTGACGGGCTGCATCACGGAGACGATGAGCTCGTTGCGCGCCATCTCCAACAGCCGGTCGTGGAAACGGGAGTTGACGTCGGTGTTGGTCTCGGCGTCGCCGTCGCGCGTCGCACGTGTGGCGCGCTCCAGCAGCCCCTCCAGCTCCGCCAGATCGTCCTTGGTGGCCCGCTCGGCCGCGAGCCCGGCGGCGTAGACCTCCAAGGCCTCGCGCAGCTCGTACAGTTCGGTGACGTCGGTGCGGGTCAGGGTGCGCACGACGGCCCTGCGGGGCGTCTCGTACGTCACGAAGCCCTCGGCGAGCAGCGCCCGGATCGCCTCGCGGACGGGCACCCGGGACACCCCGAACCGCTCGGCGAGCTCCCGCTCGACGAGCCGGTCGCCCGGCCGCCTGCGCCCGCCGATGATGTCCTCGCGCAGGGCCGCGAGCACGCGCTCGCGCACCGCGCCCAGGGGCTCCACCGATCCTGCCGTCGTCATGGGTCCATCTTCGTCGATGTCGCCGAGGGGCAGGGGGAGCGGGGTGGGTTTACGGAGATGTAACCGCACGGACATTGCCGGATGTCGTCGGCGGCGGGACGATCGCGCGGTATTGGTATACCAAACCCCCTCCCGTTTCTCGCCCCTCGCCCTCGCCGGAGGACCCGTATGTCCGTGGCCGAGCCCGTGCACCCCCAGTCCGCCACCCCCGTGCCGCCCGACCCGCGCCTGACCAACGAGGACCTGGCGCCGGCCCGCGAGCGCAAGTGGAAGGTCTACGACCTCTTCGCCCTGTGGATGTCCGACGTCCACAACCTCGGCAACTACACGTTCGCCGCAGGCCTGTTGGTGCTCGGCCTCAACGCCTGGCAGGTCTTCACCTCGCTGCTCATCGGCTTCGTCCTGATCTACGTCGGCTGCAACGCGATGGGCCGCATCGGCCAGCGCCACGGCGTCCCGTTCCCGGTCGTCAGCCGGATCAGCTTCGGCGTCTGGGGAGCGAACATCCCGGCGCTCGTCCGGGCCGTGATCGCCATCATGTGGTACGGAATCCAGACGTACTTGGCGTCGGTGGCGGTCAACGTGATGGTGCTCGCGGCGTTCCCGGGAACGAAGTCGTGGACGGAGCACTCGTTCCTGGGCCTGCACGCGCTGGGCTGGGCGTCCTTCCTCCTCCTCTGGCTGGTCCAGTCCCTGATCATCACGCGCGGAATGGAGTCGGTCCGCAAGTTCCAGGACTTCTGCGGCCCCGCGATCTGGGTCGTGATGCTCGCCCTCGCGATCTGGATCTGGGCGAAGGCGGGCTGGACGATCTCGCTGACGTCGACGCCGCACCCGGTGTCGACGGGCGAACAGTTCCGCCAGTGGTTCGGCGCGATCGGCCTGATCCTCGCCACCTACGGCACGCTGATGCTCAACTTCTGCGACTTCTCCCGCTTCGCACCGGACTACAAGACGGTCCGCCGCGGCAACTTCTGGGGCCTGCCGATCAACTCAACCGCCTTCGTGGTGCTGTCCGTCGTGGTCACGGCGGGCAGCGTCGAGGTGTTCGGCGAGGCGATCACCGATCCGGCGCTGCTCGTGGCGCGGATCGGCAACACCTGGGTCCTGGTCTTCGGCGCCCTGACCTTCGCGATCGCCACGATGGGCGTGAACATCGTCGCCAACTTCGTCTCCCCGGCGTACGACCTGGCGAACGTGTGGCCGCAGAAGATCACGTTCAAGGTGGGCGGGGCGATCTCGACGGTCCTGGCCCTGCTGGTCACGCCGTGGAACCTGTACTCGAACCCGGATGTCGTGAACTACTTCCTGGGCGGGCTAGGGGCATTCCTCGGGCCGCTGTTCGGGATCCTGATGCTGGACTACTTCTGGGTGAAGCGCGGCCGCGTCGACACGGAGGCCCTCTTCGACGCGCGGCCGGGCTCCCGCTACTACTACCGGCACGGGGTGAACCCGAAGGCCCTGGCGGCGTTCGTCCCGTCGGCGGCGCTGGCCGTGGTGCTGGCCCTCGTCCCGTATTTCGACTCGGTGGCGGCGTACTCGTGGTTCATCGGGACGGTGGCGGGGGCGGGGGTTTATGGGGTGGTGTGCCGGCGGGAGCGGGCGGCAAGCTTGGCCGTATGACCGCCGAACCCGTCACCGACGACACCTTCCTCGACCGCCTCGCCGACCGGCTCGACGCCCTGCCCGGCGTGCACGCCGTCACCCTCGGCGGGTCCCGGGCCCAAGGCACGCATACGGCCGCCAGCGACTGGGACACCGCCGTGTACTACCGGGGGAGCGAGGGGCTGTTCGAGCCCCGGCATCTGCGGGACGTCGGGTGGGAGGGCGAGGTCTCCGAGATCGGGGGCTGGGGCGGGGGTGTCTTCAACGGTGGGGCCTGGCTGAGCGTCGACGGGCGGCGTGTGGACGTGCATTACCGGGATCTCGACGTCGTCGAGCACGAGTTGAGGGAGGCCGAGGCCGGGCGGTTCCACTGGGAGCCGTTGATGTTCCACCTCGCCGGGATCCCGTCGTATCTCGTCGTCGCCGAGCTCGCCGTCAACCGTGTGCTGCGCGGCGGGACGCCCCGGCCCGACGGGTATCCCGCCGCCTTGCGCAAGGCGGCGCCCGACGTGTGGTGGGGGCGCGCCTCGATCACCCTCGAATACGCGAAGGCGAACAACGCGCCCCTCGGCGGGCGCACCGAGGTCGTGGGAGCGATCGCGGTCGCGGCCGTGCAGGCCGCCCATGCCGTGCTCGCCGCGCGCGGGGAGTGGGTGACCAACGAGAAGCGGCTGCTGGAGCGGGCCGGGCTGCGGGGGATCGACCAAGTGGTGGCCGACCCTTCGATTCCGCTCGGAGAACTCGTCGACCGGGCGCGGGAGTTGTTGGCGCGGGCCGTCGCCGAGGCTCAGTAGCCCAGCGGGTACTCGCGGAGGTCCCGCCAGCCCGTCCCCGCCCCCTCCGTCACGATCAGCTTCACCGACTCCACGCGCGCGTGCAGCGGCAGCGCCCCCGTGAACTCGGTCTCCGGGATGTGGTCCGTGCCCCCGCCGCTCGCCAGTGTGAGGTGCGGGTCCAGGCCCTCGTCGCCGAAGATCCCGCGGTACGGGACCGCCTCCGGCCAGCGGTGCCGTAGCGACTTCGTCAGCGTGCGCAGGGGGTCGTCCGGGGCCGGCGGGAGGTAGAGGACGCCCGGCCAGCGGTGCACTTCGGGGAAGGTGAGTGCGAGCTGCGGTGTTGCCTCGAACAGGGCGCGCAGGACGTCGTCCGTCTCCGGCGTGATCCGCTCCAGCGGGAGGAACGGGTAGAGGAGCGTGATGTGCGCCCTCGACGGCGTGCGGACCAGCGCGTCCGCCTCCGGGACGTGGATCGTCAGGGCCGTGTCGCCGGGGAGGTCCGGCCAGCCGCCGTGGTCCTGAGCAGTACGTCGTGTGGGCACGGTCAAGTGTCACATTCCGGAAGCCTCGCTGTTTCCTCCCCTCCAACAACTCCGCTTACTCTTGACAGACCAGTTCAGGCTGGCCGACGGCGTCCGGCACCCCTCCGTGCTCGTAGGACAGGAGTCTGCCCACCGTCATGCGCCGCCCCCATTCGCTTCCGCCCTGGCTGAGCCACGCCCTGCGCGCCCAGCGCGCGCCCGTGCCGTGGCCCGCCGTCGTGCGCGGGGCTCTCGCCGGCGGGCCGCTGCTGCTCGTCGCCGTGGCCGCCGGGCGGCCCTCCAGCGGGGTGCTGCTCGCGCTCGGGGCGATGCTCGCCGGGGTCAACGACCGGCCGGGGCCGCGGCTCGCCGCCGTGTCGCGGCTGGGCGGGCCCGCGCTCGCCGGCGCCCTGGGGATGACCGTCGGCAGTCTCGTCGGCGGCACTCTGCCGACCGGGGCGCTCATCGCCGGCCTCTTCGCCGTGCTCGGGCTCGTGGGCGGTGCGTTCAGTGCCGTCGGGCCCGTCGCGTCCTCCGCCGGGACCCAGTTCCTCGTCACCGTCGCCATAGGCGCGGGGATGCCGCTGCCGGAGCCCGGCTGGCAGCGCGCACTGCTGTTCGCCGGTGGCGCCGCGTGGCTGATCCTGCTGCGGCTGCTGCTGCCGTCTCCCGTCCGCACGAACGTACGCACGAAGGGGCTCGGCTATCTCTACGACGGTGAGCGCGCCGCCGTCGCCTCCGTGTACGAAGCCGTGGCCCGGCTGCTCGAAGCCGTCGGCGGCCCCGAGGCCCAGGCGCGCCGCGTCGCGCTGACCGCCGCCCTCGACCAGGCGCAGGACGCCCTGCGGCGCGGCCGCTCCCGGGCGTCGCTGCGCCTGCGCCGCCAGTACTCCGCCGCCCTCCCGCTCGCCGAGGCCGCCACCGCGCTCGCCTGGGCCGGGCAGCCGGTGCCCGCGCGGGCCGCGCAGGGGCCCCGTCGGCTGGCCGCCGCCGTGCGGTCCGGGGAGGCGCCGGGCGCGCTGCCCGCCCCCGCCCGCGCCGACGCGGGACTGCGGGCGCTCGACGAATCGCTGCTGCGGGCCGCCGAGGCGTTCGACGGGGCCGGTGCCCGGAGCGTGGTGGCCGGACGGCGCCCGCCCGAGTCCGGGACAGGGCTGCTGGACAAGGTGGTCGGGCCCACGGCTGCCCGCGTCGGGCTGCGCCTCGGGGCCGGTGTCCAGCTGCCGGCGGTCCGGCGCCGCGCGTCCGTGCGCGGAGTGCTGCGCAGGGTGGCCGGGCCCGCCGGGCGCGAGTACGGCGTCCGCGTCGGGCTCTCCTTCGGCGCCAGCGCCGCCGTCGCCCAGGCCCTGCACCCGCTGCACTGGTACTGGCTGCC
This sequence comes from Streptomyces sp. NPDC107575, assembly GCF_055657265.1. NCBI lineage: Bacteria > Bacillati > Actinomycetota > Actinomycetes > Kitasatosporales > Streptomycetaceae > Streptomyces > Streptomyces sp. NPDC107575. The sequence continues at coordinate 209,835 of NZ_JBVKBG010000003.1, read as the reverse complement.
CGCCACCGCCGTCTTCCTCGTGAAGCCGGACCTCGGGCCGCTCGCCTCGCGCGCGCTGTGCCGGGCCGCGGGGACCGTCGCGGGCGCCGTCCTCTTCGCGGGGCTCGCCGCCGTGCTGCCCCACCCCCTCGGGCTCGTCGCGCTCGTCGCCGCCTGCGGGGCGCTGATCCCCGTCGCCACCCGGCACTTCGCCGCGCAGACCGCCGTCGTCACCGTCCTCGTGCTGTCCCTGGTGATGGTGGGCGGGGAGCCGCAGGCATCCTGGGGCCGGATCACCGAGACGCTGCTCGCCTGCGCGATCGTGCTGGTCGCCGGGCATCTGCCGCTGCCGGGCCGGCACCGCGGAGGCGGGGTGCGGGTGCGGCTCGCCGTCGCGCACGACGCCGCCCACGCCTACGTACGGCATGTGCTCAGCGAGTCCGCGCCGGGCGCCGAGGGGATCGACCGGCACGGGCGGTGGGCGCTGCGGCGCGAGGCGTACCGGACGCTCGCGCAGGCGCGGGCCGCCGTGGACCTGGCGGCCGCCGAACTGCCGGTGCTCGCACGGCACTCGGACGGCTCGCGGCAGGTGACCGTCGTACTGGAGCGGCTCGTCGACGCGACGACCGCGTGCGCCGTGCAGGTCGACGACACCGGGCGGGTGCCCGAGCAGCACGCGCGCAGGATCGACGTGCTGCTCGCGGAACTCGCCGCCTGACACGCGTGGTTCAGGGCCGCAGGTCGATCCAGACGGGCGCGTGGTCGGAGCCCGGCGCGTCCCGCCGGTCCTGCGGATCCGTGCCCACCGACGGCAGCGGTGCGAGCGCGGCGTCCTCCTCGTGCGGCACGCCCGTTCCGGCGCGGACCACATGGCCGAGCAGCTCGTGCGAGACGAAGACGTGGTCGATCAGCTCGCGGTGGCCCGCCTGCACCCGCGAGTAGCGCTGCTCCTCGGGGATCAGCGGCGCCACGTTCCACAGCCGCTTCGCGTCGCCCTTGTCGGCGTGGTCGAAGCCCGGCGTGCCGATCTCGGAGCCGGGCGGGCCCTGCAGAATCTGGGTGGTCGCCGCGGCCACCTCGTCGTTGAAGTCACCGAGGACCGCGACGCGTTCACGACGGCCGTCCTCCCCGATGAGGGTGTCCGCGAGGGCGCGCACGGTCGCCGCCTCCGCCGCGCGCCGCTGCAGCGCGTACGCCGCGTAGCGCGCCCGCTCGCCCTCGTTGCGCGGCACGAACCGGCCGCCCGGGTAGCCGAGCAGCTTCGACTTGAGGTGGCAGACGGCGGCCGTCAGCCAGGTCGCCCGTGTCGAGAAGTGCACGGCGAGCACGCCCCGGCCCGCCCGGTCCGCGGTCCTGCCGCTGTCGTCGACCTGCACCGGGCGCACGGCCTCGGGGAACGCGGCGGTGTCCGTGACCACGTTCACGATGACGTCGCTGAGGAAGCCGACCCGGATCCCGCGCTCGTCGGGGTGCTCCGACAGCGTCACCCGGTACCGCTCGTCGAGCAGTTGCACCAGATCGTCGAGCGCCGCCGGGTCGCCGACCTCCTGGACGCCGAGCAGGGTCGGCCGCAGCCGGTTCACGGTGGCGGCGAGGGAGGCGAGTTTCGACTCGTAGGCGGCCTTGTCGCGGGGGCCGTAGGGGCCGCCGGGGCGGTAGAGGTTCTCCAGGTTCCAGGTTCCGACGAGCATGGCGTGCTCCGTCCTCTGGCCGGCCCGGACGGGCCGGGGCGGCCAGCGTCCCAGCGGCCGTGCGGGGACGACAGGACTCCTCCAGGACTTCCTTCGGAAAAACTTCCGCCGCAGCGATGAGTTCCGCACCGCCCCCCGGTCACCCCTGACGAGAGACACGACCGGAGGAGGAACCATGGGGCTGCCGAAGGTGGTCACGCGCGAGGAGTGGCGCGCCGCGCGCGAGGAGCTGCTCGCCCTGGAGAAGGCGGCGACCCGGGCACGGGACACGCTGAACGCACGGCGGCGCGAGCTGCCCATGGTCGAGATCGACAAGTCGTACGTCTTCGAGGGCCCGGACGGGAAGTCGGAGCTGCTCGACCTGTTCGAAGGGCGTTCCCAACTCGTCGTCTACCACTTCATGTTCGCGCCGGACTGGGACGCGGGCTGCCGCAGCTGCTCCGGATTCCTCGACCAGATCGGGCACCTGGCGCATCTGCGGGCCCGGGGCACGGAGTTCGCGGCGGTGTCCCGCGCGCCGTTCACCAGGATCCTGCCGTTCAAGGCGCGGATGGGGTGGACGGTGCCCTGGTACTCGTCCCATCTCAGCGATTTCAACCTGGACTTCGGCGCCACCGTGGTCGACGAGGACGGCGTCCCGCAGGAGCGGCCCGCGATCAGCTGCTTCCTGCGCGAGGGGGAGCGGGTCTTCCACACGTACTCGACGTTCGCCCGCGGCATGGACCACATCGGGTTCACCACGAACCTGCTGGACCTCACCGCCCTCGGCCGCCAGGAGGAGTGGGAGAAACCGGCGGGGCGGGCGTCCGCCCTCGGGGCTCCCGCGGGCAGCGCGCGGGTGCGCTATCACGACGAGTACCTCGACTGAGAGCCGACAAGACCCCGGCCCGTACGACCTGACCGCGTCTCAACTCCGTGTCATTCTCGTCACGTTGCGAGCCGGGAGCGCCCCTGTCAACGTTCTCCCTCATGAAGCGCCCGGACGCTCCGGGCGCCGCACATCGGCACGATCACGGGGGCAGGGACAAGTGATGAGCAACGGACGAGTGGTGCTGCAACGTTTCCCGGCGGGCGGGCCCCGCGGCTCATGGCCCGCGGAGGAGTACGCGAGCCGGCGCCGTCAGGAGGGCCAGCCGGCCGAGGTGATCATGGACCTGGCGACGGACGCGTTCCTGGTGATCGTGCGGGAGCCGGTCGCCGATCCGGTGGGCTGACGCCGGCAGCGGGACCGGGAATCCCGTGCAGGGACGAGGAGTTCAGGACGCGCCGACCGAGCGCGACCACACCGGCGTGGTGCCCGTGACCCGGCACAGCGCGAGGTACAGCGGAATCGGCGGCGTGTACGGCACCGAACCCTCCGGGCAGTGCACCAGGGACGGGGCCCGCGGGGCGTCGCGCACGAGGGCGCCCGCCGTGTAGGCCGCGGGCGCGGGCCACTCCAGGGACACGTCGGAGTCCGAGGGCACGAGCCACCACCAGTGCGCCCCGTCCGCGTACACACAGCCCATCCGCGGCAGCCGCTTCGCCATCGCCCGGCCGAACTCCTCGGGCACGGCGACGGCGTCGCAGCCGAGCGGCGCGGTCATGCCCGCGGGCACGCTGAGCCGCACGGGCCGGGCGCGGCCCGCACGCGGCGCGTCCGCGTGCTCCGGATGCCGGGGGCGACGCCTCCGGGCCAGTCCGGCCAGCGAGTTCAAGTGCATCGTCCGCTTGCCCGTTGTCACCACGCCCATCCGATCCCGTTTCGCACGTTCGTCGTTCCTCCGCCCGCCGTCCGGCGGGAGCGGACGTTCACCAGGCCCATGCGGCGCCGTCCGACGCGCCGGGCACGGGGCCCGGTGGCTGCGGCTCCAGTTCGTCGCGGGGCAGTTCGGCCCAGACGAGGAGGCCGGGTCCGGTCTCCTGTGCGCCCCACGCCGTGGCGACCGCGGCCACGAGGAGGAGCCCCCTGCCGTGCTCCTCCTCGGGCGCGACACGGCCCGCGCGCGCGTCGCCGGGGATGCAGCCCTCGTCCCTGACCGCTATCCGCAGCCGGTCACCGGAGGCGTCGCGCAGCTCGCGCAGTTCGCAGTGGATGCGCCGGCTCGCGGTGTGCACGATCGCGTTCGTGACCAGCTCGGACACGACGAGGGCCGCCGCGTCGCAGGTGTCCTCGCACGCGCCCCACGCACTGAGGTGGGTACGCGTCACGCGCCGGGCCTGAGCGGCGGAGCCCGGATGGGGAGCCAGTTCGAAACTGCTGCGACGGGCAGCCGACGGGTTGGCCCCTGCCGGGGTACCCGAACGGTCACCGAGCGTAGTTTCGCCGGCTTCTGTTCCTAAAGGCGCAGACGGAGTCACGCTTGCCACTATCTCCCCGCCATGAACACTTGGCAAGGCCCACTCTGAAAAGTGCAGAGTGGCGTATGCCGTGTGGAGCGGGCATGGCAGACTGCTCGCAGCAGCGCGCCACGCGCCCTCCAACGGGGGTGGATCGCAGGGAAACGGCCGGTGAGGGACGTCTTTCGGACCTTTTTCCGTGATGAAAAGTGGCGGGATTCAGACATCAGGACTACTGGGAGGTAGGGGGCGTGAGCGAACCCCGGTCCGCTCCGACGGTCGGCCAGGTCGTTCTCGGCCGCCGCCTGCAGGACCTTCGCGAGGGTGCCGGGCTCAAGCGCGAGGAGGCCGCGAAAGTACTCCGCGTGACCGCCGCGACGATCCGCCGCATGGAGACCGCCGAGGTCTCGCTGCGGATCCCGTACGTCCAACTGCTCCTGAAGGCCTACGGCGTCGCGGACGACGAGGCCGGCTCCTTCGTGCAGCTCGCGGAGGAGGCCAACAAGCCCGGCTGGTGGCAGCGGTACCACGACATCCTGCCCGGCTGGTTCTCGATGTACGTGAGCCTGGAGGGCGCGGCCCGGCTCATCCGGTCCTACGACCCGCACTTCGTGCCCGGCCTGCTGCAGACCGAGGACTACGCGCGCGGGGTGCTCGAGTCCGGCGCCATAGGGCGGGCCCTCGCCGAGGACCCCGACGTGGTCGAGCGGCACGTGGCCCTGCGACTGCAGCGCCAGAACCTGCTCACCCGCGAGGACGCGCCCCGCCTGTGGGTCGTGATGGACGAGACCGCCCTGCGCCGCCCGGTCGGCGACGCGGACGTGATGCGCGCCCAGATCGACCGGCTGCTCGAGGCGATGGAGCTGCCGAACGTGACGCTTCAGGTCGCGGAGTTCGCCGCGGGCCCGCACCCGGGCACGTACGGCCCCTTCGTCCTGTTCCGATTTGCCATGTCAGAACTGCCGGACATGGTCTACAGCGAGTACCTGACCGGCGCGGTCTACCTCGACGCGCGCCCCGAGGTGGCCACCCACCTCGAGGTCATGGACCGCATGGCGGCGCATGCCGCGACGGCGCAACGCACAAAGGAGATCCTCCGTGATCTCCGCAAGGAGCTGTGAATGGACTCGATCAAGGACCGAATACGAGGCGTCGACGGCGAGCCGATCTACAACGGCATGCCCGCGCGCGAACTCGGCAGCGAAGGCTGGCACAAGCCGTGGAGCGGCGGCAACGGGGGCAACTGCCTCGAAGCCATGAAGCTGGCCGACGGGCGCGTCGCCGTACGTCAGTCTTCGGACCCGGACGGGCCCGCGCTGATCTACACCATCGGTGAGATCACCGCGTTCATCGAGGGCGCGAAGGCGGGGGCCGCGGACTTTCTGCTCTCGTGACGCGTCGCGGGCCGGCCGCCGCGGTGGGCGGTCCGCTCAGACGGTCATCGGGCGGTCGTGCGCCCCGATCGGCTCCGGCAGCCGTGTCCGCCCCGTCAGCCAGCGGTCGACGGCGGCGGCCGCCGCCCTTCCCTCGGCGATCGCCCACACCACGAGCGAGGCGCCCCGCCCCGCGTCACCGGCGACGAACACGCCCGGCACGCCCGTCGCGAAGGCGGCGTCCCGCGCGAGCCGGCCCCGCTCGTCGACGTCGAGGCCCAACTGGTCGATCAGACCACCGGCTCGACGCTCCGGCCCGTGGAAGCCGAGCGCGAGCAGCACCAGATCGGCGGGCAGCGTCCGCCCCGTCCCCGGCAGCGGCCTGCGCGCCGCGTCCACCTCCACGACATGCAGTTCCCGCACGTGCCCCGCCTCGTCCCCGGTGAAGCGCAGCGTGGAGGCGGCGAAGAGCCGGGCGTCCGCGTCGGCCGCCGGGGCCGTGCGCAGCTCACCGGCCTCCTCGTGCGCGGCCGAGAGCCGGTACAGCTTCGGGTACGTCGGCCAGGGCTCGGCGTCCTCGTCGCGCGCCTCGCCGGGCCTGTCGTAGATGTCCAACTGCGTGACGGACGCGGCTCGTTCGCGGACCGCCGTGCCCAGGCAGTCGGCGCCGGTGTCGCCGCCGCCGACGATGACGACGTGCTTGCCGGCGGCGGTGAGCGGCGAGTCCGGCGCCGCCTCCTTCGGCGTGATCTCCGCGTTCTCGTACGCGCGGTTGGCCCACGGCAGGTACTCCATCGCCTGCTCGATGCCGGTCAACTCCCGGCCTGGCACGTCGAGTTCACGCCAGGCCGTGGCGCCGGTCGCGATCACCACGGCGTCGTAGCGGGACCGCAGATCGGCGGCTTCGAGGTCCCGGCCGATGTCCGTCGACGTACGGAACCGGACGCCCTCCTTGGTCAACTGGTCGAGCCTTCGGTCCAGTTGGCGCTTCTCCATCTTGAAAGCGGGGATCCCGTAGCGCAGCAGTCCGCCCGGCCGGTCGTCCCGCTCGTACACGGCGACCGTGTGCCCGGCCCGCGTCAGCTGCTGCGCGGCGGCGAGCCCGGCGGGGCCCGAGCCGACGACGGCGACGGTCAGTCCGCTGTGCCGCTCGGGCGGCTGCGCGGACACGAGACCCTCCTCCCAGGCCCGGTCGGCGATGGCGACCTCGACGTTCTTGATGGTCACGGCCGGCTGGTTGATGGCGAGGACGCAGCCCGCCTCGCAGGGGGCCGGGCACAGGCGGCCGGTGAACTCCGGGAAGTTGTTCGTGGCGTGCAGCCGCTCGCTCGCCGCCCGCCAGTCGTCCCGCGAGACCAGGTCGTTCCACTCGGGGATCAGATTCCCCAGCGGGCACGCCTCGTGGCAGAACGGGATCCCGCAGTCCATGCAGCGGTCGGCCTGCGCCTCGACGATCGGCAGCAGGCCGCCGGGGACGTACACCTCGTCCCAGTCGCGGACCCGCTCCCCGACGGGGCGGCGCGGCGCCTCCTGGCGGGGCGTGCTGAGGAAGCCCTTGGGGTCGGCCATGGCCGTCTCCCTACGCCGTGACTCCTGCCGGTGCTCCGGTTCTTTTCGTCACGATACGTCGGGTGGGCGCGGGCCGCCCCGGCTCAGGTCAGGGCGAGCACGAACAGCGCGGAGGCGGCGGCGCCGGTCGCGGCCCGCACATGGTTCCAGCGCACCCACTCGACGAGGTACGTCCGCCACTGCGCGGCGCCGCTCTCGGAGTCCTCGTCGCCGGAGAGGCCCGCGAGCGCCGCGTTGCGCGGCACGTTCGCCAGGACCGTCACGCCGAAGGAGCCGATCAGGTACAGCGCACAGCCGAGCAACAGCTCGACGGTGCCCGGATCGGGCCAGAGCACGAACGTCACGACCGCGATCACCGCGCACAGCACCGCCGCGCCGAGGAAGACGACCATGAACGGCGGCGTGAGCGCGGCGATGTTGATGGCGTTCATCGCGGCGATCCCCTGCGCGGCCGGCAGCGCTCCGAGCCCGCGCATCACGAATGTGGAGAACGCGATGAACACCCCAGAGCTCACGCCGCACCAGACCGCCCCCAGTACGACCAGCGCGAAATACGGACCTTCGATCATGCGCCCCCCTGTCTGAGAGGGATCATGCCGCAGTTTGTCGGTTGTGGACAGTGATTTCACGATTACATTGAGCGAACGGTGCCGGTTGTGGTGTTTTTGTGGAGCACGGCGGGTGCGGGTGCTGGTGCTGGGACTGAGGTGGTGGTCGGGCCCTGCCACTCGCGCAGTACCGCCGCCACGGCCTCGGTCACCCGCGACCGCGCCTCCCTCCGGGGCACGCCCTCCATCAGCAGCCGGTCGTACGGCGTGTCCACATGGCGCACGGCGGCCCGCACCGCCGCCGCGACCGCGCCCTCCGAGAACGCCCGCCCCGCCGCGCTCCGGCCCACCCGCCCGCTCCCGCGCGCCCCGGCATGCGCCGCGATCGCCGCCGCCCGGTCCGCGGGACAGCCGGGGAACAGCCGCAGGATCCGCGCCGCGAACTCCGTCACGAACACCGCGTCCTGCGCCGCCCGCCGCGCCGCGTCCCGCGCCCGCCGCCGGGCCCGCGCCTCCGCGTCCGCCAGGCAGCGCGCGTCGGCCCGCGCGAGCGCCGCCTCCTCGACGAGCACGCCCTGCCGCTCGTACCGCCCGCGCTTGCGGTGGAAGCGCACGACGACGGCCGAGAGCACGCTCTCCTCGCGCGCCCTGCGGGTCAGCGCCGTGTCCCCGCGCGGCAGGAACACCAGATGCCCCAGGTCGGCGCAGTCCAGACAGCGGGGCTGCCCGTCCTCCAGGGTCAGCAGCCCGAGCGGCCCCCGATGGCAGGCGCCGCACCGCCTGCGTTTGACCGGCTGGAAGGCGAGGGGGCTGCGCGCGGCACCGGCCGGTGGTGGCGCGGCTCCGGTCTGCGGTGGGGCTGCTCGGGTCATACGAGCGTGATGCCCGCCCCGGCGTCCCCTGCATCATGGAGTGCGTGCGACTTGAAGCGATCACCTGGGAACGGCTCGGCGACGCCCTCGCCGAGCGGCTGCTCGACCTGAAGCCGGCCGACGGCGGCCCCTGGGTGAAGGTCGCCCTCGACGGAGCGCCCGCGGCCCGCCCCGGCGAGCTGGCCGCGCTCGTCTCCGAGGCCCTGCGCACCCGCGGCCGGTCTTCGCTCACGGTCGGCACCGAGGGCTTTCTGCGCCCGGCCTCGCTCCGCTTCGAGTACGGACACCGGGACGTCGAGTCGTACTACAGCGGCTGGTTCGACACGGGCGCGCTGTGGCGCGAGGTGTTCGGGCCGCTCGAACCGGACGGCACGGGCCGGGTCCTGCCCGATCTGTGGGACCCGGTCACGGATCGCGCGACCCGCAGCGGCTACGTACAACTCCCTCCCGGCGGCGTGCTGCTGATGCACGGCCCGCTGCTTCTGCACCACTGGTTCCCCTTCGATCTGACCGTGCACGTGAGCCTGTCGCCGGGCGCGCTGCGGCGACGCACGCCCGAGTCCGAGCAGTGGACGCTCCCGGCCTTCGAGCGCTACGACTCCGAGACCGGGCCCGCGGCGAGCGCCGACGTCGTCGTCCGCGCGGACGACCCGCGCCATCCGGCGTGGAGCGGGTGACCGCTCCGCCCCGTAGTGCCGTGCGGCTCACAGCCAGCCGTTGCGCTTGAACCCCCGGTAGACCACGAAACAGATCACGGCTATCACGGACATCATCAGCGGATAGCCGAACCGCCAGTGCAGCTCCGGCATGTACTCGAAGTTCATGCCGTAGACGCCGCAGCCCATCGTCGGCACGGCCACGATGGCGGCCCACGCCGTGATCTTGCGCATGTCCTCGTTCTGCGCGACCGTCACCTGCGCCAGGTGGGCCTGCAGGATCGAGTTGAGCAGTTCGTCGAAGGACGCTATCTGCTCCGCCGCTCGCAGCAGGTGGTCCGACACATCGCGGAAGTACGCCTGTATCTCGGGCGGCACGGCGGGGAAGGGGCGCCCCGCGAGCTCCTGTATCGGCCGGGACAGCGGCACCACGGCCCGCTTCAACTCGAGCAGCTCGCGCTTGAGTTGATAGATCCGGCCGGGGTCGGCCTTCGCGCCGTTCTGCGCGAAGACGTCCGCCTCCACCTCGTCGATGTCGGCCTGGACCTCGTCGATCACCGTCAGATAGTCGTCGACGACGCTGTCCGCGATCGCGTGCAGCACCGCGGCCGGGCCCTTGGCCAACTGCTCCGTGTCCGCCTCGATCCGCTCGCGCACGGGGCCGAGCGAGCCGTGCCTGCCGTGCCGCACCGTGATCACGAAGTCCTGGCCGAGGAACACCATGATCTCGCCGGTGTCCACCACCTCGCTGGTGGCGGTGAGCTCCGCGTGGTCGACGTAGCAGACCGTCTTCAGGACCGCGAAGAGCGTCTGCCCGTACCGCTCCACCTTGGGCCGCTGGTGCGCGTGCACCGCGTCTTCGACGGCCAGGGGGTGCAGGTCGAACAGCTCGGCGATGTCCGCGAACTCCACCTCCGACGGCTCGTGCAGCCCCAGCCAGACGAACCCGTCCGCTGCCTTGCGCACCGCGCGCACCGACTCGACGAGATCGCTGTCGCCCGACTCGCGCACGCCGTCCCGGTAGGTCACGCAGTTCACCACCGCGGAGCCCAGCGGGGAGCGCGCCGGGTGGCTCAGGTCGACCTTGGGCGCGCGCCGCGCGAGCCGCGCGACCTTGCGCAGGCCGCCCACCCTGCGCAGACCGCCGACCTTCCGCAGATTGCCCGCCATCGACATGCTCGGCCCCTCCCCGTTCCCATCCGTTCTCCGTCGTGTCTCCGTCGCGAAGACGACTTGGTGGATCAGTCTGCCAGCGGTCACCGACAGCCTGTCCAGCCCTGTGGGAACGGAAGACTCCGCTCCGTTGCGCAATGTCCGGTATCCAATGATTGGGCTGGGATGATCGGTTCATGATGCGATCAGGCGAGCACGCGTACCTCCTCGACAACCAGCAGCCCGAGGCGGGGCGGCGCTTCGACGCCTTCTCGGTCCTCTTCGACCCCACGACGTTCCGGCACATCGAGCGTCTCGGCATCGGTTCCGGCTGGCGCTGCTGGGAGGTCGGGGCCGGCGGCACGTCGGTGGTCTCGTGGCTCGCGCGGAAGGTCGGGCCGACCGGCCGGGTCCTCGCCACCGACATCGACACGTCCTGGCAGACCGCCACGCCCCGCACGCCCGTCGAGGTGCGACGCCACGACATCGGCGTCGACGAGCCGCCCGCGGAGAGCTTCGACCTGGTGCACGCGCGGCTCGTCCTGGTCCATGTCCCGGACCGGGAGCGGGCGTTGGCGTCGATGATCCGTGCGCTGCGCCCCGGCGGCCGGCTGCTCATCGAGGACGCCGATCCCGCGCTTCAGCCCCTGCTCTGCCCGGACGAGGCGGGGCCCGCGCAGCAGCTGGCCAACCGCCTGCGGCACGGCTTCCGCTCCCTGCTCGCGGAGCGCGGCGCCGACCTGAGCTACGGCCGCAAGCTGCCCGGGCTGCTGCGGGCGGCGGGCCTGCGGCAGGTCGAGGCGGACGCGTACTTCCCGCTGGCGTCGCCGGCCTGCACGGCGCTGGAGACGGCGACGGTCGGGCAGATCCGTGCGCAGCTCGTGACGGCGGGGCTGGCCACGGACGACGAGATCGACCGGCATCTGGCGAATGTCGCCGAAGGAACGATGGACCTGGCGACGGCGCCGCTGATCTCGGCGTGGGGGCGGAAGTAGGCGCATCGCGGTCGGCGGTCCCTGCGGCACGGGGCTCGGAAGTGGGCTCCACGCGCGCGTGGAGCCCACTTCCGCCCGTCGGCCTCAGACCGGCCGTACGCCGCTCAGCGCGCCGTGCGGGTCGAGGACGTACTTGCGGCTCGCACCCTGGTCGAACTCCGCGTAGCCGCGCGGCGCGTCCTCGATGCCGATCACGGTCGCGTTGACGGCCTTCGCGATGTGCACGCGCTCGTGCAGGATCGCCATCATCAGGCCCCGGTGGTACTGCATCACCGGGCACTGCCCCGTCGTGAACTGGTGGCTCTTCGCCCAGCCGAGGCCGAGCCGCACCTTGAGCGTCCCGGTGCGCGCGTCCTGGTCGACGCCGCCCGGATCGTCGGTGACGTACAGGCCGGGGATGCCGAGCGCGCCACCGGCCGCCGTGAGCCCCATCAGCGAGTTGAGGACCGTGGCCGGGGCCTCGGGAGCGTCCGGGCCGTGCGCGCGGGCCTCGAAGCCGACCGCGTCCACGGCAGCGTCCACCTCGGGAACCCCGAGGATCTCGGCGACCTGTTCCTCCACGGTGCCGCGTGTGAGGTCGACCGTCTCGCAGCCGAAACTCCGGGCCTGCGCGAGCCGTTCGGCGTTCAGGTCGCCGACGATCACCACGGCCGCGCCCAGCAGGTGCGCCGATGCCGCCGCCGCGAGCCCGACGGGCCCGGCCCCGGCCACGTACACCGTCGAACCGACCTTCGTGCCCGCCGTCACCGCACCGTGGAAGCCGGTCGGGAAGATGTCGGAGAGCATGGTGAGGTCGAGGAGCTTCTCGCGCGCCTGGTCGGCGTCGGGGAAGCGCAGCGCGTTGAAGTCCGCGTAGGGGATCATCGCGTACTCGGCCTGGCCGCCGACCCAGCCGCCCATGTCGACATAGCCGTAAGCCGCCCCGGGCCGTGCCGGGTTGACGTTCAGGCAGATGCCGGTCTTGCGCTCCTTGCAGTTGCGGCAGCGCCCGCAGGCGATGTTGAACGGCACGGAGACGATGTCCCCGACGTCCAGGAACTCGACGTCCGGGCCCTTCTCCACGATCTCGCCGGTGATCTCGTGGCCCAGGACGAGGCCCTCGGGTGCCGTGGTGCGGCCGCGCACCATGTGCTGGTCGCTGCCGCAGATGTTGGTGGCGAGCACCTTGAGGATCACACCGTGCCGACAGGTCCTGCCCACGTTCTGCGGGGCCACTCCGGGCCCGTCCTTCAGCTCCAGGGTCGGGTGCTCGATGGTCCTGACCTCCACCGTGCCCGGCTTGAGATATGCGACTGCCCTGTTTCCGCTCATGCCTGATCGCCGTCCCTTCAGCTCCGTGACTCGTCTACGGCGGATGCTCCGGCTGTGCGCACGGCGGAGTCTGCTACCGAAACGGCGTTCTGAGGAGCCTTCCGGCCGGAGTTGTTGAAGCCTCGACGAGCCGTCCAGTCGGCGGGGCCCGTACGGCACAGGCCGTCCAGTGAGAGGGGAGGCACAGGTCATCTACGGTGACTGGCCATGACCACGAACGACCGACCCGCAAGCTCCCCCGGCTCCTTCGCCGGTTCCTTCGCCGTCCGCGTCCCGGACGTGGACCTCGAACCGGAGCCGCTCGACCCCGCACAGATCGTCTCCGGCACCCCCGAGGTGACCGGCAAGGTGCTGTGGGAGTCGGCCGACGGCAAGCAGCTGCGCGGCATCTGGCAGATCACGCCCGGCGTGGTCACCGACACCGAGGCCAACGAGCTGTTCGTGGTCGTCAGCGGCCGCGCCACCGTCGCGGTCGAGGGCGGCGACACCCTGGAACTGGGTCCCGGCACGGCCGCCGTGCTGCGCGAGGGCGACCGGACGACCTGGACGGTGCACGAGACCCTGCGCAAGGCGTACCACATCACCCTCGGCTGACCCGCGCCCGAACTGCCCCTTCCGCTACGGGCGTTGGGCCCGCCGCGTGAACAGCGCCAGCGCCCCGAGCGGGAGCAGCAGGCAGGCCGCGGCCAGGTTCAGCCACGCGTAGCTCGCCGTCGCCACCACGATGCCGGCCGTCGCGCCGCCGATCCCCGCCGACAGGCTCGTCGTCAGGTCGGAGAGCCCCTGCGCGGCGGCCCGCGCGGCCTGCGGCACGGAGTCCGTGAGCAGCGCGGAGCCCGCGACGAGCCCGGCCGACCAGCCGAGCCCGAGCAGGAACAGCGCCGCCGCGCTCTGCCCGTGACTCCCGCCCGCCGTCCCGGCGAGCAGTGCCGCGCACGCGAGCAGGCCGACCGCGAGGCCGATCACCGTGAGCCGGCCGAACGTGTCGGCGAGCCGTCCCATGACCGGCGAGAAGGCGTACATCCCCGCGATGTGCCCGCTGATCACGAGCCCGATCAACTCGATGCCCGCGCCGTGGTGTTCGAGGTCGACCGGCGTCATCGACATGACGGACACCATCGCCGTGTGCGACACCGCGACCGTGACGAGCGCCAGGCGGGCGCGCGGCGACGCGGACACGGCCGCGAACCCCGCCCGTATGGACCGCGCGGCGGGCGACTGCTCCTCGGCGGGGGCCAGGGAACGCGCGGTCAACAGCGGGTCCGGGCGCAGCAGCAGGTGCACCACGACCGCCGATATCAGGAACACCCCGGCCGCCCAGACGAACGGACCGGCCTCCGGCGGTATGCCGAGCCCGGAGACGCTGCGGCCCGCGGGCGCCGCTATGTTCGGCCCGAGGACGGCGCCGATGGTGGTGGCCCACACGACCGTCGAGATGGCGCGGGCCCGCCGGTCCGGCTCGGCCAGGTCGGCGGCCGCGTACCGGGCCTGGAGATTGGCCGAGGACGCCGCGCCGAAGCCCATCAGGCCGACGAGCAGCAGGGGAAACGTGCCGATCACGGCGGCGACGACGGTCACCACCGCCCCCAGCGTGCCGATCAGATAGGCCAGTACGAGGCCGGCCCGCCGCCCACGGGCGTTCATCAGCGCGGCCAACGGCACCGACAGCACCGCGGTGCCCGCGACGCTCGCCGTGGACGCGAGGCCGGAGAGCGCCTCGTCCCCGCTGACCTTCTTGGCGAGCACGGCGGCCAGCGCGATCCCGGTGGCGGTCCCCAGCCCGCCGAGTATCTGCGAGGCGACGAGCACCCGCTGGGTCCGTCGTTGCAGTGCCTCTGTCCCCGGCCCGACATCCGCGGTTCGCCCGACCGGGCCGGTCCGCCCGTCCTCCGGGGGCACATCCTCTGGAGGACGCAGCTGTCCCTCGTCCGTGCTCAACGCACACCCCCGCCCCGCTCAACCCCGCGGACCCCGCTCGTTCGCCCCGCCCCAGGACCGTCTCAGAACAACGGCTCGGGCAACACCCCTTCCAGGGCGAGCAACTTCCGCTTCGTCTCGAGCCCGCCCCCGAAGCCGCCGATCCCGCCGTCCCGCTCCACGACCCGGTGGCACGGCACGACGACCGGCAGCGGATTCGACCCCATCGCCAGACCCACGGCCTGCGCGGCGCCCGGTTGTCCGACCCGGTGGGCCAGGTCCCCGTACCCGACGACCGCCCCGAACGGCACCCCGGCGAACAGCTCGCGCAGCACTTCCCGGTTGAAGCCGGTGATCAGCGACCAGTCGAGCGGCACGTCGAACGCGCGCCGCCGCCCGGCGAAGTACTCCGCGAACTGCCGTATCGCCTCGGCGAGCAGCGGCGAATCGGGAGCCTCGACGGGCTCGGCCCCGAGTCGGGAGCCGAGCCGGTCGAGCGCCTTGTCCCGCACCGCGTCGGTGGCGTGGAAGACCACGTTCACCAGACCGGCGTCCGTCGCGGCGAGCAGCAGTGGGCCGATGTCACTGCGCACGACGGCCCACACGGCCTGCCGCGGCGCGGCGGGAGTGGTCTCGCTCAGTCCAGTGGCGTTCATGCCGACCACGGTACGGCCGGGCACTGACAACGCCGGGCGGATCAGCCGCCGACGGCGGCCCGCACCACGTCAGGCGCGTTGCTGATGATCCCGTCGACGCCGTAGCCGACCACCTTCTGCGCGGTCTTCGCGTCGTTGACGGTCCAGGTGTAGGACTCGAGCGGCTTGCCGTGCGGGCCCTTGAGCGCGTGCACGGCCTTGACGTAGTCCGCGGAGATCGTCGTGTGCGACGGATTGATCTGGTCGGCGAACTTCGCGTACGAGGGAAGCTCGGACACGGCGGGTGTGCCGAGGAAGCCCGTCTTGATGTCCGGGCGCCGGGCGTGCACGGTCCGCACGCTGTCGGCGTTGAAGCTCTGGATGATCAGCCGGTGCTTGACGTCCCAGGAGTCCAGCCAGCCGTCCTTGCGCAGCTGGTGCAGGATCTGGTCCTCGATGCCCGGGTACAGCTCGGGCGACTTGACCTCCATGAGCAGCTTCTGGTGGTTTCGGTCGACGCGCCGCAGATACTCGTGGAGCGTCGGGATCCGGGTGCCCGTGTACTCGGCGCCCTTCCAGCTGCCCGCGTCCAGCTTGGCGATCTCGCTCGAGGTGAAGTCCGACACGTTCCACGGGGAGCGGTCGGGATAGAGCTGCTCGACGTTGGTGGTGCGGGCCAGCGTGGTGTCGTGCAGGACGACCAGGGCGCCGTCCTTGGTGCGCTGGACGTCGTTCTCGACCCAGGTGATCCCCAGGGCGTGTGCCCTGTCGATGGCCGCCAGGGTGTTCTCGGGCGCGTACGCGGAGGCACCGCGGTGGGCTACGACCACGGTTCTGTTGTGTGCGGGGGCGGCTTGTGCGGCAGTCGGCAGGGCCAGGACACCGATGACGACGGAGCCCGCCACTGAGGTCAGAGCGGCTGCTGCTCGTGCGTGCACGTGTGCTCCTCATACGTCGTGGGATCACGGACTGTACGAGATTGACAGCTGAGAGCGAACGAAAAGTAGGCGCAGGATGGTCACGAGTTGAATGGAGTCACTCAAGTGCGGTCGACCCCCGTGTCGTGCGGCCGGATTCTTTGCCGGAAAATCGTTCGGACGTTCCCGTGTGCGCTTTAATCTCTGCCTCACCCGCGGCCGCCTCGGCCGCCGCGCGCGAAGGGACGAGCTGCACATCTCACGGAAAATCAGTCGGAAGGGCTGTCACGCATGCAGGGTTCGGTCGACGGCTTCAGTTACGGGCTCGTCACACCGGTGGTGGCGTACCTCATGGCCTGCCTCGGAGGCGCCCTGGGGCTGCGCTGCACCACGAGATCCCTGCTCGTCGCCAACACCTGGCGGGTGGGGTGGCTCGCGCTGGGCTCGGCGGCGATCGGCTCCGGGATATGGACCATGCACTTCATCGCGATGATGGGCTTCAGCGTGAAGGGCATGGCGATCCGCTACGACCCGCTGACCACGTTCGCGAGCCTCGGTGTGGCCGTCCTCATGGTCGGCATCGGCGTCTTCATCGTCGGCTACAAGGGCGCGACCGGCCCCGCGCTGTTCACCGGAGGCACCATCACGGGCCTCGGGGTGGCGTCGATGCACTACCTCGGAATGGCCGGAATGCGTCTTCACGGGACGATCAGTTACAACACGTTCACCGTGGTCGCCTCCGTGATCATCGCCATGGCGGCGGCGACCGCCGCCCTGTGGGCGGCCGTCCAGGTGCGCGGCATCATGTGGAGCCTCGGCGCGAGCCTGATCATGGGGCTCGCCGTCTCGGGGATGCACTACATGGCGATGGCGGGCGTCAGCGTCCACGCGCACGCCGATGCCGCAGGATCCCTCGGAGGGGACTCGGCCACCGCCATCCTCGGGCCCATGCTGATCGGCCCGCTGGGCTTCCTGCTCCTGGCCGGCGTGGTCGTCGTGTTCGACCCGCTGCTGGTCACGGGCCGCCCCGACTGGCGCGACAGCCGGGCGGCGCAGGCCCGGCTCGGTACCCCCGCCCCTGCCGTCACGCGACTGCGCCGCCCCCTGGGTCGGCCCCGCTCGCGCACGCCGCAGGACTGGTGACCCGGAGCCCGTGAGGGCCGGGCCCGACAGCGGTTCGGGCCCGGTTGTCAGTGGTGGGTCGTACGGTTGATTCCATGCGGCCCGTATCCAAGATCGAACGCACGGTGGCGCCTTTCGAGGTCGTCAGCCCGTACCAGCCCAGCGGTGACCAGCCCGCGGCCATCGCCGAGCTGGAGAAGCGCGTCTCCGGGGGCGAGAAGGACGTCGTCCTGCTCGGCGCGACCGGCACCGGCAAGTCCGCCACCACGGCGTGGATGATCGAGAAGCTCCAGCGCCCCACGCTCGTGATGGCGCCGAACAAGACGCTGGCCGCCCAGCTGGCCAACGAGTTCCGCGAGCTGCTGCCGAACAACGCGGTCGAGTACTTCGTCTCGTACTACGACTACTACCAACCCGAGGCGTACGTTCCGCAGTCGGACACGTACATCGAGAAGGACTCCTCGATCAACGAGGAGGTGGAGCGCCTGCGCCACTCCGCGACGAACTCGCTGCTGACCCGCAGGGACGTCGTCGTGGTCGCCTCCGTCTCCTGCATCTACGGCCTCGGCACCCCGCAGGAGTACGTGGACCGCATGGTCCCCCTGAAGGTCGGGGACGAGATCGACCGGGACGACCTGCTGCGCCGCTTCGTGGACATCCAGTACACGCGCAACGACGTGGCGTTCCAGCGCGGCACCTTCCGGGTCCGCGGCGACACCATCGAGATCTTCCCCGTCTACGAAGAGCTCGCGGTCCGCATCGAGATGTTCGGCGACGAGATCGAGTCCCTCTCCACGCTCCACCCGCTCACCGGCGAGGTCATCAGCGACGACGAGTCGCTGTACATCTTCCCGGCGACGCACTACGTGGCGGGCCCCGAGCGCCTGGAGCGCGCGGCCAACGACATCGAGAAGGAGCTGGAGGAGCGTCTCGCCGAGCTGGAGAAGCAGGGCAAGATGCTGGAGGCCCAGCGCCTGCGCATGCGGACCACGTACGACCTCGAGATGCTCCGCCAGATCGGCTCCTGCTCCGGCGTGGAGAACTACTCGATGCACTTCGACGGCCGCGAGCCCGGCTCCCCGCCGAACACGCTGCTCGACTACTTCCCGGACGACTTCCTGCTCGTGATCGACGAGTCGCACGTCACCGTGCCGCAGATCGGCGCCATGTACGAGGGCGACGCCTCCCGCAAGCGCACGCTCGTGGACCACGGCTTCCGGCTCCCGTCCGCGCTGGACAACCGCCCGCTCAAGTGGGAGGAGTTCCAGGAGCGCATCGGCCAGACCGTCTACCTGTCGGCGACCCCCGGCAACTACGAGCTGTCGCGCGCGGACGGCCACGTCGAGCAGATCATCCGCCCCACCGGCCTCGTCGACCCCGAGGTCGTCGTGAAGCCCACCGAGGGGCAGATCGACGACCTGGTGCACGAGATCCGTACGCGCACGGAGAAGGACGAGCGCGTCCTGGTCACCACGCTCACCAAGAAGATGGCCGAGGACCTCACCGACTACTTCATCGAGCTCGGCATCCAGGTCCGCTATCTGCACAGCGACGTCGACACCCTGCGCCGTGTCGAGCTGCTGCGCGAGCTGCGCGCGGGCGAGTTCGACGTGCTGGTCGGCATCAACCTGCTGCGCGAGGGCCTCGACCTGCCCGAGGTCTCCCTGGTCGCGATCCTCGACGCCGACAAGGAAGGCTTCCTGCGTTCCGGCACGTCGCTGATCCAGACGATCGGCCGCGCGGCGCGAAATGTCTCCGGGCAGGTCCACATGTACGCGGACAAGATCACCCCGGCGATGGAGAAGGCCATCGACGAGACCAACCGCCGCCGCGAGAAGCAGGTCGCGTACAACGAGGCGAACGGGATCGACCCCCAGCCCCTCCGGAAGAAGATCAACGACATCGTGGCGTCCATCGCGCGCGAGGACGTCGACACGGAGGCGCTGCTCGGCACCGGGTACCGCAAGGGCGGCAAGGACGGAAAGGGTGCCAAGGCCCCCGTGCCCTCGGCCGGGAAGGCGGACAAGGCGCCGGCCAAGAAGAAGCGCGGCAAGGCGGAGGAGACGGTTCCCACCGACCGTCCCGCGGCCGAGCTGTCCGGGCAGATCGAGGAGCTGACCGAGCGGATGCGGGCGGCCGCCGCCGACCTGCAGTTCGAGGTCGCGGCACGGCTGCGCGACGAGGTGTCGGAGATGAAGAAGGAGCTGCGGCAGATGAAGGAGGCGGGCATCGCCTGACCTGCCACGACGGGCGGGGGTGGCGTGGCGTGTTGCAGGACCGCCACAAAACCCCGCCCACGGTGGCGGCGTTGTCGGTGCCGCCCTCTAGGGTTTGGGCCAACCGTGCATGTGGCGCGGCAACAGGGGACGGTCCGAGAGGGGACAGCGCGTGGGCATCGACTTGACCAAGGGTCAGGCCATCAGCCTGGAGAAGCAGGGCGGGGGCACCCTCACCGCCGTACGGATGGGACTCGGCTGGCAGGCGGCTCCTCGGCGCGGCCTGTTCGGCACGCGCACGCGCGAGGTCGACCTCGACGCGTCGGCGGTCCTCTTCGCCGACAAGCAACCCGTCGACGTGGTCTTCTTCCGCCACCTCGTCAGCGACGACGGTTCGGTGCGGCACACCGGTGACAATCTGGTCGGCGGCGCGGGCCAGGGCGGCGACGACGAGTCGATCGTCGTCGACCTGCAGCGCGTCCCGGTCCACATCGACCAGATCGTCTTCACGGTCAACTCCTTCACGGGGCAGACCTTCCAGGAGGTGCAGAACGCGTTCTGCCGCCTGGTCGACGAGACGAACGGCCAGGAGCTCGCCCGCTACACGCTGGACGGCGGCGGGAAGTACACGGCGCAGATCATGGCGAAGGTGCACCGGGACGGCGCGGGCTGGAAGATGACGGCTCTGGGAGAAGCGGCGCAGGGGCGCACGTTCCAGGACCTGATGCCCTCGATCCTGCCCAGCCTGTAGCGGACCCACGATGGCGGCCGAACTGGTGAGGGGGCAGAACCACCCCCTCACCCAGACCCGTCTGGAGATCCGGGTGTCGGCCGGCCGCCCGGTCGTCGCGGGCGCCACGCTCGCCGACGACCGGGGCGTCGTGCGCGGCGCGGACCGGATCGCCCACCCCGGCGCGCCCGCGCTGCCGGGCATCGAGGTCCCGCGCCGGGCCGCGGCCGAGCACCGACTGACCGTCGACCTGGACGCGATGCCGCGGGACGTGCACCGCGTCACCGTGCTGCTCGCGCTGCCGGTGTGCGCCGGCGGCCAGGAGCGGTTCGGCGCCGCGGCGGCCCCGTTCCTCGCGGTCGGCGGGCCGGACGGCGCGGAGGAGGCCAGCTACACGATCACCGACCTCGACACGGAGTCGGCCGTCGTCGCCCTGGAGCTCTACCGCAGGCACAGCGCCTGGAAGGTGCGCGCCGTCGGCCAGGGCTACGCCGAAGGCCTCGCCGCGCTCCTCGCCGACCAGGGCCTGCCGGATGCGCGGGCCCTCGCGGGCACCATCCACGGCGCCGTCGCCCACGACCGCGCCGTGGCGCCCTCGCCGCGTACCCCGGAGACCCGTACGCCGGAGAACCGCCCGGAGGCCGCGGACGGGGCGCATGTGCCCGCGGCGGCCACCGCGGGCCACGCCTCCGCGGCCCTGCCTCCGGCCACCCCCACGCCGACCGCGGCGCCGGGCGGCGGCCCCATCGACTACACCCACCCCCGGCGCCAGGACAGCGCGCCGTTCACGCCCGCGCCGCAGCCCGCGACACCGGTCGCCGGGGACGCGACGGGCTGGTCCCTGGACGAGCGGCTCTACAACCAGGTGTGGGGCATGTTCGAGGACCTGGCCCGCACCACGGCCGCGTACCGCGGCGCCGTCGGCTTCGCGGACTCCCGCATGGAGCGCGAGCTCGACGGGGCCCTCGCCGACTCCGCAGACCCGCGCAGCCGCCTCGGCGGCCAGGGCGACGCCGCCCGCGAGGCCGCCCGCGCCAGGCACACTGCCCTGGTCGACCGGGCCAGGGAGGCGCTCGACCGCGACCTGGCGCAGCTCGTCGCCGAGGCCGAGGCCGTCGAGCCCGCGCTCCCGGCGGCGTACGCGGGCTGGGACAGCCCCTGCTGGCACGCCTACCGCAGCCCCGCGGAGCCCGCCATGGCGGTCCGGGTCGGGGAGCTGAGCCTGCCCGAGAGCGAGAGCGCCGGACTGCGCGTCCCGATGCTCGTACGGCTGCCGCTGGAGCGCGGCCTGTGGATCGACGCGGGGCCCTCCGCCGCCGACAGCCTCACCGACGCCGACGCACTGCGCGCGCGTGCCGCCCACACCGCCGTCCTCCACGCGGCCCGGCTGCTCGCGGCCCATCCGGCGGACGGGTTCAGCGTGCACGTCATCGACCCGGCGGGCACCGCGGCGGGCGCGCTCGCCCCGCTCGTGGACGCGGGCGTGCTCGCCGGGCCGCCGGCCAGGGGAGCGGCGGGCGTCGCGGACACGCTGACGCGGCTGACCGAGCGCGTCGACCTCGTACAGATGGCGGTCCGTGCGGGCGCGGCCGACGCGCTGCCGGCGGACCTGGACGTCGCCGAGCAGCTCCTGATCGTGCACGACTTCCCGCACGGCTTCGACGACCGGGCCATCACCCGGCTGCGCTATCTCGCGGACGAGGGGCCGGCGGTCGGCGTGCACCTGATGCTCGTCGCCGACCGGGAGGACGCCGCCGAGTACGGGCCGCTGCTCGACCCCCTGTGGCGCGCCCTGCTGCGCCTCACACCCGTCCCCGACGATCACCTGGCCGATCCCTGGGTCGGCCACGCATGGACGTATGAGCCGCCTTCGGTCCCTCCGGGCAGCGGAATCCTGCGTCAGGTGCTCGCGGAAGTGGCCGAAGCCCGTCGAAAGCGGGGCCTTTGACCTGCGGACTTGGTGACTCCTTTACCTTTCCCTTTACCTTTCATGGGTGTTTCGAGTACGCTCCTTGACGCGGAGGGGAGTACTCCAACGCGGCGTTCCCGTCAGTACGGACGACAGGCCAGAAGGCATCGATCCCGGGGCGCCGGCCCGAGACGCGCCAAGGCGCTCGGGTGGAAGAGACCTCCGGCAGCGACGACGCTGATCAGTAGCCGTACGACGCCGGAGGCGCAGTAGTGGACGTATCAATGACTGTGTGGGTGCTGACCGTTCTCGGTCTGTGCGCCCTCATCGCGGTCGACTTCTTCATCGGGCGCAAGCCCCACGACGTGTCGATCAAGGAAGCGGGCATCTGGACGATCGTCTGGATCGTGCTCGCCGCGCTGTTCGGCGTCGGCGTGATGGTCTGGGGGAGCAGCCAGGCCGGCGGCGAGTTCTTCGCGGGCTTCATCACCGAGAAGTCGCTCAGTGTGGACAACCTCTTCGTCTTCATCCTGATCATGGCGAAGTTCTCGGTACCCACCCAGCTGCAGCAGCGCGTGCTGCTGTTCGGTGTGCTGATCGCCCTCGTGCTGCGCGCGATCTTCATCGCGGCCGGCGCGGCGATCATCTCCAGCTTCTCGTGGGTCTTCTACATCTTCGGCGCCTTCCTCCTGTACACCGCCTGGAAGCTCATCAAGGAGGCCATGGCGGACGAGGAAGAGGAGGAGTTCGAGGAGAACCGCATCCTCAAGTCGATCGAGAAGAAGTTCGGCGTCGCGGACCGGTACCACGGCACGAAGCTCTTCATCCAGCAGCACGGCAAGAAGGTCATGACGCCGCTCCTGGTCGTCATGCTCGCCATCGGCATGACCGACGTGCTGTTCGCGATGGACTCGATCCCGGCGATCTTCGGCCTGACCCAGGACCCGTACATCGTCTTCACCGCCAACGCGTTCGCCCTGATGGGCCTGCGCCAGCTGTACTTCCTCATCGGCGGACTGCTCAAGAAGCTGGTGCACCTCAGCTACGGCCTGTCGGTGATCCTCGGATTCATCGGCGTGAAGCTGATCCTGCACGCGCTGCACGAGTCGGGGGTGCACGTACCGGAGATCTCCATCCCGGTCTCGCTCTCCGTCATCTGCGGCGTCCTGATCATCACGACGATCACCAGCCTCATCGCCTCGAAGAAGCAGGCCGAGAGGGACGCGGCCGAAGCGGCTCAGAAGGACAGCATCGAGGCCTGACGGCGTCGGGCGTAGGAATTACCAGCACCGGGAGCGGTGCGCGGCCGATTGCCGTGCGTCGCTCCCGGTGCTTCTTTGTGCCCTGAGCGCGTCCCGTGGGGGCGCGAGGGCACGACGGGGGAGGACCCCATGAAGTTCGTCCAGATCATCGACTTCGAGTCGCAGCGCTTCGGCGAGATGCGGGAGCTGCTCGAGGCCTTCGAACAGCGGATGCAGGGCACCGAGGGCGGCCCCACGCACCGGATGATGCTCAAGGACCGGGACACCACGGGCCGCTATCTCGCGGTCATCGAGTTCGAGTCCTACGAGGACGCGATGCGCAGCAACGAACACCCCGAGGTGGCCGAGCTCAACAAGCAGCTCTCGGCCCTGTGCACCCGCCCGCCGGCCTTCGTCAACTGCGACCTGAAGGACGTGCGCGAGCTCAAGTGACGTGCGCGCGCGGCGCCCCGCGCCCGCCGGGCGCCGCCGCCCGTGGAGTCGCGCCCCCACCCCGCCACGGGCACCATCGATGAATGATCACCAGAGTGCGGGCGCTGAGTACGCAGTGGACCGTGGTGGTGCCACTGATCGCGATCGTGCTGCTCGCGTTCACCTGGGGCCGCGATCTGCCCGGCGCCGTGGTCGCCGTCGTCGCGGTGGTCCTCGCGGTCTCCGTGCTCGCGGCCGTGCACCACGCGGAGGTCGTCGCCCACCGGGTCGGTGAGCCCTTCGGTTCGCTCGTGCTCGCCGTGGCCGTGACGATCATCGAGGTCGCCCTGATCGTCACCTTGATGGCCGACGGCGGGGCCAAGAGCTCCACGCTCGCCCGCGACACCGTGTTCGCCGCCGTCATGATCACCTGCAACGGCATCGTGGGCGTCAGCCTGCTCGCGGCCGCGCTGCGGCACCGCGTGGCGGTCTTCCAGTCCGAGGGCACCGGCGGAGCCCTCGCCACCGTGGCCACGCTCGCGACGCTCTGCCTGGTCCTGCCGACGTTCACCACCAGCAAGCTCGGCCCGGAGTTCTCCACCTCCCAGCTGGTCTTCTCGGCCGTCGCCGCGCTCGTCCTGTACGGCCTCTTCGTCGCGACGCAGACCGTCCGCCACCGCGACTACTTCCTGCCGATCACCAAGCACGGCGAGGTGATCGACGCCGACGACCACGCCGACGTGCCGAGTACCCGGACCGCCCTGTTCAGCCTCGGTCTGCTCGCGCTCGCCCTGGTCGCCGTCGTCGGACTCACCAAGGGCGTCTCGAAGACGATCGAGCAGGGGGTCGAGGCGGCCGGCATGCCGCAGGCCGTGGTCGGCGTGATCATCGCGCTGCTCGTGCTGCTGCCCGAGACCATCGCGGCGCTCCGCGCGGCCCGCAGGGACCGGGTGCAGACCAGCCTCAACCTCGCGCTCGGCTCGTCCATGGCCAGCATCGGCCTCACGGTGCCTGCCGTCGCCATCGCCTCGTACTGGCTGACCGGGCCGCTCGTCCTCGGGCTCGGCGCCACCCACATGGTGCTGCTCGCGCTGACCATGGTGGTCGCGACCCTCACCATCGTCCCGGGCCGTGCCACACCGCTGCAGGGCGGCGTCCACCTGGTGATCCTGGCCGCGTACATCGAACTCGCCGTCACGCCCTGACCGCCCTGTGACCACCCCCTTCGGGCGGTGCCGGCGCCGTGATAGACCCTCAAGGAGCAAACGCTCTTCTACGGAGGTCCCTCGTGCCGCGCACGCTCGCCAACGCCCCGATCATGGTTCTCAACGGCCCGAACCTGAACCTGCTCGGCAAGCGCCAGCCGGAGATCTACGGCCGCGACACCCTCGCCGACGTCGAGGCCCTGTGCGTGAAGGCGGCCACCGCGCTCGGCGCCACCGTGGACTTCCGGCAGTCCAACCACGAGGGCGAGCTGGTCGACTGGATCCACGAGGCGCGCGAGAACCACGTCGGCATCGTGATCAACCCGGCCGCCTACTCGCACACCTCGGTGGCGATCCTGGACGCGCTCAACACCTGTGACGGCATGCCGGTGGTGGAGGTCCACATCTCCAACATCCACCAGCGCGAGGAGTTCCGGCACCACTCCTACGTGTCGCTGCGCGCCGACGGCGTGATCGCCGGATGCGGTGTGCAGGGCTACGCGTTCGGCGTGGAGCGGGTGGCGGCGCTCGCCGCGCCGGGGACGGCGCAGGCGTAAAAACGCCGCCTATAGGTGGGCCGAAACGAAACGGCCCACCAAAGAGGTCACCAGCCCCGCTCGCGCCACTCCTGGAGGTGGGGGCGCTCGGCGCCCAGCGTCGTGTCGCCCCCGTGCCCCGGGTAGACCCACGTCTCGTCCGGCAGCGTGCCGAAGATCTTCGTCTCGACGTCCTCGATGAGGCTCGCGAAGGCCTCGGGGTCCTTCCACGTGTTGCCCACGCCGCCGGGGAACAGGCAGTCACCGGTGAAGACGTGCGGGTGGCCGTGCGGGTCGTCGTAGACCAGGGCGATCGAACCGGGCGTGTGGCCGACCAGGTGGCGGGCGGTGAGCGTGATCCGGCCGAACTCGACGGTGTCCCCGTCGGCGACGGCCACGTCCGTCGCCACCGGGATCCCCTCGACGTCCTCGCGCCCCGCGTACGTGCGCGCGCCGGTCGCCTCGACGACCTCCTGGAGGGCCTGCCAGTGGTCGCCGTGCCGGTGCGTGGTGACGACGGCCGCGATGCCGTCCTCACCGATGAGACCCAGCAGCGTCCGCGGCTCGTTCGCCGCGTCGATCAGGAGCTGCTGATCGGTCGCGCGGCAGCGCAACAGGTAGGCGTTGTTGTCCATCGGCCCGACCGCGACCTTGGAGATCATCAGATCCCGCAGCTCGTGCACATCCGCCGGGCCGCCGACCTTCACGCTTCCGCTGTACGTCATGGATTCAGCCTATAGCGGGGGCAGGTCGGGCAGGGAGCCCCGGTCGACGGTGAGGGCGCCGCCGTCCCTGCGGCCCGCGAGCCAGCCCAGGAGGTCCGCCTGGTGGCCCTTGACGACGATGCCGAGGGGCGGCAGGGGAGCGCCGTCCTTGATCTCGTCCATGGAGAGCGCCTGCACGGCCCCCGTGGAGATCATCCGGCCGTCGTCCTGCTTGATCAGCAGGGGCGGCAGGCCCGGGTGGTCGCGGAACCGCTTCGCGAGGAAGTTGATCTCCCGCTGGGTGAACTCGGGGGAGAGGTCCTCCAGTTCATAGCCGATCCCGAGGTCCACGTGGTGCAGCTCGACCTCGATCCAGCGCCGGAACGGCACGTTCGAGGCGAGGTCCTTCACGCCGTTGCGCAGCTCCACGGTGCGCGCCCAGTCGGCCTCCTCGGCCCCCAGGCGCTGGAAGCGCTCCGCGCTCTCCTGTACGTCGCCGAGCTGCTCGCGCAGGCCGCGCGGGGCGTCCCGGTCGATGTCGGCGTCCCGGACCTCGGCGCTCGCGTACATGGGGCGGCCCTCGAGGACGTTGACGAGCGCGTCCGCGTTGCGGGCCAGGTGGGCGAGAACGTGCCCGCGGGTCCACCCCGGGAGCCGTGAAGGACCGGCCACGGCGGCGTTGTCCAGGGTGCCGACCGCGGCGAGCAGCCGGTCGGTCGCTTCGCGTACTGACGCCAGGTCGCGCACATGATCACTCATGGCGCCGACGATAGCCCCGCGACACGTTCGGGTGAAGGTGGCCTACGATCCGCGTGAATCGAATGTACGTGCTATATGGTCGAGGGCGGCGTCGGGCATCCTGGAAGTTCTGCGGGGCCCAGTTTGTTACCAAGCAGGGAATCCGACCGGCGTTGTCAGTGGCTCCCTCTAGTCTTCGAAGGACAGCCTTCTCAGGGCCGCTCCGCCTCGATCACGGCGTGAGCGCCCTCGAGAGTCAGACCTCGAGAGACGGGGGCCCGCCCCTGTCACTTGTCTCTCAAGAAAGGTGCGGACCGGCGTGGCCGACCGTCTCATCGTCCGTGGCGCGCGCGAGCACAATCTTCGGAATGTCTCGCTCGACCTCCCGCGCGACTCCCTCATCGTCTTCACCGGTCTGTCCGGCTCCGGTAAGTCCTCCCTCGCGTTCGACACGATCTTCGCCGAGGGGCAGCGCCGGTACGTCGAATCGCTGTCCTCGTACGCGCGCCAGTTCCTCGGCCAGATGGACAAGCCGGACGTCGACTTCATCGAGGGCCTCTCCCCGGCCGTCTCGATCGACCAGAAGTCGACCTCGCGCAACCCGCGCTCCACGGTCGGCACCATCACCGAGGTCTACGACTACCTGCGCCTGCTCTTCGCGCGCGTGGGCAAGCCGCACTGCCCGGAGTGCGGCCGCCCCATCGCCCGCCAGTCGCCGCAGGCCATCGTCGACAAGGTCCTGGAGCTGCCCGAGGGCAGCCGCTTCCAGGTCCTGTCGCCGCTCGTGCGCGAGCGCAAGGGCGAGTTCGTCGACCTCTTCAGCGACCTGCAGACCAAGGGCTACTCCCGCGCGCGCGTGGACGGGCAGACGATCCAGCTGTCCGAGCCGCCGACGCTGAAGAAGCAGGAGAAGCACACCATCGAGGTGGTCGTCGACCGCCTCACCGTGAAGAGCTCCGCCAAGCGCCGCCTGACCGACTCCGTGGAGACGGCCCTCGGCCTCTCCGGCGGCATGGTCGTGCTCGACTTCGTCGACCTCCCCGAGGACGACCCCGAGCGCGAGCGGATGTACTCGGAGCACCTGTACTGCACGTACGACGACCTGTCCTTCGAGGAGCTGGAGCCGCGCTCCTTCTCCTTCAACTCGCCCTTCGGCGCCTGCCCCGACTGCACCGGCATCGGCACGCGCATGGAGGTCGACCCCGAGCTGATCGTCCCGGACGAGGACAAGTCGCTCGACGAGGGCGCCATCCACCCGTGGTCGCACGGGCACACGAAGGACTACTTCGGCCGCCTCATCGGGGCGCTCGCGGACGCGCTCGGATTCCGTACGGACATCCCCTTCGCGGGTCTGCCGCAGCGCGCCAAGAAGGCGCTCCTGAACGGCCACAAGACGCAGATCGAGGTCCGCTACCGCAACAGGTACGGGCGCGAGCGCCGCTACACGACGCCCTTCGAGGGCGCCGTCCCGTTCGTGAAGCGCCGGCACAGCGAGGCCGAGTCGGACGCGAGCCGCGAGCGCTTCGAGGGCTACATGCGCGAGGTGCCCTGCCCGACCTGTGAGGGCACGCGACTGAAGCCGCTGATCCTGGCCGTCACGGTCATGGGCAGGTCCATCGCCGAGGTCTCGGCCATGTCCATCAGCGACTGCGCCGACTTCCTGAGCGAGCTGAAGCTCAACGCGCGCGACAAGAAGATCGCCGAGCGCGTCCTCAAGGAGGTCAACGAGCGGCTGCGCTTCCTCGTCGACGTCGGCCTCGACTACCTGTCGCTCAACCGCGCGGCGGGCACCCTCTCCGGCGGCGAGGCCCAGCGCATCCGGCTCGCCACGCAGATCGGCTCCGGCCTGGTCGGCGTCCTGTACGTGCTCGACGAGCCGTCCATCGGCCTGCACCAGCGCGACAACCACCGGCTCATCGAGACGCTCGTCCGGCTCCGTGACATGGGCAACACGCTCATCGTGGTCGAGCACGACGAGGACACCATCAAGGTCGCCGACTGGATCGTCGACATCGGCCCCGGCGCCGGTGAGCACGGCGGCAAGGTCGTGCACAGCGGTCCGTTGAAGGAGCTGCTGGCGAACCCGGAGTCGATGACCGGTCAGTACCTGGCGGGCAAGAAGGCCATCGCGATCCCGGACATCCGGCGGCCCGCGGACCCGGCCCGCCGCCTCACGGTGCACGGCGCGAAGGAGAACAACCTCCAGGACATCGACGTGTCGTTCCCGCTGGGCGTCCTGACGGCCGTCACCGGCGTCTCGGGCTCCGGCAAGTCGACGCTGGTGAACGACATCCTGTACACGCACCTGGCCAGGGAGTTGAACGGGGCGCGCTCCGTTCCGGGCCGGCACACGCGCGTGGAAGGCGACGACCTCGTCGACAAGGTCGTGCACGTCGACCAGTCGCCCATCGGCCGCACGCCGCGGTCGAATCCGGCGACGTACACCGGAGTCTTCGACAACGTCCGCAAGCTGTTCGCCGAGACGACCGAGGCGAAGGTCCGCGGCTACCTGCCGGGGCGCTTCTCCTTCAACGTCAAGGGCGGCCGCTGCGAGAACTGCTCCGGTGACGGCACTATCAAGATCGAGATGAACTTCCTGCCGGACGTGTACGTCCCGTGCGAGGTCTGCCACGGCGCGCGCTACAACCGGGAGACCCTTGAGGTCCACTACAAGGGCAAGTCCATCTCCGAGGTCCTGGACATGCCGATCGAGGAGGCGCTGAGCTTCTTCGAGGCCGTCCCGGCGATCGCCCGCCACCTGAAGACGCTCAACGACGTGGGTCTCGGCTACGTCCGGCTCGGGCAGCCCGCGCCGACGCTCTCCGGCGGTGAGGCGCAGCGCGTGAAGCTCGCCAGTGAGCTCCAGAAGCGTTCCACGGGCCGCACGGTGTACGTGCTCGACGAGCCGACCACGGGTCTGCACTTCGAGGACATCAGCAAGCTCATCACCGTGCTCTCCGGGCTCGTCGACAAGGGCAACTCGGTGATCGTCATCGAGCACAACCTCGACGTCATCAAGACCGCCGACTGGATCGTCGACATGGGTCCCGAGGGCGGCAGCGGCGGCGGGCTCGTCGTCGCCGAGGGCACCCCGGAGCAGGTCGCGGCCGTGCCGACCAGCCACACCGGCAAGTTCCTGCGCGACGTCCTCGGCGCCGACCGGGTCAGCGACGCGGCCGTGCCCGCCACGCGCGCCCGCAAGGCGGCGAAGAAGACCGTGGCGGCGACGAAGGCCCCGGCCAAGAAGACGGCCACGGCGAAGTCGACGACCGCCAAGAAGGCGGCCACCAAGTCGGCCGCCACCAAGGCCGCAGCGAAGAAGCCCGCCGCCAAGAAGGCGACCGGGAAGACCCGCAAGGCCTGACGGAGGCCCGGCGTCGCCGGCACACGCGCGAAGGCGCCCCGTGGGAACTCCCCACGGGGCGCCGCCCGTTCAGGATCCGGTCCTCAGGTCACACCTCACCAGGCGGGGCCCACCAGCTCGTCGGCGTACGGCGGTTCCGCGCCCGCGCGGGAGCAGGTGACCGCCGCCGCGCGCGCGGCGAACCGCAGCAGCCGGGACCAGGCCTCGCCGTCCAGCCCGGCGATCGCGGCGGGGGAGAGGGCGTCAAGCCGCGAAAGCCCGTGCAGCAGCGCCGCGTTGACGGTGTCACCGGCGCCGATCGTGTCCACGACGTCGACCGTCTCGCCCGGCACCGAGTACTCGCCCCCGTCCCGCGTGAGCACGGTCAGCCCCTCCCCGCCGCGCGTGATCACCACGGCGGCAGGGCCCGCGGCCAGCCACTCCTGCGGCGTGCCGCCCAGCCACTCGGCGTCTTCCTCGGAAAGCTTCAGCAGCGTCGTCGACGCGAGCCAGCTCTTGAAGCGGGCCCGGTAGGCGTCCGCGTCCGGGATCAGGCCGGCCCGGATGTTCGGGTCGAGCGCCGTGCACACGCCCTGCGCGGCGGCCGAGCGCATCACGTCCTCGTACGCGGTCGCGCCCGGTTCGAGGACCAGCGAGCACGTGCCGAACGACACCGCGCGCGTGCCCTCCGGCAGTGCGTCGGGGGCCGCGAAGAGCCGGTCGGCCGTCCCCTCCACGTAGAAGGAGTACCCGGCGGAGCCGTCCGCGCCGATGGAGGCCACGGCGAGCGTCGTCGGCTCGTCGCCGCGCTGCACCGGGGACACGTCCACCCCCGCCGCCCGCAGGCCGCCGAGCAGCGCCTCGCCGAAGGCGTCCCGCGACACCCGGGAGCAGAACGCGACGGGCGAGCCGAGGCGGCCGAGCGCCACCGCCGTGTTGTACGGGCCGCCGCCGAGCCGCGGGGCGAGGGCGGGCAGTTCGGTGCCGGGGCCGCCGTCGGTGGGCACGCCCTGCGGGACGAGGTCGATCAGTGCCTCTCCGGCGACGACGATCACGGTGTTTCCTTTCGAGCGGACGAGCGGGCACCGTCGACGCTAGAGCCTCACGCACGGCGAGGCACCCGCCTCACCCGAACCGGGCACGCCCGCCGCGCACCCGGGCACGTACGCCCCGGAAACCGGGCACGGTTCACCGCAGGACCGCGCTCCCGGCCCTCACTCCCAGTCCCAGCCGATCCCCACAAGGCCCGCCCGCACCTGCGGCTCCACCATGTGCACGGACCGGTGGGGGCCGCTCAGCACGAGCTCGTGGCGGTCGTCGCGCGGGGCCGCGGCCGACCGCTGGGCGAAGCGGTGGCAGCGCACGGGCAGCGCGTCGTCCGAGAACCTGACCTGGAGCGCGTACTGCCCTCCGGCGAAGCCGAATCCGCGGACGTACTCGGACGCGGAACCGGCCGTCCCGTCCTCGAACCCGTAGCGGAACAGATGGGTGTCGCCCGCCCGCAGCCGCGCGTCGAAGAGCAACTCCGCGACCAGGACGCCCGTCCCGGCATCCCAGCGCACCCGCCCCGTACGGCAGTTCTCCATGGCGCAGACCGCCACATCCGCCGGGGTGCATCCCGGATCGCCATGGTGGACGGCCACATAGCGATCCACGCCGTCGCGGTGCGCCCGCACGATCTGCTGCGAGTCCCTGCCGAGGAGCTGCCGGTGCCCGCCGATCCGCACCCGCTCGTGGTGCCCGACGGTGTGCAGCCCGCCGTCCAGCGGCGACCCCAGCTCCGTGAGCAGCCGCTCGACGGCCCCGGACGCCTCGGTGAACGACCGGTACGAGCGGCCCGCCCGGCCCTTGGGCGCGGCCGCTTCGGGTGCCGGGCCGAGCAGCCGGATCAGCGACTCCTCGGGCAGTTCGAGGATCTCCTCCAGGGCGCGCACGGCCCGCATCGACTCGGGACGCTGCGGCCGCCGCGCGCCCTGCTGCCAGTAGCTCAGGCTGGTGACCCCGATGTGGACGCCACGGCGTGCCAGGTGATGGCGCACCCGGTGCAGGGGCAGCCGCCGGGCGGCGATCGCGGCCCGCAGGGCGCTGCTGAACGGGCCGGAGCGCAGCGCGGCCTCCAGGTTCGGCGCCCGGGCCGCTTCGGTCCGTCGTTCTTCGAGCCGCATGCTCACCGCCTCAAGTCACCCGGCATTGAAGCGTGTTGACTTGCGCCCGACAAGCCTCGATGCGCACCACACCGACCGCCACCGCGCGACCACGCACAGGCGTCGGGCGGCGCGGCCGGCCGCGTACCGCCCGGAGCCCGGCGCCACCACCGCAGGGCACCCCGAACTGTCACACACCGCCAGTAGGGTGTCTGACATGGCCGACCCCTCCAGCTACCGCCCCAAGCCGGGACAGATCCCCGACTCCCCAGGGGTGTACAGGTTCCGCGACGAGCACCGCCGAGTGATCTACGTCGGGAAGGCGAAGAGCCTGCGCCAGCGTCTGGCGAACTACTTCCAGGACCTGGCGAACCTGCACCCCCGTACGCGCACGATGGTCACCACGGCCGCGTCCGTGGAGTGGACGGTGGTGTCCACGGAGGTCGAGGCGCTGCAGCTGGAGTACTCCTGGATCAAGGAGTACGACCCCCGGTTCAACGTCAAGTACCGCGACGACAAGAGCTATCCGTACCTCGCGGTGACGATGAACGAGGACTTCCCGCGGGTCCAGGTGATGCGCGGCCAGAAGAAGAAGGGCGTGCGCTACTTCGGTCCGTACGGGCACGCGTGGGCGATCCGCGACACCGTGGACCTGCTCCTGCGCGTCTTCCCGGTGCGCACGTGCTCCAAGGGCGTGTTCAAGAACGCGGAGCGCACGGGCCGCCCGTGCCTGCTCGGCTACATCGGCAAGTGCTCGGCGCCCTGCGTGGGCCGCGTCACGCCGGAGGAGCACCGCGAACTGGCCGAGGAGTTCTGCGACTTCATGACGGGGCGTACGGGGACGTACATCCGGCGTCTGGAGAAGGACATGGCCGCGGCGGCCGACGAGATGGAGTACGAGCGGGCGGCCCGCCTGCGCGACGACATCGAGGCGCTCAAGAAGGCCATGGAGAAGAGTGCGGTCGTCCTCACCGACGCCACCGACGCCGACCTGGTCGCCCTCGCGGAGGACGAGCTGGAGGCGGCCGTCCAGATCTTCCACGTGCGCGGCGGACGCGTGCGCGGCCAGCGCGGCTGGGTCACCGACAAGGTCGAGGCGGTCACCAGCGGCGACCTCGTCGAGCACGCGCTGCAGCAGCTCTACGGCGAGGAGACCGGGGACGCCGTCCCCAAGGAGGTCCTCGTCCCCGCGCTGCCCGACCCCCTGGAGCCCGTCCAGGCCTGGCTCACCGAGCGCCGCGGGTCGAACGTGTCGTTGCGCATCCCGCAGCGCGGCGACAAGAAGGCGCTCATGGAGACGGTCCACAGGAACGCGCAGCAGGCGCTCGTCCTGCACAAGACGAAGCGCGCCTCCGACCTCACCACGCGCTCGCGCGCGCTGGAGGAGATCGCCGGGGCCCTCGACCTGGACAGCGCCCCGCTGCGCATCGAGTGCTACGACATCTCGCACCTCCAGGGCGACGACGTCGTGGCCTCCATGGTCGTGTTCGAGGACGGCCTCGCCCGCAAGAGCGAGTACCGGCGCTTCGAGATCAAGGGCTTCGAGGGCCAGGACGACGTCCGGTCCATGCACGAGGTCATCACCCGCCGCTTCAAGCGGTACCTCTCCGCGCAGGAGAAGTCGCGTGAGTGGTCCGACGAGGAGCCGGAGTCCGCCGACAGCGCCGAGGCGGCCGACGGGACGGTCGTCGAGGAGTCGCGGCTCACGGAGGATGACGGCCGCCCCAAGAGGTTCGCCTATCCGCCCCAGCTCGTGGTGGTCGACGGCGGGCAGCCGCAGGTCGCCGCCGCCAAGCGGGCCCTGGACGAGCTGGGCATCGACGACATCGCGGTGTGCGGCCTCGCCAAGCGCCTCGAAGAGGTCTGGGTGCCGGACGAGGAGGACCCGGTGGTCCTGCCCCGCACCAGCGAAGGGCTCTACCTGCTCCAGCGCGTGCGCGACGAGGCGCACCGCTTCGCGATCACCTACCAGCGCTCCAAGCGGGCCAAGCGCTTCCGGGCGGGCCCGCTGGACGAGGTGCCGGGGCTCGGGGACTCGCGCAAGCAGGCGCTGCTCAAGCACTTCGGGTCGGTGAAGCGGCTGCGGGCCGCCACCATCGACCAGATCTGCGAGGTGCCCGGCATAGGCCGCAAGACGGCCGAGGCCATCGTGGCGGCCTTCGCGCAGGCCGCGCCCGCGGCTCCGGCGGTG
Source organism: Streptomyces sp. NPDC107575 (assembly GCF_055657265.1). Classification (NCBI taxonomy): domain Bacteria; kingdom Bacillati; phylum Actinomycetota; class Actinomycetes; order Kitasatosporales; family Streptomycetaceae; genus Streptomyces; species Streptomyces sp. NPDC107575. Next base: position 175,390 of record NZ_JBVKBG010000003.1, on the reverse strand, counting down.
AACACGGCCACTGGAGAGATCATTGAAGACGAAGACGAAACGGCCGGTACGACGGACGTGCCGACCGGCGGGGAACCCGTCAGCGCGGGCGCCCCGGAGGAACGACGGGGGCAGGAGTCATGAGCGAGCAGGACCACGAGAGCAGCGACACCAGCGGCACGCCACAGGGCCCCGCAGCACAGGAACAGCAGCCGCAACCACAGCACGGAGCACACGTGAGCACGGGCACCGGATCAGGGACAGGGCCAGGCACGGAACCGGGCGCGGGCACGGAGACGGGCACCGGCACCGGCACGGAGCAGGACACCGGAGCAGCCGGTAAGTCCGTCGAGGCGCCGGGCGTCCCCGACGCCGCCATCCCCGAGCTGGTGATCATCTCCGGGATGTCGGGCGCCGGCCGCTCCACGGCGGCGAAGTGCCTGGAGGACCTCGGCTGGTTCGTCGTCGACAACCTGCCGCCCGCGCTGATCCCCACCATGGTGGAGCTCGGCGCCCGCTCGCAGGGCAACGTCGCGCGCATCGCGGTCGTCGTCGACGTCCGTGGCCGGCGCTTCTTCGACAACCTCCGGCAGTCCCTCGCGGACCTGGAGGCCAAGCACGTCACCAGGAGAATCGTCTTCCTGGAGTCCTCCGACGAGGCCCTGGTGCGCCGCTTCGAGTCGGTGCGCCGCCCGCACCCCCTCCAGGGCGACGGCCGCATCGTCGACGGCATCGCCGCCGAGCGCGAGCTCCTTCGCGAGCTGCGTGGCGACGCCGACCTGGTGATCGACACCTCCAGCCTGAACGTCCACGAGCTGCGCGCCAAGATGGACGCCCAGTTCGCCGGCGAGGAGGAGCCCGAGCTGCGGGCCACCGTCATGTCGTTCGGCTTCAAGTACGGCCTGCCGGTCGACGCGGACCTCGTGGTCGACATGCGCTTCCTGCCGAACCCGCACTGGGTCCCCGAACTGCGCCCCTTCACCGGGCTCAACGAGGAGGTGTCGAACTACGTCTTCTCGCAGCCCAGCGCCAAGGAGTTCCTCGACCGCTACACCGAGCTGCTCCAGCTGATCGCCGCCGGCTACCGCCGTGAGGGCAAGCGCTACGTGACGATCGCCGTCGGCTGTACGGGCGGCAAGCACCGCTCCGTCGCGACGTCGGAGAAGCTCGCCGCCCGCCTCGCCGCGCAGGGCGTGGAGACCGTGGTCGTCCATCGCGACATGGGACGGGAATGACGGGACGCACCCTGCGGCTCACCAGCAGGATCCGCCGCAGAACCTCACCGGTGAAGCCGGGCAAGGGAGCCACGCCCAAGGTCGTCGCCCTCGGCGGCGGCATGGGTCTTTCGGCGTCCCTGGCCGCGCTGCGCCGCATCACGAACAATCTGACCGCCGTCGTCACGGTCGCCGACGACGGGGGCTCCAGCGGCCGTCTGCGGGACGAGCTGGGCGTGCTGCCGCCCGGCGACCTGCGCAAGGCGCTCGCCGCGCTGTGCGGGGACGACGACTGGGGCCAGACCTGGGCCCGCGTCATCCAGCACCGCTTCCAGTCCAAGGGCGAGCTGCACGAGCACGCGGTCGGCAATCTGCTGATCGTCGCCCTGTGGGAGCAGCTCGGCGACCATGTGCAGGCGCTCGACCTGGTCGGCAAGCTGCTCGGCGCACAGGGCCGCGTGCTGCCCATGTCCGCCGTCCCGCTGGAGCTCCAGGCGCAGGTCAAGGGGCACGACCCGGAGTGCCCGGAGGACATCGAGACGGTGCGCGGACAGGCCACGGTCGCGCTCACCCGCGGCGAGGTCCAGTCCGTGCACGTGGTGCCGCACGACCCGCCGGCCGTCCCCGAGGCGGTCGCCGCGGTGCTCGACGCGGACTGGGTGGTGCTCGGCCCGGGCTCCTGGTTCTCCTCCGTGATTCCGCACCTGCTGGTCCCGGAACTGCTCGACGCGCTGGTCGAGACGAAGGCCCGCAAGGTCCTCTCACTGAACCTCGCTCCGCAACCCGGAGAAACTGAGGGCTTCTCCCCGCAGCGTCATTTGGAAGTTTTGGGACGACACGCCCCTAAACTCGCCCTGGACGTGGTGCTGGCCGACGAGGCCGCCGTGCCCGATCGCGAGTCCCTGACCGAAACCGCGCGTGAGCGTTTCGGTGCCGCGGTCGAGCTGGCGCCGGTGGCCAGGCCCGACGGGACTCCGAGGCACGACCCGGAGCTGTTGGCCGCCGCGTACGACCGTATTTTTCGGATGCATGGAAGGATCGGCCCATGGCGATGACGGCAGCGGTGAAGGACGAGATCTCCCGGCTCCCCGTCACCCGGACCTGCTGCAGGAAGGCCGAGGTCTCGGCCATTCTGCGGTTTGCGGGCGGCCTTCACCTGGTGAGCGGCCGCATCGTGATCGAGGCGGAGCTGGACACCGCGATGGCCGCACGGCGGCTCAAGCGGGACATTCTCGAGATCTTCGGGCACAGCTCGGAGCTGATCGTGATGGCGCCCGGCGGGCTGCGCCGCGGCTCGCGGTTCGTTGTACGAGTGGTGGCGGGCGGCGACCAGCTGGCCCGCCAGACGGGCCTGGTGGACGGCCGCGGCCGTCCGATCAGGGGCCTGCCGCCCCAGGTGGTCTCGGGGGCCACCTGTGACGCGGAGGCGGCCTGGCGCGGCGCGTTCCTGGCGCACGGCTCGCTGACCGAGCCGGGGCGCTCCAGCTCGCTGGAAGTGACGTGCCCGGGCCCCGAGGCGGCCCTCGCGCTGGTCGGCGCGGCCCGCAGGCTGCAGATCGCGGGCAAGGCCCGTGAGGTGCGCGGCGTGGACCGCGTGGTGGTGCGCGACGGCGACGCGATCGGCGCGCTGCTCACCCGGATGGGCGCACACGAGTCGGTGCTCGCCTGGGAGGAGCGGCGGATGCGCCGCGAGGTGCGCGCCACGGCGAACCGCCTCGCGAACTTCGACGACGCGAACCTGCGCCGCTCGGCCCGCGCCGCGGTCGCGGCCGGCGCCCGGGTGCAGCGCGCCCTGGAGATCCTCGCGGACGACGTGCCCGAGCACCTCGCCGCGGCGGGCCGGCTGCGCATGGAGCACAAGCAGGCCTCCCTGGAGGAGCTCGGCGCGCTCGCCGACCCGCCGCTGACCAAGGACGCCGTCGCGGGCCGGATCCGCCGCCTGCTGGCCATGGCGGACAAGCGGGCCCAGGACATCGGCATCCCCGGCACGGAGTCCAACATCACGGAGGACATGGCGGAGGAGATGACCGAGGAGATGGCGCAGAGCCTCGCGGAGAACATGGCGGGCTGACCCGAAGCACCTCTTCGACGAGCCGGTGGCGGCGCCCGATCGCGGGCGCCGCCACCGGCTTTTCCGTGTCCGCGCACGGGAGTTGAGGCCCCCTTGACTTGACCATGAACGGTCACGATTCTGGCGCTTGTTCGCTTCTGCGGCATCGCGCCACAACCGTGGCAGACATCTGCAAGGGGGGCTCATGCGACGAAGTGTGGGACGAAGAACGGATCAGCCGGGGCACGGAGCGGGGCGACGGGCGAGATCGATCCTCGCTGTCGGAGCGCTCGTCCTGGGGGTGGGAGGCGCCGCACTGGCGCCCGTCGCCCACGCGGACGACGATCCGGCGAAGAGCAGTCAAGGCGCGGACGCCGTCAAGGTGTTCCGCGCCGAGGTGTCGAAGGAGCAGATACCCCTGCTCCTCAAGGCGGGCCAGGACGCCCACGAGCTCAGCGCCCAGGCGCCCGAGAAGGGCACCGCGAAGGTCGAGGTCTACCTCACCGACAAGCAGGCCGACGGCCTGCGCAAGAAGGGCGTCGAACTCACCGAGCACAAGCTGACCGCCAAGGCCGCGGCCCGCGTGAAGGCGGCGGGGGACGGCGTCTTCCGCCCGTACAGCGGCAAGGGCGGCCTCCAGGAGGAGATCCTCCGCACCGGCCAGGAGCACCCCGACCTCACCAAGGTCGTCTCCATCGGCAAGACGCTCCAGGGCCAGGACATCCTCGCGCTCAAGCTCAGCAAGAACGCCAAGAAGACCAAGGACGGCGCGAAGCCGTCCGTGCTCTACATGTCGAACCAGCACGCGCGCGAGTGGATCACCCCGGAGATGACCCGCCGCCTGATGCACCACTACGTGGACAACTACTCCAAGGACGCGCGCGTCAAGAAGCTCGTCGACTCCACGGAGATGTGGTTCGTCCTCTCCGCGAACCCCGACGGCTACGACTGGACGTTCAAGGACGCGGCCAACCGCCAGTGGCGCAAGAACATGCGCGACAACAACGGCGACGGCAAGTACACCACCGGCGACGGCGTCGACCTCAACCGCAACTTCGCCTACAAGTGGGGCTACGACGACGAGGGTTCGTCACCCGACCCCGCCAACCAGACCTACCGCGGCGCGGGCCCGAACTCCGAGCCGGAGACCAAGGCCGTCGACGCCTTCGAGAAGCGCGTCGGCTTCGACTACGCCATCAACTACCACTCCGCCGCCGAACTGCTGCTCTACGGAGTGGGCTGGCAGGTCGCCACGCCGACCCCGGACGACGTGCTCTACAAGGCGCTCGCCGGCACCCCGGAGAAGTCCGCGATCCCCGGCTACCACCCGCAGGTCTCCTCGGAGCTGTACACGACGAACGGCGAGGCCGACGGGCACGCCGGCAACGTCAACGGCGTCTCGATGTTCACCCCCGAGATGAGCACCTGCCAGACGGCGTCGAACGTGGACCCCAACGACGCCTGGAACCCGGGCGACTGCGCATCGGTCTTCACGTTCCCGGACGACGAGAAGCTCATCCAGGCCGAGTTCGAGAAGAACATCCCCTTCGCGATGTCGGTCGCCGAGACGGCCTCGCACCCGGACCAGCCGTCGTCCTCGGTCGGCATGGAGGCGCCCGACTTCACCCCGGCGAAGTTCGCCACTTCGTACGCGCGCGGTGGGGACCAGGAAGTCTCCGTGACCGCGCGGAAGTCGGTACGCGACAAGGAGCTGAACTACCGCATCAATGGCGGCCGTTCGCACGACGAGGAATTGCGCGCCTGGAAGGGCGGCGAGACCTACGGAGGCGACGACAATCTGCACTTCGACGCCTATCGGGCGAAGGTCGAGGACGCGGATGTGGGCGACAAGGTAGAGGTGTGGTTCACGGGACGGACGAAATCCGGAAAGCGCACAAGTAGCGAGCCGTTCACCTACACCGTCGCCGCACGCGACAAGGGAGACACCCTGGTCGTCGCGGAGAACGACGCCGCGGGCGTGCAGACGGGCGCCTACGTGGACGCGCTGAAGGCGGCGGGCCGCTCCCCGGTCGTCTGGAACGTCGCGAAGCAGGGCGCTCCCGACCCGCTCGCGGTCCTCGGCCACTTCAAGGCGGTCGTCCACTACACGAGCGCGGACCGGCCGACCCTCGCCACCCAGCTCGCGATCCGCGACTACCTGAACGAGGGCGGCAAGCTCGTCGAGGCCGGCGAGAAGGCGGGCGGCTCCGTCGACATCGGCGACACCACGACGAACGACTTCAGCCAGTACTACCTGGGCGCCTACTCGCGCACGGCGTCGCCCGTGGCGACCCGCTTCGACGGTTCAGGCGCCCTCGACGGGATCGCCGCGACGCTCGGCGACGCCCCCGGCAACCCGCTGAACGGCGCGGGCCTGTACGAGGCGACCTCCGCCACGCTGCCAAAGTTCACCAGCGCGGGAGCGGGCCAGTACGAGGGCGCGGGCATGGCGGCCGCCGTCCACACGGACGACGCCTACAAGCGTCTGACCCGCACGATCGACCTCACCCAGGTCACCGCGGCCCAGCAGCCCATGCTGCGGATGCAGCTCCTGTGGGACACCGAGCCGGGCTACGACCACGTACTCCTGGAGGCGCACACCACCGGCGCGGAGGACTGGACGACCCTGCCCGACCGGGACGGCTACACGTCGAACAAGGTGCCCACCGAGTGCGAGGCCGGGTTCTTCATCCAGGACCACCCGGCGCTCACCCGCTACCTGACGCCGGACGGCGCCGCCTGCGGCAACACCGGCACCACGGGCCAGTGGAACAGCCTCACCGGCTCCTCGGACGACTGGAAGACGGTCTCGTACGACCTGAGCGCCTACGCCGGGAAGACCGTCGAGGTGTCGCTGAGCTACGTGAGCGACCCCGGCACCGGCGGCGAGGGCGTGCGCGCCGACAACGCCTCCGTCGTCATCGGGGGACAGGCCACCCAGACCGAGGACTTCGAGACGTCGCTGGGCGTCTGGAAGGTGCCCGGGCCGCCCGCGGGCAGCCCGCCCGCAGTGAAGGACTGGGCGCTCGCCAAGGACCTGTTCACGACGTACGGGGCGATCAGCACTCCGGACACGGTGCTGCTCGGATTCGGCCTTGAACATGTCACCGCGACCGCCGATCGAAATGCGCTCATCCGAAAGGCCCTGCGCTCAATTAGCGACTGAACGGGGTCTGAATTACCCGCGAAATACACGGCGGCCCGTACGTTACTCACGAGTACGGGCCGCTGTGCCCTACATAGAGTCGCTCGATGTCACCCCAAGCCTTTATGGGAGGTAGGGTCGGAGGCGGTCGGGGACATCCCAAATAAATCTCGCCGGCGTCGATACTCCGGCGTACCAACGAGGAGATCGGTTCGTGACGATCCGCGTAGGCATCAACGGCTTTGGCCGCATCGGTCGCAATTATTTCCGCGCCCTCCTTGAGCAGGGTGCAGACATCGAGATCGTGGCTGTCAACGACCTGGGTGACACCGCGACCACCGCACACCTTCTGAAGTACGACACCATCCTGGGCCGCCTCAAGGCCGACGTGTCGCACACCGAGGACACCATCACGGTCGACGGCCACACCATCAAGGTGCTGTCCGAGCGCAACCCCGCCGACATCCCGTGGGGCCAGCTGGGCGTCGACGTCGTGGTCGAGTCCACCGGCATCTTCACGAAGAAGGCCGACGCCGAGAAGCACATCGCGGGCGGCGCCAAGAAGGTCCTCATCTCGGCTCCGGCCAAGGACGAGGACATCACCATCGTGATGGGCGTCAACCAGGACCAGTACGACCCGGCGAACCACCACGTCATCTCGAACGCGTCCTGCACCACCAACTGTGTGGCGCCGATGGCGAAGGTTCTCGACGAGAACTTCGGCATCGTCAAGGGCCTCATGACGACGGTCCACGCGTACACGAACGACCAGCGCATCCTGGACTTCCCGCACAGCGACCTGCGCCGCGCGCGTGCCGCCGCGGAGAACATCATCCCGACCACGACGGGCGCCGCCAAGGCCACCGCCCTGGTCCTGCCGCAGCTCAAGGGCAAGCTCGACGGCATCGCGATGCGCGTCCCGGTCCCGACCGGCTCCGCCACCGACCTGGTCGTCGACCTGCAGCGCGAGGTCACCAAGGACGAGGTCAACGCCGCGTTCAAGAAGGCCGCCGACGACGGCGCCCTCAAGGGGATCCTGTACTACACCGAGGACCCGATCGTGTCCTCGGACATCGTCAGCGACCCGGCCTCCTGCACCTTCGACTCCTCCCTGACCATGGTCCAGGAGGGCAAGACGGTGAAGATCCTCGGCTGGTACGACAACGAGTGGGGCTACTCCAACCGTCTCGTCGACCTCACGGTCTTCGTCGGCGGCCAGCTCTGAACCTCTAAGGTTCTGGAGCAGCAAGGCACTCAGATGTGAGCGAAGGGTCCGGACCCGCGCGATGCCGCGCGACAGTCCGGACCCTTCGCGCGTCAGCCGCCACGGCTCAGCCTTCAAGAACGTGTACGACCAGCCCTCTCAAGGAGCCCATCCATGAAGACGATTGAGGAACTTCTCGCCGAAGGGGTCGACGGGAAGCGGGTGTTCGTCCGCGCCGACCTCAACGTGCCGCTGGCCGACGGCGTCATCACCGACGACGGCCGCATCCGCGCCGTCCTGCCCACCGTGCAGGCCCTGGCCGGCGCCGGCGCCAAGGTGATCGTCGCCTCCCACCTGGGCCGTCCCAAGGGCGCCCCGGACCCGCAGTTCTCCCTGCTGCCCGCCGCGGAGCGCCTCGGCGAGCTGCTCGGCAAGCCGGTGGCGTTCGCCCAGGACACGGTCGGCCCCGCCGCGAACGAGGCCGTGGACGGCCTGGAGCCCGGCCAGGTCGCCGTCATCGAGAACCTGCGCTTCAACGCCGGCGAGACCAGCAAGGACGACGCCGAGCGCGGCGACTTCGCCGGGCAGCTCGCCAACCTCGCCGACGTCTACGTGGGCGACGGCTTCGGCGCCGTGCACCGCAAGCACGCCTCCGTCTACGACCTGCCGAAGCGCCTTCCGCACTACGCCGGCTTCCTCATCGCCACCGAGGTCGGCGTCCTCAAGAAGCTCACCGACGACGTCAAGCGCCCCTACGTGGTCGCGCTCGGCGGCGCCAAGGTCTCCGACAAGCTGGCCGTCATCGACCAGCTCCTCGGCAAGGCCGACCGTCTCCTCATCGGCGGCGGCATGGCGTACACCTTCCTCAAGGCCAAGGGCTACGAGGTCGGCATCTCGCTCCTCCAGGAGGACCAGATCCCGACGGTCAAGGAGTACATGGCGCGCGCCGAGAAGAACGGCGTGGAGCTCGTGCTCCCGGTCGACGTCCTGGTCTCGTCCGAGTTCCCGGACCTGAAGGGCAAGACCCCGGCCAACCCCTCGACCGTCGCCGCGGACGCCATCCCGGCCGACCAGGAGGGCCTGGACATCGGCCCGGAGACCCGCAAGCTGTATGCCTCGAAGCTCGCCGACGCCGAGACCGTGTTCTGGAACGGCCCGATGGGCGTCTTCGAGCACCCCGACTACGCCGAGGGCACCAAGGCGGTCGCCCAGGCCCTCATCGACGCTCCCGGCTTCACCGTGGTGGGCGGCGGAGACTCCGCCGCCGCGGTCCGTACCCTGGGCTTCGACGAGAAGGCATTCGGCCACATCTCGACCGGCGGTGGCGCCTCCCTCGAGTACCTCGAGGGCAAGACGCTGCCCGGTCTCGCCGCACTGGAGGACTGACCCCGCATGACTGCTCCCGTACAGGGCCGCACGCCGCTGATGGCGGGCAACTGGAAGATGAACCTCAACCACCTCGAGGCCATCGCGCACGTCCAGAAGCTCGCTTTCGCTCTCGCGGACAAGGACTACGACGCCGTCGAGGTCGCCGTCCTGCCGCCGTTCACCGACCTGCGCTCCGTGCAGACGCTGGTCGACGGCGACAAGCTGAAGATCAAGTACGGTGCCCAGGACGTGTCGGCGCACGACTCCGGCGCGTACACCGGTGAGATCTCGGGCCCGATGCTCGCCAAGCTGAAGTGCACCTTCGTGGCGATCGGCCACTCGGAGCGCCGCCAGTACCACGACGAGACCGACGAGATCGTCAACGGCAAGGTGAAGGCCGCGTACAAGCACGGCCTCACGCCGATCCTGTGCGTCGGTGAGGAGCTGGACGTCCGCGAGGCGGGCAACCACGTCTCCCACACGCTCGCCCAGGTCGAGGGCGGCCTCAAGGACCTGCCCGCCGAGCAGGCCGAGACCATCGTCATCGCGTACGAGCCCGTGTGGGCCATCGGCACCGGCAAGGTGTGCGGCGCCGACGACGCGCAGGAGGTCTGCGCGGCCATCCGCGGCAAGCTCGCCGAGCTGTACTCGCAGGACGTCGCCGACAAGATCCGGATCCAGTACGGCGGCTCGGTGAAGTCCGGGAACGTCGCGGAGATCATGGCGAAGCCCGACATCGACGGCGCGCTGATCGGCGGCGCCTCGCTGGACGCGGACGAGTTCGTCAAGATCGTTCGCTTCCACGAGCAGTGACACGGGCAGCGAGTAGGCGCTAGGCGTCATACGTCGTACCCTTGCGGGGCCGAGGCTCTTTACCGGGCTTCGGCCCCGTCGTCCAAGCAAAGTCCGACATATAAGTCCGAGGAAGTTGGTCCAGCCGTGGTTATGGGGTTCTCGATCGCCCTGATCGTCTTCAGCCTGCTGCTGATGCTCCTTGTGCTGATGCACAAGGGAAAGGGTGGCGGCCTCTCCGACATGTTCGGTGGCGGCATGCAGTCCTCCGTCGGCGGCTCCTCGGTCGCCGAGCGGAACCTCGACCGGATCACGATCGTGGTCGGTCTCCTGTGGTTCGCGTGCATCGTGGTGCTCGGCATTCTGATGAAGATCAACAACTGACTTTCGGGCCCCGGCCCCTGGGGCCGGCCCGCCACAACCGCATATCTCCCACGTAAAGCCCCATGTTCGGTACGCGCTCAACAACGCGGCCTATCATGGGGCTTGCGTCTGGGGAGCGATGTAACTCCAAGCACTGGACGCGCGTTGGGCCTTACGTAGACTGAGGCGCTCCGCGGCGAAGCTGATACGCCGACACGCTTCGCGGCACCATCACGCAGGGAGTTACGACCGTGGCAAGTGGCAACGCGATCCGAGGAAGTCGGGTCGGGGCGGGGCCGATGGGCGAGGCCGAGCGCGGCGAGTCCGCGCCGCGCCTGCGCATCTCCTTCTGGTGCTCGAACGGGCACGAGACGCAGCCGAGCTTCGCCTCCGACGCGCAGGTGCCGGAGACCTGGGACTGTCCGCGCTGCGGCTTCCCTGCCGGGCAGGACCGGGACAACCCGCCGGACCCGCCGCGTACGGAGCCGTACAAGACGCATCTGGCATACGTCCGGGAGCGGCGCAGCGACGCGGACGGCGAGGCGATCCTCGCCGAGGCGCTCGCGAAACTGCGGGGCGAGATCTGACCCATGAAAGGGCCGGGCACCTGAGAAGGTGCCCGGCCCTTTCTCGTACCCCTTTCGTGTGGCCGCGGAAAGGCCCGATTCACCCTGATCAATTAGGTTGGACGGGAGCAGCGGGGCACCGTGCGTACCCAGGTACGAGGGAAGGCTGAAGTTCGAGATGAACGCGTCCGACAAGCAGGCAGCACTCACCCAGACGCCCGAATGGCAGGCGCTCGTCAAGCACCGGCAGCAGCTGGGCGATGTGCGGCTGCGGGATTTGTTCGAGGCCGATCCCGCGCGTGGGGCCGGCTGGGCGCTGCGGGTCGGCGACCTGCACGTCGACCACTCGAAGCACCTCGTCACGGAGGAGACGCTGCGGCTGCTGCGCGAGCTGGCCGCCGCGACCGATGTGTTCGGCCTGCGCGACGCCATGTTCCGCGGCGACAGGATCAATACGACCGAGGACCGGGCCGTCCTGCACACCGCGCTGCGCGCGCCGCGCGACGCCGTGATCGAGGTCGACGGTGAGAACGTGGTGCCGGGCGTGCACGCCGTGCTCGACAAGATGGCCGCGTTCGCCGACCGGGTCAGGTCGGGGGAGTGGACCGGACACACCGGCAAGCGGATCAGGAACGTCGTCAACATCGGCATCGGCGGCTCCGACCTCGGCCCTGCGATGGCCTACGAGGTGCTGCGCTCCTTCACCGACCGCGAGCTGACCGTCCGCTTCGTGTCGAACGTCGACGGGGCGGACCTGCACGAGGCCGTCCGGGACCTGGACCCGGCCGAGACGCTGTTCGTCATCGCGTCGAAGACCTTCACCACCATCGAGACGATCACCAACGCGACGTCCGCGCGCAACTGGCTGCTCACCGAGCTGAGGGCCGGTCAGGAAGCCGTGGCCAAGCACTTCGTGGCGCTGTCGACGAACGCCGAGAAGGTGTCGGAGTTCGGCATCGACACGGACAACATGTTCGAGTTCTGGGACTGGGTCGGCGGACGTTATTCGTACGACTCCGCGATCGGTCTGTCGCTGATGATCGCGATCGGGCCCGACGCGTTCCGCGAGATGCTCGACGGGTTCCACCTCGTCGACGAGCACTTCCGCACGGCGCCCGCCGAGTCCAACGTGCCGTTGCTGATGGGCCTGTTGGGCATCTGGTACGGCAACTTCCACGACGCCCAGTCGCACGCAGTGCTGCCGTACTCGCACTACCTCTCCAAGTTCACCGCGTACCTCCAGCAGCTCGACATGGAGTCCAACGGGAAGTACGTGCAGCGCAATGGCGAGGAGGTCCGCTGGCAGACCGGCCCCGTGGTGTGGGGCACGCCGGGCACGAACGGGCAGCACGCCTACTACCAACTCATCCACCAGGGAACGAAGTTGATCCCGGCGGACTTCATCGGCTTCGCCGAGCCCGTCGCCGATCTGCTGCCCGGGCTCGTCGCCCAGCACGACCTCCTGATGGCCAACTTCTTCGCGCAGACCCAGGCGCTGGCCTTCGGCAAGACGCCCGACGAGGTGCGCGCCGAGGGGGTGCCGGAGGAGCTGGTGCCGCACAAGACGTTCAAGGGCAACCACCCGACGACCACGATCCTCGCGAAGAACCTCACGCCGTCCGTGCTCGGCCAGTTGGTCGCCCTCTACGAGCACAAGGTGTTCGTGCAGGGCGCCGTCTGGAACATCGACTCCTTCGACCAGTGGGGCGTCGAACTCGGCAAGGTCCTCGCCAAGCGCGTGGAGCCGGCTCTCACCGAGGGCACGGACGTCCCGGGCCTCGACGAGTCGACGAAGGCGCTGGTCGCGAAGTACCGCGAGCTGCGGGGACGTTAAGCGTTATTGGGGTGCGCAAAGTCCTTCCGGCGGGTGAGACTGCCCGTCCGTGACCCTGCCGGGAGGCACCTGTGGACCAGCTCATGTCGGCGCTCGCCGACCCCGATCGACTCAGGCTCTACGCGCGCATCGTCCTCGACGACCTGCCGCCCCGTGAGGCCGACTCCCCACTGGCCCGCAAGCACCTCGGCAAGCTGATCGCGGCGGGACTCGTCCAGCGCCTCGACGACGGCTCGTTGCGGGCCGGGTCGGAGATCTTCCGCCACCACCGGGCCGCCGAGCCCGCTCCGGGGGTCCCGCGCCACCTCACCGGGTTCTTCTCCCGGGGCCGCCTCACCGCCATACCGGTGCGCCCGACCGTCCGCCACGACCTCCTCGTGCACCTCACGGGCACCCTCTTCGACGCCGAGCGCACGTACAGCGAGCGCGAGGTCAACGAGGCGCTGCGCACGGTCCACGACGACACGGCCGCGCTGCGCCGCTACTGCGTCATCGACGGCCTGCTCGTACGCGAGAAGGACGGCTCGGACTACCGGGTGCCGCAGCACGCGTAGGGCCCCACTTCTTCAAGAAGCGGGGCCCAGGTGACTACGTAGGGCGTCGTTACGCGATGGCCGGCGGGTACAGCTCCGGCGGGAGCTGCGAGGCCGCGGCCGCGTCGAGCAGCCACAGCGTGCGCGAGCGCCCGTACGCGCCCGCGGCCGGGGCCTGGATCTCGCCCGCGCCGGACAGCGCGATCGCCGCGGCCTTCGCCTTGTCCTCGCCCGCGGCGAGCAGCCACACCTCGCGCGCGGCCCGGATCGCCGGGAGCGTGAGCGTGGTGCGGGTGGGCGGGGGCTTGGGGGCGCCGTGCACGCCGACGACCGTGCGCTCCGTCTCGCGGACCGCCGGAAGCTCGGGGAAGAGCGACGCGACGTGCGTGTCCGGGCCGACGCCGAGCATCAGGACGTCGAAGGTCGGCACCGGGCCGTGGTCCTCGGGCCCCGCGGCGTTCGCGAGTTCGGCCGCGTACGCCTCGGCCGCGGCGTCCGCCTCGAAGGGACCGTCCGACGCGGGCATGGGGTGCACGCGCGCGGGGTCAAGCGGCACCGCGTCGAGCAGGGCCTCCTTCGCCTGCGTGTAGTTGCGCTCGGGGTCGCCGTCCGGCAGGAAGCGCTCGTCGCCCCACCAGAGGTCGAGGCGGCCCCAGTCGATGGCGTCCCGGGCGGGTGCCGCGTGCAGGGCGGCCAGCAGGCCGTTGCCGTTGCGGCCGCCCGTCAGGACGACGGAGGCGGAGCCGCGGGCGGACTGGGCGTCGACGATCTTGGTGATCAGCCGGGCCGCGGCCGCCTGCGCCATCAGCTCCTTGTCGCGGTGGACGACGAGTTGGGGTGCTGCACTCACTTGTCTGCGCTCACTTCGTCGTTGCCTTCTTGGCCGGAGCCTTTTTGGCAGGGGCCTTCTTGGCCGGTGCCTTCTTCGCGGCCGCCTTCTGGGCGGGCGCCGCCGTGGGTGCGGCCGAGGCGGCCGACGACACCGAGTCCGGCACCGTCTTCTGGTCCTCGGGCTCGCCAAGACGGTCCACGCCGAACCGCAGCGCGGCCGCGTAGGTGTCGTCCGGGTCGAGCCGGCGCAGCTCCTCCGCGATCAGCTCGGACGTCTCGCGGCGCTTGAGCGCGACCGCGCGGTCCGGCTGGCCCTGGATGGAGAGCGTGGCGAGCGTGCCGTCGGCCCGGTCGAGGACGATCGGGCCGCAGGTGGACTCCATGCGTACGCCGGTCAGGCCGGGGCCCGCCGACAGATTGCGCCGCACCGGGACGTCGAGCCGGTCCGCGAGCCACATCGCGAGCAGCTCGCAGCTCGGGTTGAACTCCTCGCCCTCGACCTCGACCGAGGTGACGTCGCAGGTCACCTGGTCGAGCGCGGCGGCCAGCATGGAGCGCCACGGCGTGATCCGGGTCCAGGACAGATCGGTGTCGCCGGGAGCGTAGGACTCGGCCCTCGCCTCCAGTTCGTGAACCGGCTGCTCGGCCGCGTACGTGTCCGTGACGCGACGCTGGGCCAGGGCGCCGAGCGGGTCGTTCGCGGGGTCCAGCGGGGCGTCCACGGGCCACCAGACGACCGTGGGGGCGTCCGGGAGCAGCAGCGGGAGCACGACCGACTGGGCGTGGTTGACGACCTCGCCGTACAGGCGCAGGACGACGGTCTCGCCGGTGCCCGCCTCGGCGCCCACCCGGACCTCGGCGTCGAGCCGGGACTTGGTGCGGTCGCGGGGCGAGCGCGAGACGCGCTTGATGACCACGAGGGTGCGCGAGGGGTGCTCGCGCGAGGCCTCGTTGGCGGCCTTCAGGGCGTCGTAGGCGTTCTCCTCGTCGGTGACGATGACGAGGGTCAGCACCATGCCGACGGCAGGGGTGCCGATGGCGCGGCGGCCCTTGACGAGCGCCTTGTTGATCTTGCTGGAGGTGGTGTCCGTGAGATCGATCTTCATGGCCGGCGCCAGCTCCGTCCGTCTCGTGCGAGCATTTCGTCCGCCTCGGCGGGCCCCCACGTGCCGGACGGGTACTGCGCGGGCTTGCCGTGCTTGTCCCAGTACTGCTCGATCGGGTCGAGGATGTTCCAGGACAGCTCGACCTCCTCCGTGCGCGGGAAGAGGTTGGCGTCGCCCAGCAGGACGTCCAGGATCAGCCGCTCGTACGCCTCGGGGCTCGACTCCGTGAAGGACTCGCCGTACGCGAAGTCCATCGAGACGTCCCGGATCTCCATCGACGTGCCCGGCACCTTGGAGCCGAAGCGGACCGTGATGCCCTCGTCCGGCTGGACGCGGATCACGATCGCGTTCTGCCCCAGCTCCTCCGTCGCCGTGTGGTCGAAGGGGGAGTGCGGGGCGCGCTGGAAGACGACGGCGATCTCGGTGACGCGGCGGCCGAGCCGCTTGCCGGTGCGCAGATAGAAGGGCACGCCCGCCCAGCGGCGGTTGTCCACCTCCAGCTTCACGGCCGCGTAGGTGTCGGTCTTCGACTTGGGGTCGATGCCGTCTTCCTGGAGGTAGCCGACGGCCTTCTCGCCGCCCTGCCACCCGGCCGCGTACTGCGCGAACACCGTGTCCTTGCCGATGTCCTTCGGCAGCTTCACCGCGCCGAGCACCTTGGCCTTCTCCGCGACGAGCGCGTCCGCGTCGAAGGAGGCGGGCTCCTCCATCGCGGTCAGCGCCATCAGCTGGAGGAGGTGGTTCTGGATCACGTCGCGCGCGGCGCCGATGCCGTCGTAGTAGCCGGCGCGGCCGCCGATGCCGATGTCCTCGGCCATCGTGATCTGGATGTGGTCGACGTAGGACCGGTTCCAGATCGGCTCGAACATCTGGTTGGCGAAGCGCAGCGCCAGGATGTTCTGGACGGTCTCCTTGCCGAGGTAGTGGTCGATCCGGAACACCTGGTCCGGGTCGAACACCTCGTGCACGATCGCGTTGAGCTCCTTGGCGGAGGCGAGATCGTGGCCGAAGGGCTTCTCGATGACGGCGCGCCGCCAGGAGCCCTCCGTGCCGTCCGCCAGGCCGTGCTTCTTGAGCTGCTGCACGACCTGCGGGAAGAAC
The DNA here is from genome assembly GCF_055657265.1 of Streptomyces sp. NPDC107575. Classification (NCBI taxonomy): domain Bacteria; kingdom Bacillati; phylum Actinomycetota; class Actinomycetes; order Kitasatosporales; family Streptomycetaceae; genus Streptomyces; species Streptomyces sp. NPDC107575. The sequence continues at coordinate 159,304 of NZ_JBVKBG010000003.1, read as the reverse complement.
TTGGGGGGTACGGAGAGGTAGAACGCGAAGTTGCCGCCCGTGCCCTGCGACTTGTCCAGGTCGTTGATGGTCGCCTTGAGCTGCTCGAACGCGTCGTCGTCGTCGAAGTTGCCCTGGACGAAGCGCATCCCCTGGATGAGCTGCTGCCAGACCTCCTCGCGGAACGGCGTGCGCGCGTGCTGCTTGACCGCGTCGTGCACCTCCTGCGCGAAGTCCTCGTCCTGCCACTCGCGGCGGGCGAACCCGATGAGCGAGAAGCCGGGCGGGAGCAGACCCCGGTTGGCGAGGTCGTAAACGGCAGGCATCAGCTTTTTACGGGACAAATCGCCCGTGACGCCGAAGATCACCAGACCCGACGGCCCCGCGATGCGCGGGAGCCGTCGGTCGGCGGCGTCACGGAGCGGATTGCTGTTCGCTCCGTGTGCGGTCAAGGGATCAGCCCTCCGAGGGGGCGAGGCGCTTGAGCTCCGCCTCGGTCGACTTCAGCAGGTCGTTCCAGGACGCCTCGAACTTCTCGACGCCCTCGTCCTCCAGGAGCTGCACGACCTCGTCGTACGAGATCCCCAGCTTCTCGACGGCCTCGATCTCCTTGCGGGACTGGTCGTACGTGCCCGCGATCGTGTTGCCGCTGATCTCGCCGTGGTCCGCGGTCGCCTCGAGCGTGGCCTCCGGCATGGTGTTCACCGTGCCGGGAGCGACCAGGTCGTCGACGTACAGGGTGTCCTTGTACGCCTTGTCCTTGACGCCCGTCGAGGCCCACAGCGGGCGCTGCTTGTTGGCCTGCGCCTTGTCGAGCGCGGCCCAGCGGTCGCTGCCGAACACCTGCTCGTACGCCTCGTACGCGAGCCGCGCGTTGGCGAGGGCGGCCTTGCCGCGCGCCGCCTTGGCGTCGTCCGTGCCGAGCGCGTCGATCCGCTTGTCGATCTCGGCGTCCACGCGGGACACGAAGAACGAGGCGACCGAGTGGATCGTCGACAGGTCGAGGCCCTTGGCCTTGGCCTTCTCCAGGCCCGCGAGGTAGGCGTCCATGACCTCGCGGTAGCGCTCGAGGGAGAAGATCAGCGTGACGTTGACGCTGATGCCGTTGCCGATCGTCTCGGTGATCGCGGGCAGGCCCGCCTTGGTCGCCGGGATCTTGATCAGCGTGTTCGGGCGGTCCACCAGCCAGGCCAGCTGCCGGGCCTCGGCGACCGTCGCCTTGGTGTTGTGCGCCAGGCGCGGGTCGACCTCGATCGACACGCGGCCGTCCTGGCCGCCCGTCGCGTCGAAGACCGGGCGCAGGATGTCGGCGGCGTCACGGACGTCCGCCGTCGTGATCATGCGGATGGCCTCTTCGACGGTGACCTTGCGGGCGGCGAGGTCAGCGAGCTGCTGGTCGTAGCCGTCGCCCTGCGAGATCGCCTTCTGGAAGATCGAAGGGTTGGTCGTGACGCCCACGACGTGCTGCTCGTCGATCAGCTCGGCGAGGTTGCCGGACGTGATCCGCTTGCGCGACAGGTCGTCCAGCCAGATCGCGACGCCTTCCTCGGAGAGGCGCTTGAGTGCGTCTGTCATGGAAATTGCATCTCCTAAGTCGTGTACTGGCGTCAGCGCTGCGCCGCGGCGAGGGATTCCTTCGCCTTGGCGGCCACGTTCTCGGCAGTGAAGCCGAACTCCTTGAAGAGGACCTTGCCGTCGGCGGACGCGCCGAAGTGCTCCAGCGAAACGATGCGCCCGGCGTCCCCGACGAAGCGGTGCCAGGTGAGACCGATCCCGGCCTCCACCGCGACGCGCGCCTTGACCGACGGCGGCAGGACGCTGTCCCGGTACCCCTGGTCCTGGTCCTCGAACCACTCGACGCACGGCATCGATACGACGCGGGTGGCGATGCCCTCGGACTCCAGCTGCTCACGGGCCTCGACGGCCAGGTGCACCTCGGAGCCGGTGGCGATCAGGATCAGGTCCGGCGTCGCCTTGGAGGCCTCGGCCAGGACGTAGCCGCCCTTGGCGGTGTCCTCGTTGGCGTCGTACGTCGGCACGCCCTGGCGGGTCAGCGACAGGCCGTGCGGGTGCGAGACGCCGTACTCCTTCTTGCCGCGCCGCAGGATCTCGCGCCAGGCGATGGCCGTCTCGTTGGCGTCCGCGGGGCGGACGACGTTGAGGCCGGGGATCGCGCGCAGCGAGGCGAGGTGCTCGACCGGCTGGTGCGTCGGGCCGTCCTCACCGAGACCGATGGAGTCGTGCGTCCACACGTACGTGACGGGCAGCGACATCAGCGCGGACAGGCGCACCGCGTTGCGCATGTAGTCGGAGAACACCAGGAAGGTGCCGCCGTAGATGCGCGTGTGGCCGTGCAGCGCGATGCCGTTCATCTCCGCGGCCATGGAGTGCTCGCGGATGCCGAAGTGGATCGTGCGGCCGTACGGGTCGGCCTCCGGCAGCGGGTTGCCCTTGGGCAGGAACGACGACGTCTTGTCGATCGTCGTGTTGTTCGAGCCCGCGAGGTCGGCGGAGCCGCCCCACAGCTCGGGGATCACACCGCCGAGCGCCTGGAGGACCTTGCCGGACGCGGCACGGGTGGCGACGCCCTTGCCGGTCTCGAAGACGGGGAGCTTCTCCTCCCAGCCGGCCGGCAGCTCGCCCGCGTTGATGCGGTCGAACTCGGCGGCGCGCTCCGGGTTGGCGGCGCGCCACTCGGCGAGCTGCTTGTCCCACTCGGCCTTGGCCTGCGCGCCGCGCTCCAGGGCGCCGCGCGTGTGGTTGATGACCTCGTCGGAGACGTCGAAGGACTTCTCCGGGTCGAAGCCGAGGACGCGCTTGGTGGCGGCCACCTCGTCGTCGCCGAGCGCCGAGCCGTGCGCGGCCTCGGTGTTCTGCGCGTTCGGGGCGGGCCAGGCGATGATCGAGCGCAGCGCGATGAAGGACGGCTTGTCGGTGACGGCCTTGGCGGCCTCGATGGCGTTGAAGATCGCCTCGGGGTCCAGGTCGCCGTCCGCCTTCGGCTCCACGCGCTGGACGTGCCAGCCGTAGGCCTCGTAGCGCTTGCAGGTGTCCTCGGAGACCGCGGTCTCGGTGTCGCCCTCGATCGAGATGTGGTTGTCGTCCCACAGCAGGACCAGGTTGCCGAGCTGCTGGTGGCCCGCCATGGAGGAGGCCTCCGCGGAGATGCCCTCCTGCAGGCAGCCGTCGCCGGCGATGGCGAAGACGTAGTGGTCGAACGGGCTCTCCCCGGGGGCGGCCTCGGGGTCGAACAGGCCGCGCTCGTAGCGGGCGGCCATGGCCATGCCCACCGCGTTGGCGACGCCCTGGCCCAGCGGGCCCGTGGTCGTCTCCACGCCGGTGGTGTGCCCGTACTCCGGGTGGCCCGGCGTCTTGGAGCCCCAGGTGCGGAACGCCTCGAGGTCCGCCAGCTCCAGGCCGAAGCCGGCCAGGTAGAGCTGGATGTAGAGGGTCAGGGACGAGTGCCCCGCGGACAGGACGAAACGGTCCCGCCCGACCCAGTCGGCGTCCGCCGGGTCGTGCCGCATCACCTTCTGGAAGAGGGTGTACGCGGCCGGGGCCAGGCTCATCGCCGTACCGGGATGGCCGTTGCCGACCTTCTGTACGGCGTCGGCGGCCAGGACGCGAGCGGTGTCAACGGCCCGCTGGTCCACATCGGTCCACTCGAAGTCTGTGGTGGTCGGCTTGGTGCTCACCCTGAGTCAGGGCTCCTCTCCACATGTCTCATTGCCGGTGACGTCTGTCACCAGCCGTTGTCGAGCCTACCCTCGCTGGAACGTGCTTTTTTTCGACTCATTCCAGACTGCCGGGACTCTGTCGGATCCGCCTCCTGACGCGGATCCACGCACATTCGACACGTGAATACGCAGCCGCTCAGATGGGGGCTCATCCGTGGCCGGAATTGCTCATCCGGACGGCCTCCGCGAGAGGGGTGCGAAGGGGCGTTACGGCATGCGGGCCAACACGACCCACCCCCACGAAGGGCTGGGTATGGGCAACGTCTAGAGTGGCGTGGTACGCGCGAGCCTTTACCGGGACTTCACATCAAGTGGTCCGCAACGGGGGCTCGCTGGAGTCTCTGTCAGGGGTGTGCGTGACGGCCGTCGAATCCCGTCCAGCGGGAGCGCTGACGAGCAATAGTCGGGGCCAGCGGCCGTTCGGGGCCAGGATCAAGGCGTTCGTGGCGCTGACCAAGCCGCGAATCATCGAGCTGCTTCTCATCACCACCGTTCCGGTGATGTTCCTCGCCGAACAAGGCGTGCCCGACCTCTGGCTCGTGCTCGTCACCTGCCTCGGCGGCTACCTGTCGGCGGGCGGGGCCAACGCCCTGAACATGTGGTACGACCGCGACATCGACGCGCTCATGGAGCGCACGTCGCAGCGTCCGCTGGTCACCGGCATGGTCAGCCCGACCGAGTGCCTGGTCTTCGGCATCTCCCTCGCGGTGATCTCGACGCTGCTGTTCGGCTTCGCGGTGAACTGGCTGTCGGCCTGGCTTTCGCTGGGCGCGCTGCTCTTCTACGTGGTCGTCTACACGATGATCCTGAAGCGGCGCACGGCGCAGAACATCGTGTGGGGCGGCATCGCCGGCTGCCTGCCCGTCCTCATCGGCTGGTCGTCGGTCACGAACTCCATGTCGTGGGCGCCGATCATCCTCTTCGGGGTCATGTTCTTCTGGACGCCGCCGCACTACTGGCCGCTCTCCATGAAGGTGAAGGACGACTACGCGCGCGCGGGCGTGCCGATGCTTCCGGTCCTCGCCTCCAACAAGGTCGTGGCCAAGCAGATCGTCGCGTACAGCTGGGTGATGGTGGCGGTCTCGCTGCTGCTCCAGCCGCTCGGCTACACGGGCTGGTTCTACACGGCGGTCGCGCTGCTCGCCGGCGGCTTCTGGCTGTGGGAGGCGCACGGTCTGCAGAGCCGCGCCAAGGCCGAGGTCACGGGCGCGAAGCTCAAGGAGATGCGGCTGTTCCACTGGTCGATCACCTATGTGTCGCTGGTGTTCGTGGCGATCGCGGTGGACCCCTTCTTGCGCTGATCGTTCTCTTTGCTCTTTCCTTGTGGGGTACGTGGCCCAGGCCACGTACCCCACTTGTCGCTTGTTTGGCTACTCGTCGGTAGCATCCTGTCCATGGCAGAGACTCAAGCGGTTGAGGCGCCCCGCGGGGCGGCCAAGGACGAGCGTCGCGCGGCCAAGCTGGCCAAGGAGATCGGCATGTTCGCCAAGGCGCACGGCGGCGCCGAGGGGCAGCTCGCGTACATCGGCGAGCACGGCACGCGGATCGTACTCGTCGGCGAGGACGGTGGCTGGGGCGACGTGGTGGCCCGCACGTACGAGATCGCGCAGAAGGCCGTCGAGAAGGCCGGCGTCACCGTCCACGAGGACTTCGACGGCGACTTCGCGGCCAAGGTCGAGACGGGCCCGTACGAATGGAAGCGGATGGCGGGCATCCAGCTCGGCGGCTGAACGCGGAACCCGGCGGCCGGGTCCGGCCGCCGAATTCGAGCAACACCAGACGCTTGTTCACCCGTTAGGACTGTAGGAACACGGTCCACAGACGGGGAGCCCGGATGATCGAGACGCCGTCCCTCGTGGATCAGTACTGCCACGGGGTGCTGCGTACGGAGCTGGGCCTCGGCACCTTCGAGGCCCATCTCGGCCGGGGCGAGGGACCGCCCGCCCCCGGCACCACCTTCTTCGACACCCAGACCGGGTTCGCGGTGCGCCGCTGGTGCCCGCCGCTGCTCGGTCTCGAGCCCCACTGCCTGCCCGCCCGCTATCTGGCGAGGCGCCGCGAACTGGGCGTGGTCGAGGCGGGCCGCAGGCTGCTTCGGGGCAGCGGCATCACCACGTATCTCGTGGACACGGGACAGCGGGACGATCTGACCGGGCCCGCGGAGATGGCTTCGGCCGCCCGCAGCGAGGCCCACGAGATCATCCGCCTCGAACTCCTCGCGGAGCAGGTCGCGGACACCTCCGGGACCGTCGAGTCCTTCCTCGCGAACCTCGCCGAATCGGTGCACGCCGCGGCCTCAGGCGCGGTCGCCTTCACCTCGGTCGCCGGCGTGCGCCACGGGCTCGCGCTCGACCCGCAGCCGCCAGGACCCGGCGAGGTGCGCGGCGCGGCGGCGCGCTGGCTGGCGGGGCGGCAGGTCGGCGGCGCCCTCACGGACCCGGTGCTCCTCCGCCACCTGCTGTGGATCGCGGTCGCCTCGGGGCGTCCGCTGCAACTGCGCTGGGGACACCTCGACCACACGGATCCGGCGGTGCTCGCCGAGTTCGCGCGCGCCACGGCGGGGCTCGGCACGGACGTGGTGCTGCTGCACGGCTACCCGTACCACCGGCACGCGGCGCATCTGGCGGGCGTCTTTCCGCACGTCTACGCGGACCTGGGCCCGGCGCTCGCCCGCACGGGGGCGCGGGCGGCGGGGCTGCTCGCGGAGTTCCTGGAGCTGGCGCCGTTCGGGAAGCTGCTGTTCTCGACCGGCGCGCAGGGGCTGCCGGAGCTGCACGTGGTGGGGGCGCGGCTTTTCCGGCAGGCGCTCGGGCGGGTGCTCGGGGAGTGGGTCGCCGACGGGGCGTGGTCGCTGAGCGACGCGCAGCGGGTGGCCCAGATGATCGCGTCGGGGACGGCGCGGCGGGTGTACGGGCTCGGCGTCGGCTGAGCCCGTACGTGGGGCGTCAGACCGCCGAGAGCTCCTGGCCCGACTGGGACGGGAGGCCCGGCTCCACCGCCGGGCGTTCGCGCAGCGAGAGCACCACGCGCAGGACTCCGATCCACACCAGCGCCGAGCCCAGCATGTGCAGGCCGACCAGGATCTCCGGCAGGTCCGTGAAGTACTGGACGTAGCCGATGACGCCCTGCGCGAGCAGGATCAGGAACAGGTCGCGGGTGCGGTGCAGCGGGCCCTTGGGGGCGTCGACCGCCTTCAGGACGAACCACAGGGCGAAGGTCAGCGTCACCACGATCCAGGCCAGGACCGCGTGCACCTTCGACACCGTCTCCCAGTCGAGCGGCATCCGGTGCACGTCGCTGGAGTCGCCCGCGTGCGGGCCCGCGCCGGTCACCACGGTGCCGACGAGGATCAGCAGCGAGGCGGCCACCACCAGGAACCACACCAGCTGCTTGATGGCGCCGCCGACCAGCGGACGCGGCTCGGCGTCGCCCTCACGGGTGCGCTGCCACATCAGCACCGCGACCGTCAGCAGGGCGGTCGTCAGGACGAAGTGGGCCGCCACCGTGTACGGGTTGAGGCCGACCAGGACGACGATGCCGCCGAGCACCGCGTTGCCCATCACGATCCAGAACTGGGCCCAGCCGAGCCGGGTCACCGTGCGCCGCCACGGCTTCTGCGAGCGGGCGGCGATGATGGCCCAGCCGACCGCGGCGCACAGCACGTAGGTCAGCATGCGGTTGCCGAACTCGATGGCGCCGTGGAAGCCCATCTCGCTCGTGGCGGTCAGCGACTGGTCGGTGCACTTGGGCCAGGTCGGGCAGCCGAGGCCCGAGCCCGTCAGGCGCACGGCGCCGCCGGTGCAGACGATGAGCACCGTCATGACGACGGCGGACATGGCCGCGCGCTGGACGGTCCGCTGAGTGGGAGTCCAGTACTCGGCGATGAAGGCGAGCGGGTTGCGCAGCGCCCGCGCGGCGTCGGTGGGGGTCAGCTTTGGCACGGGCCCATCGTAGGCGGCGGCTTGTGCACGGCTTCACGAGGGGGACGTAACTGGGCCAACTGTGACGCCCGTTACTACATTTTTTACTCCCAGCGGAAGAAGCGGCCCGCCGCGCCGAGGCCCACGACCGCCCAGGCGGCGAGGATCCCGAGGTCGCCCCAGGGCATCGACGCGCCGTGCTGGAGCACGTCCCGCAGGCCGTCGGAGAGCGCCGAGATGGGCAGCAGGCCGAGGACCGACTGCGCGGCGTCGGGGAACTTGTCGAGCGGCACGATGACGCCGCCGCCGACCAGGAGGAGCAGGAAGACCAGGTTCGCGGCGGCCAGCGTGGCCTCCGCCTTCAGCGTGCCCGCCATGAGGAGGCCGAGTCCGGAGAACGCCGCCGTGCCCAGCACCAGGAGGAGCAGAACGGCGAACGGGTTCCCGTGCGGCGACCAGCCGAGGGCGAACGCGATGACCGTGAGCAGGACGACCTGGAGGATCTCGGTGACCAGGACCGAGAGCGTCTTCGCGGTCATCAGCGCCCAGCGGGGGAGCGGGGACGCGCCGAGCCGCTTCAGTACCCCGTAGCGGCGCTCGAAGCCGGTGGCGATGGCCTGGCCCGTGAAGGCCGTGGACATCACGGCGAGCGCGAGGATGCCGGGGGTGAGGAAGTCGACGGCCTTCCCGGAGCCGGTGTCGACGATGTCGACGGCCGAGAACAGGACCAGTAGCAGCGTCGGGATGACGACCGTGAGGAGGAGCTGCTCGCCGTTGCGCAGCAGCATCTTCGTCTCGAGCGCGGCCTGCGTCGCGATCATGCGGGGGAGCGGGGCGGCTCCGGGGGCGGGGGCGTACGTACCGGCGCTCATCCGCGCAGCTCCTTGCCGGTCAGTTCCAGGAATACGTCTTCGAGGGTGTGCCGCTCGACGGAGATCTTGTCCGGCATCACGCCGTGCTGGGCGCACCAGGAGGTGACCGTCGCGAGGAGCTGGGGGTCGACCTTGCCGCTGACGCGGTACGAGCCGGGGGTGAGCTCGGCGGCGGCCGCGTCGGCGGGCAGGGCCTTCAGGAGCGAGGCCACGTCGAGGCCGGGACGGCCGGAGAAGCGGAGCGTGTTCTCGGCGCCGCCCTTGCACAGCTGCTCCGGGGAGCCCTGCGTGATGACCTTGCCGGAGTCGACGATCGCCACGTCGTCGGCCAGCTGCTCCGCCTCGTCCATGTAGTGCGTGGTGAGGATGACGGAGACGCCGTCGGCGCGCAGGTCCCGCACCAGGTCCCACGTGGCGTGCCGGGCCTGCGGGTCGAGGCCCGCGGTCGGCTCGTCGAGGAAGACCAGTTCCGGGCGGCCGACCACGGCCATGGCGAGCGCGAGGCGCTGCTGCTGGCCGCCGGAGAGGCGCCGATAGGTGGTGCGGCCGCAGCTGCCGAGGCCGAGGCGCTCGATGAGGGCGGGCACGTCGAGCGGGTGGGCGTGCAGCTTGGCGATGTGGTGGAGCATCTCGTCGGCGCGGGCGCCGGAGTAGACGCCGCCGGACTGGAGCATCACGCCGATGCGGGGGCGCAGGGCGGAGGCCTGCTTGACCGGGTCGAGGCCGAGGACGCGGACGGTGCCGGAGTCCGGCCTGCGGTAGCCCTCGCAGGTCTCGATCGTGGTGGTCTTGCCCGCGCCGTTGGGGCCGAGGACGGCGGTGATGCCGGGGGCCGCCGTGAGGTCGAGGCCGTCGACCGCGGTCTTGGTTCCGTACCGCTTCACCAGACCGGTGATGTGGACGACTGGCTCGCTTCGCATGGTCCGCAAGTCTAAGGAGCGGTCGCGCTCCGCGGGGGGCCGGGGCCCGGGGGTGTGCGGCACCGTGACGCTGACCCGGGGCGGGGCTCGTCGTTTCCGTTGCGCGGCACGGGGGCCGGGTCGCTCACCCGGGGCGAACCCCGACGTCTCCGTCACGCGGCACCGGGGCGCCGCCTTGCCCACCCTGCCGCCCAAGGCGGCAGATTGCCCAAGGCGGGGGCGGCCCTGACCGTCTGGGGTGGGAGCCGTATCGAGGCGGATTGCTCATGGCGGGGGTGGCCTTTGCCGTCTGGGGTGGGGAGCCGTGGTGTGCGGCGGGTTGTTCGAGGCGGGGCGGGCGTCCGTGTCAGCCTGCGGTGGGGCGGTGGGTTCGGAGCCAGTGTTCTGCGTAGGTCACGGCCGTGCGGAGGTCGAAGAGGCGGGACTCTGCGGCGCCGATGCGGCCGAGGGTGACCGGTGTGGCGTGTTCGAAGGCGGTGCCCAGGGCGGTGAAGCGGGTGGCGTCGATGGCTACCTCGCGCGTGTGTTCCCAGCCGTGCGGGCCCGGGCGGCCGGCGTCCTCGTATGCGGCCGGGACGCGGTACTCCGCCAGGTGGAAGCTCGTGCACGCCTCGTATCCCGCGCCCAGGAGCAGTACGCGCGCGTGCAGCTCCTCGAGGCGGGCCAGCGGGCTGCGCTCGCCGAGCCGGCAGTCCGGCGCGTGTCCCTCGGTCACCTCGGCGGCGCGCGGGCCGAGCGCCGCGAAGGACGTCTGCGGGTGCGCGCTGCGCAGGGCACCCGGCCACGTCCGTACGGTCTCCGGGACGATGCCGACGCCGCGCGTGGGCGTGATCGCCGGGTCGTACACGGGCATGGTCGTCCGGATCGTCTCCCACCACTCCTCCGGGACCGGCGGGCGGCTCCACTCGGCCGGGTCGGAGAGATCGGCGGATTGTGTCGGGACGACGAGTGTTCCGGTCGGTCCGAGTGCGTCGAGGAGGGCCTGGACGACCGCGGGCGCCCCGCCGTTCACCCAGCCGAGGCTGCTGAGCGAGGTGTGCACGAGGAGGGTGTCGCCCGGTCGGACGCCGAGGGCGCGAAGGTCCGACGCGAGGGACGCGCGAGTGACGAGTGGGCCGGTCGGAGGGGGTGTGGGCATGGGGCGAGTGTGCTCGGGAGGGGTGTCGGGCGCCATGGAATTAAGGGCTGCCCCGATGGTCGCGGCACCGGCGTTCTGATCGATCAAAGATCGTTTCCGCAGGTCACGGCACGTGACTACTTAGGTTCGCCTAAGTGATGCACGGCACCGTGGGGCGATCACCGCCGCGCTTGTCAGGGTCTGAGGAATTACGCAACAATGGCGTTGTGAAAAACGTCGGCGAGGCCCCAGAGGAGCTCACGACCGGGGAGCGGTCCACCCGCAACCGGGTCGCGCGCTCCATCCTGGACCACGGCCCGTCCACCGTCGCCGAGCTCGCCGGGCGCCTCGGCCTCACCCAGGCCGCCGTCCGCCGCCACCTCGACGCACTCGGTGCCGACAATGTCGTGGAGCCCAGGGACCAGCGCGTCTACGGAGCCCGCACCCGCGGCCGCCCCGCGAAGGTGTTCGCGCTGACCGACTGCGGCCGGGACGCCTTCGACCAGTCCTACGACAAGCTCGCCGCGGAAGCGCTCCGCTGGATCAAGGAGCAGGCCGGCGGCGACGACGCCCTCGTCTCCTTCGCCCGCGCGCGGATCGCCGCACAGGCCGGTCCCTACAAGGCGGCGATCGAGGCGGCAGCGCCCGAAGAGCGCGCCCAGGCCCTGGCGAGGGCCTTGAGCGCGGACGGGTACGCTGCTACGGCGCGTAGCGCACCGGTCGGTGAGCAGCTCTGCCAGCACCACTGCCCAGTCGCCCACGTGGCCGAGCAGTTCCCGCAACTGTGCGAGGCCGAGACGGAAATGTTCTCGCAGCTGCTCGGCACCCACGTACAGCGACTGGCCACCATCGCCCACGGCGACGGGGTCTGCACGACGTTCATCCCCAAGAACACCCCCAACACGACCACCAACGCATCTGCAAGCACGGCCGGGAGGAACCCCGCATGACTCTCCCCATCGAGGAGACTGCCCACCCTGAGCTCGAGGGCCTGGGCAAGTACGAATACGGCTGGGCGGACTCCGACGAGGCCGGTGCCTCTGCCAAGCGCGGCATCAACGAGGACGTCGTCAAGGACATCTCCTCCAAGAAGTCCGAGCCGGAGTGGATGACCAAGCTGCGCCTCAAGGGTCTGAAGCTGTTCGGCAAGAAGCCCATGCCGAACTGGGGCTCGGACCTGTCGGGCATCGACTTCGACAACATCAAGTACTTCGTGCGCTCCACGGAGAAGCAGGCGGAGTCCTGGGAGGACCTGCCCGAGGACATCAAGGCCACGTACGACAAGCTCGGCATCCCGGAGGCGGAGAAGCAGCGCCTCGTCGCCGGTGTCGCGGCCCAGTACGAGTCCGAGGTCGTCTACCACCAGATCCGTGAGGACCTGGAGGAGCAGGGTGTCATCTTCATGGACACCGACACGGCCCTGAAGGAGCACCCGGAGCTCTTCAAGGAGTACTTCGGGACCGTCATCCCGGCCGGCGACAACAAGTTCGCCGCGCTGAACACCGCCGTGTGGTCGGGTGGCTCCTTCATCTACGTGCCGAAGGGCGTGCACGTCGAGATCCCGCTCCAGGCCTACTTCCGTATCAACACGGAGAACATGGGCCAGTTCGAGCGGACGCTGATCATCGTCGACGAGGACGCCTACGTCCACTACGTCGAGGGCTGCACCGCCCCGATCTACAAGTCGGACTCCCTGCACAGCGCCGTCGTCGAGATCATCGTCAAGAAGGGCGCGCGCTGCCGCTACACGACCATCCAGAACTGGTCGAACAACGTCTACAACCTGGTCACCAAGCGCGCCGTCGCCTACGAGGGCGCGACCATGGAGTGGGTCGACGGCAACATCGGCTCCAAGGTGACCATGAAGTACCCGGCCATCTACCTGATGGGCGAGCACGCCAAGGGCGAGACGCTGTCCATCGCCTTCGCGGGCGAGGGCCAGCACCAGGACGCCGGCGCGAAGATGGTCCACATGGCGCCGAACACGTCGTCCAACATCGTCTCGAAGTCCGTCGCGCGCGGCGGTGGCCGCACCTCCTACCGCGGCCTCATCGAGATCGGCGAGGGCGCCCCGGGCGCCAAGTCGAACGTGCTCTGTGACGCCCTGCTCGTCGACCAGATCTCGCGCTCCGACACGTACCCGTACGTGGACGTCCGCGAGGACGACGTGTCGATGGGCCACGAGGCGACCGTCTCCAAGGTCTCCGAGGACCAGCTCTTCTACCTCATGAGCCGCGGCCTCTCCGAGGACGAGGCCATGGCGATGATCGTGCGCGGCTTCGTCGAGCCGATCGCCAAGGAGCTGCCCATGGAGTACGCGCTCGAGCTCAACCGGCTGATCGAGCTCCAGATGGAGGGCGCGGTCGGTTAAGACCCCTCCAGGGTCGCCAACCGCCGCTCCCATCAAGCCACTTACGTAAACGAAAGCGAGCACCACGACAGCCATGGCTGAGGCTCCCACCACCATCCCGGCAGGCTCGACGACCGCGGGCGCCGTCGCGGTCGCCGCCGAGTCGACCGTTGCCACGCGCATGAGCGCGCCCCCCTCCTACGACGTGCAGGACTTCCCGGTCCCGCACGGCCGCGAGGAGGAGTGGCGGTTCACGCCGCTGGAGCGGCTGCGCGGCCTGCACGACGGCACCGCCACCGCGACCGGTGACGGCGTGAAGGTCGACGTCGAGGCCCCGGAGGGCGTCACCGTCGAGCTCGTCGGCCGCGACGACGCGCGCGTCGGCAAGGCCGGCAAGCCCGTCGACCGCGTCGCCGCGCAGGCGTACTCGGCGTTCGAGAAGGCGTCCGTCGTCTCCGTGCCCAAGGAAACGGTTCTCACCGAGCCGATCCGCATCGCGGTGCACGGCGAGGGCGGTGTCGCCTACGGCCACCAGGTCATCGAGCTGGGCGCCTTCGCCGAGGCCGTCGTGGTCATCGACCACACCGGTGACGCGGTGCTCGCCGCCAACGTCGACTACCTGCTCGGCGACGGCGCGAAGCTGACCGTCGTCTCCGTGCAGGACTGGGACGACAAGGCCGTGCACGTGGCGCAGCACAACGCGCTCGTCGGCCGCGACGCCTCCTTCAAGTCGGTCGTCGTCACCTTCGGCGGCGACGTCGTCCGCCTCAACCCGCGCGTCAACTACGCGGGCACCGGCGGCGAGGCCGAGCTGTTCGGCCTGTACTTCACCGACGCGGGCCAGCACCAGGAGCACCGCCTCCTGGTCGACCACAACACCCCGCACTGCAAGTCGAACGTCGTCTACAAGGGCGCGCTCCAGGGCGACGACGCGCACGCCGTGTGGATCGGTGACGTCCTCATCGAGGCCGCGGCCGAGGGCACGGACACGTACGAGATGAACCGCAACCTGGTTCTGACCGACGGTGCCCGCGTCGACTCGGTGCCGAACCTGGAGATCGAGACCGGCGAGATCGTCGGCGCCGGTCACGCCTCCGCCACCGGCCGCTTCGACGACGAGCAGCTCTTCTACCTGATGTCCCGCGGCATCCCCGCCGAGGAGGCCCGCCGCCTCGTCGTGCGCGGCTTCTTCGCCGAGCTGGTCCAGCAGATCGGCGTCCCGGACATCGAGGAGCGCCTGCTCGAGAAGATCGAGACCGAGCTGGAGGCGTCGGTCTGATGACCCCGTCCTTCGTCCGTGCCTGTGGACTCGCCGAGCTGGAGACCGACACCCCGAAGCGGGTGGAGATCGACGGCACGCCCGTGTCCATCGTGAGCACGGAGGGCGAGGTGTTCGCGATCAACGACATCTGCTCGCACGCGAACGTCTCGCTCTCCGAGGGCGAGGTGGAGGACTGCCAGATCGAGTGCTGGCTGCACGGGTCCGCGTTCGACCTGCGCACCGGCAAGCCGTCCGGCCTCCCGGCCACCCGCCCTGTGCCCGTATACCCCGTGAAGATCGAAGGGGACGACGTTCTCGTCTCCCTCACCCAGGAGAACTGAAGTCCCCATGGCAACGCTTGAAATCAAGGACCTGCACGTCACCGTCGAGGCGGACAACGCCACGAAGGAGATCCTCAAGGGCGTCGACCTGACCGTGAAGCAGGGCGAGACCCACGCGATCATGGGTCCGAACGGCTCCGGCAAGTCGACCCTCGCGTACTCGCTCGCGGGTCACCCCAAGTACACGATCACCTCCGGCACCGTCACGCTCGACGGCGAGGACGTCCTCGAGATGTCCGTCGACGAGCGCGCCCGCGCCGGCCTCTTCCTGGCCATGCAGTACCCGGTCGAGGTCCCCGGTGTCTCCGTCTCCAACTTCCTGCGCACCTCGGCCACGGCCGTGCGCGGCGAGGCCCCCAAGCTGCGCACCTGGGTGAAGGAGGTCAAGGAGGCCATGGAGAAGCTCTCCATGGACCCGTCCTTCGCCGAGCGCAACGTGAACGAGGGCTTCTCCGGCGGTGAGAAGAAGCGCCACGAGATCCTTCAGCTGGAGCTCCTCAAGCCGAAGATCGCCGTCCTCGACGAGACCGACTCCGGCCTCGACGTCGACGCCCTGCGCATCGTCTCCGAGGGCATCAACCGCGTCCGTGAGAACGGCGAGGTCGGCACCCTCCTGGTGACCCACTACACGCGCATCCTGCGCTACATCAAGCCCGACCACGTGCACGTGTTCGCGGGCGGCCGCATCGTCGAGTCCGGCGGCGCCGAGCTGGCCGACCAGCTCGAGGCCGAGGGCTACGACAAGTACGTGAAGGGTGGCGCATCCGCGTGACACAGCTGCCGGGCCTCCTCGACACCGAGGCGATCCGCAAGGACTTCCCGATCCTCGACCGGGTGCTTCACGACGGCAAGAACCTCGTGTACCTGGACAACGCGGCGACCTCGCAGACGCCGCGCCAGGTCCTCGACGCCATGACGGGGTACTACGAGCGGCACAACGCCAACGTCCACCGCGGCGTGCACGTGCTGGCCGAGGAGGCCACGGCGCTGTACGAGGGCGCGCGCGACAAGGTCGCCGCGTTCATCAACGCGCCGAGCCGCGACGAGGTCATCTTCACGAAGAACGCCTCGGAGTCGCTCAACCTCGTCGCCAACATGCTCGGCTGGGCCGACGAGCCGTACAAGGTCGACCACGAGACCGAGATCGTGATCACGGAGATGGAGCACCACTCCAACATCGTTCCGTGGCAGCTGCTCTCGCAGCGCACCGGCGCGAAGCTGAAGTGGTTCGGCCTGACGGACGACGGCCGCCTGGACCTCTCCAACATCAACGAGGTCATCACGGAGAAGACGAAGATCGTCTCCTTCGTGCTCGTGTCGAACATCCTCGGCACCCACAACCCGGTCGAGGCCATCGTGCGCCGCGCCCAGGAGGTCGGTGCCCTGGTCCTGATCGACGCCTCGCAGGCCGCCCCGCACATGCCGGTCGACGTGCAGGCGCTGCAGGCCGACTTCGTGGCCTTCACCGGCCACAAGATGTGCGGCCCGACCGGCATCGGCGTCCTCTGGGGCCGCCAGGAGCTGCTCGAGGACCTCCCGCCCTTCCTCGGCGGCGGCGAGATGATCGAGACGGTGTCCATGCACTCCTCGACGTACGCCCCCGCGCCGCACAAGTTCGAGGCCGGTACGCCGCCGATCGCGGAGGCCGTCGGCCTCGGCGCGGCGATCGACTACCTGAACTCGATCGGCATGGAGAAGATCCTCCAGCACGAGCAGGCGCTCACCGAGTACGCGGTGAAGCGGCTGCAGGAGGTCCCCGACCTGAAGATCATCGGCCCGGCCACGGCCGAGGACCGGGGCGCGGCGATCTCCTTCACGCTCGGCGACATCCACCCGCACGACGTGGGCCAGGTCCTCGACGAGCAGGGCATCGCGGTCCGGGTCGGTCACCACTGCGCACGGCCGGTCTGCCTGCGGTACGGAATTCCTGCGACCACGCGAGCGTCGTTCTATCTGTACTCCACGCCCGGCGAGATCGACGCGCTGGTCGACGGCCTGGAGCACGTACGGAACTTCTTCGGTTGAGGGGTTGGCGAGGAATCGCATGAAGCTGGATTCGATGTACCAGGAAGTCATCCTGGACCACTACAAGCACCCGCACGGCCGGGGCTTGCGGGATGGCGACGCCGAGGTGCACCACGTCAACCCGACGTGCGGTGACGAGATCACACTGCGCGTGAAGTACGACGGCGAGAAGATCGCTGACGTGTCGTACGAGGGGCAGGGCTGTTCCATCAGCCAGGCCTCGGCGTCCGTCCTCAACGATCTGCTGGTCGGCAAGGAGCTGGCCGACGCGCGGAAGATCCAGGAGACCTTCCTGGACCTGATGCAGTCGAAGGGGCAGATCGAGCCGGACGACTCGATGGAGGAGCTCCTGGAGGACGCGGTCGCGTTCGCCGGGGTCTCCAAGTACCCGGCCCGAGTGAAGTGCGCCCTCCTGAGCTGGATGGCGTGGAAGGACGCGACGGCGCAGGCTTTCGCGGAGGAGGCGAAGACCGCATGAGTGACAGCACGGCAGTGGAGATGAAGCCGGCCTCCGAGGACGAGGTCCGCGAGGCGCTCTACGACGTCGTCGACCCCGAGCTGGGCATCGACGTCGTCAACCTGGGCCTGATCTACGGCATCCACATCGACGACGCGAACATCGCGACGATCGACATGACGCTGACGTCGGCGGCCTGTCCGCTCACCGACGTCATCGAGGACCAGGCGAAGTCCGCCACCGACGGCATCGTCAACGAGCTCCGGATCAACTGGGTCTGGATGCCGCCGTGGGGCCCGGACAAGATCACGGACGACGGGCGCGAGCAGCTGAGGGCGCTCGGGTTCAACGTGTGAGCTGATCAAGCCCCTCCGGCAAACGCCGGAGGGGCTTTTTCGGCGCCGCCGTTATGTACACTCGTACACATGGGATACGTGCTGCTGGCCGGCGCCATAGCCGCCGAGGTGGGGGCCACCACCGCCATGAAGTACAGCGAGGGGTTCAGCAGGCTCTGGCCCTCGCTGCTCACCGTCGCCGGCTACATCGTCGCGTTCGCGCTGCTCGCGCAGACGCTGAAGACCGTGCAGATCGGGACCGCCTACGCGATCTGGGCAGGTACCGGCACGGCGATCATCGCCGCGATCGGCATGCTGTTCCTCGGCGAGGGCCTCACGCTCGCCAAGGTCGGCGGGATCGCCCTCGTCATCGGGGGCGTCGTGCTGCTCAATCTCGGCGGGGCGCACTGATGGGCACGCGCCGCTACGATCCCGAGCGCCGCCAGCGGATCATCGACGCCGCGATCCGGGTGGTCGGCTCGAAGGGCATCGGCGGGCTCAGCCACCGTTCCGTCGCCCGCGAGGCCGATGTGCCGCTCGGTTCGACCACGTACCACTTCAAGACGCTCGACGAGCTGATGGTGGCCGCGCTGCGGCAGGCCAACGAGGGCTTCGCGAAGGTCGTCGCGGGGCACCACGCCATCGAGGACCCGGACAGCGATCTGCCCGCCGAGCTGGCCGCCGTGCTCGGCGAGTGGCTGGCCGGGGACCGGGACGGCGTGGAGCTGGAGTACGAGCTCTACCTGGCCGCGCTGCGCAGGCCCTCGCTGCGGCCCGTCGCCGCCGAGTGGTGCGAGGAGCTCGCGGAGGTCGTCGCCCGGCGCACCGACCCCGTCACCGCGCGGGCCCTGGTCGCGCTCATGGACGGGATCTCGCTCCAAGTGCTGCTGACGGGCGGCGAGTACGACGCCGGGTACACGCGGGAGATGCTGGCGCGGCTGATCCCCTGAGCGCGGCGGCGCCCGGCTGGTGAGACGGGGGCGGGCACCGGTTAGCCTCCACGGGCCCGCGCCGATTAGGTTTGGGGCCATGACCGACACCACTGCTCCCCGCTCCACCGGCGCCGTCGCCGCCGGCCTCGCCACCGTTACGTCCGACGGCATCGTGCTCGACACCTGGTTCCCGAAGCCCGAGCTCGTCGCCGAGCCCGGCCCGGCCGGGACCGAGAAGCTCTCCGCCGAGAAGGCCGTCGAGCTGCTCGGCGCGGGCGCGGCGAAGGCGATCGGTCCCGACGCCCGCCGCGGCGTGGAGACCGTGGCCGTCCGCACGGTCATCGCGTCCCTCGACGACAAGCCGCTCGACGCGCACGACGCGTACCTGCGCCTGCACCTGCTCTCGCACCGCCTGGTGAAGCCGCACGGCCAGAACCTGGACGGCGTGTTCGGCCTCCTCGCCAACGTCGCCTGGACCTCGCTCGGCCCCGTCGCCGTCGACAACCTGGAGACGGCCCGGCTGAACGCCCGCGCGGAGGGCCTGCACCTCCAGGTGACGTCCGTGGACAAGTTCCCCCGCATGACGGACTACGTCGCCCCCAAGGGCGTGCGCATCGCCGACGCCGACCGGGTCCGCCTGGGCGCGCACCTCGCCGAGGGCACCACGGTCATGCACGAGGGCTTCGTGAACTTCAACGCCGGCACGCTCGGCACGTCGATGGTCGAGGGCCGCATCTCCGCCGGTGTCGTCGTCGGCGACGGCTCGGACATCGGCGGCGGCGCCTCCACGATGGGCACGCTGTCCGGCGGCGGCAACGTCCGCATCGTCATCGGCGAGCGCTGCCTCGTCGGCGCCGAGGCGGGCGTCGGCATCGCGCTCGGCGACGAGTGCGTGGTCGAGGCCGGTCTGTACGTCACCGCGGGCACCCGCGTGACGATGCCCGACGGCGAGGTCGTCAAGGCCCGCGACCTCTCCGGCGCCTCGAACATCCTCTTCCGCCGCAACTCCGTGACCGGCACGGTCGAGGCCCGCCCGAACAACGCGGTCTGGGGCGGCCTCAACGAGGTGCTGCACAGCCACAACTGACCCGCGTCAGCCGAGCGCCCTCCCGTGGTCCACGGGAGGGCGCTCGTGTGTGGGGGGTGGGTCAGTGGGTGGTGCCGAGGCGGCGGCGGCCGCGCAGGGCCTGCAGGGTCGCGCCGAGGGCCAGCGACTGGAGCAGGGCGCTCACGACGATGCCGGCGCCGAGGAGCCAGATGGGGGCGTCCAGGCCGCCGACCGCGCCGATGATTCCCACCATGAGCAGGGACGTCGGAGCGGTGAAGAAGAAGGGCCAGACCCCGACGAAGCCCGGGTCGGAGGACGTCAGCACGACGACGCCGGTGAACACGACGGACGCGCCGACCAGGCTGAGATAGATCGCCGACGCCGGGTTGGTGACGGTCAGGCGCAAGAGGGTGCGGGCATTCATCGGTCGTCTCCCCGTGGGTGATGGTGCCGTTCTTCCCCCATGGTCACGCCGGGCCCGTGGTCCCGTCATGAGTATCCGTACCTGGTTCGGGGCCGTACGGAAGAATTCTCGCCGGGCAGGCATAGCGGACCGCGCCCGCGCTCGTCATCAGGGGTGACAGCGGGGACAGCCGGGGGCAGCCCGGGGGGAAAGAGAAGGTGGCGATGGATGCGGTGCGGAAAGAGCGCGGTGCGGGGGCGGAGCGGTTCAGGGAGTTCGTGGCCGAACGGTCGTCCGTGCTGCTGAAGACGGCCGTGCTGCTCAGTGGCGGGGACCGGCACGCGGGCGAGGACCTGCTGCAGAGCGTGCTGATCAAGGTGGCCGGGCGGTGGGACCGGATCGAGGACCCGGAGGCGTATGTGCGCCAGGCCCTCTACCGGCAGCAGATCAGCCGGTGGCGGCTGAAGTGGCCCAAGCGTGAGGTCAGTTACGGGCGGGTGCCGGACGGCGCCGCGGCGGGGGACGGGACGGCCGACGCGGAACTGCGCGTCGTGCTGCGCGCCGCCCTAGCCCGGCTCACCGCACGGCAGCGCACCGTCCTCGTCCTCAGGTACTTCGAGGACCTGCCGGAGGGCGACGTCGCCCGGGAGCTCGGCGTCTCCGTGGGCACCGTGCGCTCCACCACCCACCGCGCGCTCGCGAAGCTGCGCGGGCTCGCTCCCGAACTGGCACAGGACGGCGACGACCGGCCGCCGTCCTCCCATGACTACGCGCCGGCGGAGGTGCGCCCGTGAACGTCGACGCCATGCTCAAGGAGGCGCTGCGCGAGCAGGCCGACGCCGTCGGGCCCGCGCCCGTCGACCTCGCCGACCGGGTCCTGGCGGTGCGGCGCAGGCGGCGCACCGGCACGGCCGTGGGCGCGTTCGTGGCGGCCACGGCGGTGGTCGTCGCCGCCGTACTGGTGCCGCGGATCGACGACGGGAAGGACGCCCCGCCCGCCGAGGTGACCGGTTCGGCCGATGTCATCGCGCACCCGGACCAGTCGCCGCCCAAGGACGTCATCGCGGCGGGGCGCACGGTTCTCGCGTCCTTCGTCACGTACAAGTCGGTCAAGTACGCCGACGGGGACGGGAAGTTGACCCGGACGTACGGGGTGCTCGACCCGACGACCAAGACGTATCGGAAGACCACGGACTGGTCCTGGCTGACCGTCGCCCCGGGGGCGCGCACCGCCGCCGTCCTGGAGAAGAAGCTGCCCGCGAAGCGGGTCGGCATCCTCGACCTGGCCACGAACAAGGTGACGCGCTGGATCCCGGTGGCACAGGGGGCGGCCGGGGTCGAGTACTCCGCGGACGGCCGCAAGCTCGTCGTGACGACGTACAAGACCGATCCGGACCACCTGTACAAGGACCGGCCCATGAGCGACGGCAGCGGTCCGGAGCAGCCGAGTCCCGGTCACCCGTCCAGGACCGGGTTCTCCGTCGTCGACGTGGCGAGCGGGAAGGGGACGTGGGCGGCGGTGCCGCTCAAGGGTGGGGAGTTCGAGCACAACGCCCGGGAGGACTTCCGGTTCGCGCCCGACGGTGACCTCGTGGTCGCCACCTCGATGTCGGACGGCGGACCGCAGGCCTACGGTCTCGACGGCAAGAAGGCCCCGACGCCCGAGAAGCTGCGGCACTGGCTGATGTACGCCGAGGCGGGGCTCTCGCCCGACGGGAAGCTCGCCGCGGGGGACTTCGCGGGCGGCAAGAACACGATCGCCGTCGCCGTGAACGACGCGCGGACCGGTGAACTCGTCGACAAGCTGCCCGCGCAGCAGCTGCTCGCCTGGGCCGACGACAAGCGGCTCGTCGCCTGGGGCTGTGACCCCAAGAAGTGCGGCGGCAAGGGCGAGTTCCGCAACCAGCTGCTGCTGGTGACGGTCGGCAGCGACAAGGTCGTCCAGCTCAGCGACTTCCGCAAGGCGTCGGCGGACTATCCGGGGCGCTGGTCGCCCCAGTTCACGACGCGCTGAGCAGCTTCTCCAGCGCCGCCCGCAGCCCGTCGGTCGCCTCCTGGTCGGCGGGCTGCAGCGGTGCGCGGACCGGGCCGCCGAGGAGGGCCTTGGTGGTCACCGTGCCGGGCAGGCCCGCGTTCATCATCAACTGGGTGAGCGGGACCGTGAGTCGCTGGCGGCGGGCGGCCTCCGCCGTGTCGCCCGCGTCGTACGCGTCGACGATGGCGCGGAAGGCGGCGGGTGCCACATTCGCGACCGTCGAGACGTAGCCCGCGCCACCCAGTGCGTACAGTGCCAGGACGTACTCGTCGCAGCCCGTGTAGTACGCCAAGTCCGTTGCAGACATGACCCGTTGGGTGCCGAGGAGGTCGTACGCGCAGTCCTTCACGGCGACGATCCGGGGGTGCTCCGCCAGCCGGATCATCGTCTCCGGTTCGATGCGGGTGCCGGTGCGGCCCGGGATGTCGTACAGCATCAGGGGGAGGTCCGTGGCGTCGGCGACCGCCCGGAAGTGGGCCTCGATCGCGTCCTGCGGCGGGCGGCTGTAGTACGGGGTGACGACCAACAGGCCATCCGCGCCCGCTTGTTGGGCCTGGTGGGCGAGGTCGACGGTGTGGCGGGTGTCGTACGTGCCGATGCCGGCGACGACCTTCGCGCGGCGGTCGACCGCCTCGCGCACCGCCCGTACGAGGTCCGCCTTCTCCGCGTCGGTCGTGGTCGGGGACTCGCCGGTCGTGCCGGACAGGACGAGGCCCTCGCAGCCCTCGGTGACGAGCTGGTCGGCCAGCTTCTGGGCAGCGGGCAGGTCGAGCGTCCCCGTCCGTGTGAAGGGCGTGACCATGGCGCACAGGGCGCGGTTGAAGGGGGAGGGGCGTGGGGTTGTGTCGGTCATGACGGGAGTGTCGGTCCGGGCACGGTGCAGCTCCACTTAATTCTGCTACGAGGTGGTGCGAAGCACCGCTGAAGAGTCGAGGCGGAAGCGGAACGGCGGGGCTTGAAATGCACTGCCTCCCATCCGATTTGGCCGAGATGTGCGCTTCAGGTGGCGCGGCGGAAACCCGATGAACCGCAGTGAAGATGCTGGTCCGTTCGCGAGGTGCGTGTGGTGCGAGACGTGGTGATGGCGCTTGCCGCGCCCGCGGTGATGTGTGCGAGCGGGATCTACGCGGCGTGCGCCGTGTGGTGGCGGCGCCGGCACCCGGCCCCCGAACCCTGGTCGCAGGCCGGGCTGCGGCTCGCGGGGGAGCGTGCGGTGGCCGTGGCCGAGGCGCTGGTGGCCGACGAGCACGCCCTGCTCATGCAGGACGCCGAACGCACTGGTGCCAAATCGGGCGGTGTGCGCCACCATGAGAGGCCGGTGACCGGCAACCGGATCGCCGAAGGCCGTTCAGGGGAGGCACCATGAGGCTCGGCAAAGCACTCGCCACCGGGATCGCCGAAGAAGCGCCGCGGGAGACCGAGCGGCCCGAAGTCGACGATCAGGCGCAGGAGTTGACGGCCGAGACCGTCGTGCGCGACGCCGTGCCGGAGCCCGCCGAGGTCCCGGCCGCGCGATGAGGCTGCGGCTCCCTCAGGAGCGCCCGACGGAGCCGCCCACCGGTTACAAGATCGCCCACCCCGTGCTCGCCGCGGACGGTGGGAGCGCCGGATTCCTGGGCGTCTCGCTCGGCGCCGCGGCGCCCTACAAGGTGCTCGACGAGGCGCGCTGCGTGTACGGGCGGCGGCACCGCGCGCCGCACCGGCGCTGCGACTGCGGATTCCACTGCGTGCACGAACGCCGGAGCGCGGAGGGGCTGCTGGTCGAGGCCGGGCACCGCAGGGCGGTCCTGCTCGAGGTCTCCGTCCTCGGGCCCTACATCCGGTTCGAGCGCGGGTTCCGCTACGGGCGCCAGCGGGTGCGCACCGCCACCGTCGGGCCGTGCCCGTGCGGCGCCGAGGCGTCCGTGCTCGCCGACGCGGGGTGGGGGCGGGCCGGCCGGCTTGTGCTCGAAGCGGCGTGCGCCGGGTGCGTGGGCGGGCGGCCGCGCTGGACCCTGGAGGCCTTCGCCCGGCTCGCGGGCGACGGGCTGCGGGTGCGCGCCGCACCGGGCGCGGGGCCGCGGGGGCCCGCCCCCGCAATGCCCGAGCTGGCCGCGGAGGCGGCCCTGCTCCAGGCCCGGCTCGACTGGTTCCAGGGACAGCTGGCGCGCCTGGGGCGGGCGATGGGCGGGGAGAAGTAGCGGCGCGGACGGGGAGCGGTCCCGGCTCGGGTCCGGAGCGGGGAGCGCGGCCGGGGCCGTTCGTCTGGACGGGGAGCGGCTTCCGGGGGACCGTGGAGCCATGCGACGAAGTCGGCGGTCATGAGTGGACCCGGCGGCGGAAAGCCGTTCGAGGTCGCACGGGAATTCGAGATCGGCGCCGCCCCCCAGCAGGTGTGGGACGCCGTGACGCAAGGGGCGGCCGGCTGGCTGTGGCCCATGGAGTACGAGCCGAAAGAGGGCGGCCACGGCCCCTTCCACTCCGTGCTGACCGTCTGGAACCCGCCGCGCCGGCTCACCGTCCGCTCCGACGACCCGGCCGCCCTGCCGCCGGGCCAGCCGCTGAACCAGCTCGACTGGGCCATCGAGCCGCGCGACGGCGGCAGCCGCGCCCGGGTCCGCTACACCCACAGCGGCATCTTCACCGAGCACTGGGACGAGCAGTACGACGCCTGCGACAAGCACACCGACTTCTACCTGCACACACTGCGCCAGTACGTGACGTACTTCGCGGGCCGCCCGGCCGCCTTCGCCACGCTCGACGGGCCCCCTTCCTCCGCGAACCGCGAGGCGCTCACCGCCGTCGGCAGGGCGCTCGACCTGCCCGCCGACGCGACGGCGGGTGCCAGGGTGCGCGTCCAGGGTCCGGCAGGACAGACCCTGGACGCCGTGCTCGACTACCGCAACGCCCACTTCCTCGGCCTGCGCACCGACGACGCCCTGTACCGCTTCTTCGGGCGCGGTCACTGGGGCGCGCCCGTGGGCGTCGGCGTCCATGACTTCGCGCCGGACGCCGACGCCGTGCGGAACGAGATCGAGTGGGGCGACTGGCTGGCGAGGATCTTCGACTAGCGGATCACTTCGACTACGGGCGGAAGCGCAGCACCTGCGGGTCGTGATCGCTGATCTGGTCGTGGAACTCGCTGTTGATGTGCACGCTGTCGTACGCGAACGCGTCCTTCGCCCTGATCGACGGGCTGATCAGGATCTGGTCCAGGACCTGGCTGTTGCCCTGGTAGTCATACGTGTAACGCTCGTGCTTCGGCAGGGACTTGATCGCCGACCAGAGCGCGCCGCCGGCCTCCAGGCGCTGCGCCGTGCCGGAGAACTCGAAGTCGTTGATGTCGCCGAGCGTGATCACGTCCGCGTCCGGCTGCGCCTTCAGGATGTCCTTGGTGAAGGTGTTCACCACCGTCGCCTGCGCGTGCCGCTGCGTCTCCGAGGAGCGCGCGGGCGGCTGGTACTGGGAGGTCAGGCCCTGGTCGCCGCCCTTCGACGCGAAGTGGTTGGCGATCACGAAGACGGGCTTGCCGCGGAACGAGAACTCGGCGGCCAGCGGCTTGCGGCTGTTCGCCCAGGCCGTGTCGGCGGGCGCCACGCGGCCGGGGGAGGCGGTGAGCGCCGCCCTGCCCTTCTCGCGGGTCACGCCCACCGGCGTGGTGGCGTCGCCGCCGGGACGGTCGGTGAAGGACACGCGGTCCGGGTTGAACAGGAAGACCTGGCGGATGTTGCCGCCCGGCTCGCCGCCGTCCTTGTTGTTCTCCGGGTCGATCGAACGCCAGTCGTAGCGCGGCCCGCCCGCGGCGGCGATCGCGTCGATCAGCTTGCCCATCGTCGCGTCGGCGGCGACCGTACCGTCGTTCTTCGCGCCGTTGTTGTCCTGGATCTCCTCCAGGGACACGATGTCGGGGGAGCGCAGGTTGCCGACGATCGCGGCGGCGTGCGCGTCGAAGGTGGCGTCGGAGGGGTCGAGGTTCTCGACGTTGTACGTCGCCACGGCCAGCTCGCCCGACTTCTGCGCGCGGGTCGTCTCGCGCTCCAGGCCGGACTGCTTCAGGCTCCCCAACTCCCGTGCCACCAGCGTGTATCCGCCGTACTGGTTGAAGTCGAGCGGTCCCTCGGTGGTGCCGGTCAGCGTGTCGCCGACGTCGGCCGCGGGGAAGTCGGCGAGCGCGCCGAGCGACTGGATCTGCAGCCGCCCGCCGTTCTGGTCCTCGTACGAGGCGTAGCGGGTGCCGCCGCGCTTGGTGCGGTTCTCGTGCGGCTTGACCGTGACCCACAGCTCGCCGTACGCGTCGGACGCGGTGACGACCCGCGAGGATCCGACGCGGACGTTCTGGCCCTCCAGGGACTCGTAGTAGTCGAGGGCGTACGCGCGCGGGTTCAGCGGCAGCTTGTTGACGGAGCCGTTCGCCGCCGGGTCGCCCTGCGGCGCGTACGCGGCGGGGACCGACTTGGCGGTGATGGTGGTGACCGGCACGGGGTTGCCCGAGGAGTTCACGGTCACGGTCGGCTTCGTCAGCTCGGTGAGCGACTGGTTGCCGGACGAGGCGCCGCCGGGCACGTACTCGGAGACCGTCCCGGAGACGGTGACGGCGTCGCCGGCCTTCACGGTGGGGGTGGAACTCGTGAAGACGAAGACGCCCTCGCTGGTGGCCGGGTCGGCGTCGGGCTTCGTGTCCTGGAACCAGAAGCCGCGGGACGAGCCGTACGTTCTGACGCCCGTCACCACCCCCGTCACGCCGGTGACCTGCTGTCCGGCGAGCGGGGATATCCGGGTGCCGCCCTGGATGTCGTGGATGGCGACGTCGGCGGCCGCGGCCGGGTGGGCGGGGAGCGTGGCGAGGGTGCCGGACACCGCGGCGCAGGCGACGGCCAGCGCGGCGAGGCGCGACCGGGACAGCACGTACTTGCTCGGCTTCATGTTCGACTCCTTGTCGGGAGAGGCGCGCGGCGCCTTCTACGCGCGTCAATTTCCGTCCTGCGCCCGTGAGTTGTCAAGGTTTCGGGGATGTCGGGGACATGAGGGGGAGCCGACCGGTAGATGAACCCGGCAGCATGGGTGTAAATCCGTCAGAGCCTGCCCGGCGGATCAGGCTGGATGCGGGTGGCCGCGCCCAGGCGGTGCAGGCGAGCGGGGTCTGGTGCGTGCGCCTGCAAGGCGGAGGATTGAGGCATCGCGGAGCGATGGTGATTGACGACAACGCCGCAGGAGTGCGTGCCAGACCCCGCGACTCCAGCAGGATCCGCCGGGCAGGCTCTAGGCTGGGCGGTCGCAACGTAGGCCCCATGCACGTCCCCGAGGAGAACCAGCCGATGTCAGACAGCTCCCCCCTGCCGCCGGTGCGGCTGCCCGCCGAAGCGGAGCTGGCGCGGGACGCCCTTGCCACCCCTCTCCTGTCCCGCGCGGTGAAGCTCGCCCGCTGGGCCGGTCCCGACACCCGGGTCGGCGCGGGCGGTGAGCTGGTCGAGGAGCAGCTGCCCGCCGCTGCGGCCGAGCTCGGGCTCACCGGTGCCGTCGACGAGGCCGACGCCGCCGCGTACGCGAGCGAGGCCTGGCGCATCGCCGTCGACACGGGCCTCGTGGAGGTCGTGGACGAGGAGGAGGGCACGGTCAAGGTCGGTGAGGAGCTCGGCACGCTCACCGCGGGCGGCCCCGCCGACGTGCTCGCGCTGTGGCTGGGCGCGCTCGACACCGTGCTCGCCGACGCGAGCGTGCCCGACCTCGACGACCTGGTCGGCGCCATGGAGGAGGGCGGCGAGATCGACTTCTCGCAGCTCGACTGGGACCCCGAGGCGGAGTCCGAGTTCCTGGAGGGCGTGCTCGGCAACCTGTATCTGCTGACCGTCAGCGACGGCGGCGCAGGCGAGGAGGCCGTGCCGCTGCCCGCGCTCGCCGCGTCGATGATCGTGCCCGACGACATGGGCGAGCCGACCGACGACGTCCTGGAGCAGGTCTCGGACGCGATGATGCGGCTCGACGACCAGTTCCGGCTGCTCGACCCGATCGGCCTGGTGGAGTTCCAGCCGGTCGACGAGGCGCTGATGGCCGATGCCGAGGAGTCGGTGGCCGAGCCCGTCGACGACGCCGACGTCTCCCGCTACGGGATGGTGCGGCTCACGCCCCTCGGCCTGTACGGCGTGCGGGCGCGGATGCTCGACGCGGGCCTGGACGCCCCGGCCGTCGGCGACCTCGCCGACAAGGGCGCCGACGCGCTGCTCGACGGTACGGCCGCGTTCCCGCAGGCCGCCGCGCAGGTCGAGATCGAGCAGTGGCTCGCGCGGCGTGAACCGCTGGCCGCGGCGCGGGAGTTGCTGGCCGCGGCGCGCGGCGCCGACGAGTGGGCGCCGCTGCGGCGGCTGCGGTGCCAGCAGGCACTGTCGCTGGTCGGCGCGGAGGCCGAGCCGGCGCTTCGCGAGGTGCTGGACGACGCGGAGCTGGGCGGGCTCGCCCGGGTGTGGCTGGCCGAGCACGGGTTCGGGGACGTGCCGGCGCCCTCGCAGGACCTGGTGTTCTGGCTGACCGTCGACACGATCGCGGCGCAGCTTTCCATCGAGGGGAACTCGGAGGAGTTGCAGGCGCTGGTGGAGGGGCTCGCCGCGCAGCACAGTGGGTTCTTCTCGGCGGCGTGGCGGGTGGAGCATCCGGCTACCGCCGATGTGTTGGAGGCGATGGGGCGCCTTCACCCGGACAAGAAGGTGGCCAAGGAGGCGCGCAAGGCGGCGTTCAAGGCGCGGTCGGCCAACGGGAGTTGACGTTGCGCGGCGCCGGGGTTGCGGTCTCGGGGCTCTGCCCCGGGCCCCGCTGCTCAATCGCCGCAGGGGCTTGAAATGCGTACCCGGGCTTGGAATGCGCCCGGCCGCCGCCTGCACGCGGCGGCCGGGCGCTGCGTGCTCAGCAGAGATACCGCGTCGTGTGCTTGAAGGACGACGACGCGCCGTCGAAGCCGTACGTGCCGCGGTACGACGGTGGGTTCTGGAATTCGCCGACCACCGTGATCGTGGAGGCGCACGAACCCTGGCCCGCGCGCTTCGCGTCCAGGCGGATGGTGTCGCCGATGAAGCCGCCCGTGATGTCCCACGGGGCGCCGCAGATGCCCGACGTGATCTGGCCGCCGGTCACCACGAAGGGGTGCGTGTTCGGGTTGATCTTCGCGGTGATGGCGAAGGTGACCGAGCCGTTGTTCAGCTCCAGCTTGCAGTCGACCGTCAGTGCCTCCGCGGACACCTCGCGCTGCGCGGCGAACGCCTCGTCGCGGGTCTTGACCTCCGCGCCCTGCGGGTTGTGGAAGCGGTGTTCCGAGCGGGTTTGGCTCTTGCCCTTGCGTGCTTGCGTGGTCATGACGTCAACGTCACCTCCTTCTATGCCAGTTGCTCGGAGACCTCGACGCGCAGCAGGGCGCGTACGTTCTCGATGTGGTTCTCGACCGTGACCGTCGAGGAGCCGGCGAACAGCAGGCCGACCGCCACGTTGTCGTAGGACGTCACGAGCGAACCGGAGTCGCCGCCCGCGGACATGTTCGTGGTGAGGATCTGGTCCTTGAAGCGGGCCGTGCCCGCCGTGCCGTAGTTGACGTCGATCGTGGCGTCGACCGAGACGATCCGGCCGAAGGACACGTTCGTCGTACGGCCCGTCTTCTTCACCAGGTCGCCCACCGCGACGTTCGCCTTGCGGCGCCAGGCGCGCGGCGCCCCGCTGAAGTACTGCTCGCGCGTGGCGTCCTGGAACTGGACCTCGGCGAGCGCGGCGTCGACCACGTTGTTCTGCCGCTCCAGCGGCGTCTGCGGGGCGAACTGGATGGTGATGAAGCGGGACAGCGTGGCGATGCGGTCCGCGGGGTCCGTGCCGCCGTCGAACCGGCCGGGCTGCACGATGGCGCTGCCCAGCTGGGCCCGGTTGGAGTCGGCGAGGACGTGGTTGTTGGAGAGGATGTAGAACTTCGACGGGGTGCCGAGGCCCGGGCCCGGCGGGTCCACCGTGGCGCCCGGCAGGAAGTCGTAGACGACGCTGCCGAGGGTGCCCGCGGTGATGGCCACATTGCCCACGGAGAAGCCGGAGGGGCACGGGCGCATGCGGCGTACGAGCTGCTGCGGCTCGAACGCGCCGAGGCCGCCGAGCTCCTCGAGGAGCGGCTGGCCGACGCCGGACAGCTGCTGGGCGATGCCGCCGTCGGGGCCGTACGAGACCTCTTCCGAGCGGGCCCCCGAGGGGCGGCTCTGCCGGCGCTGGGCGGAGATGTGACCGACGGCCACGATGTCGGTCGGGGTGCCGTCGTCCATCTGACGCGGAATCACATCCCGTTCGGGGAGCAGTGATTCGGGCACCTTCTGGGTCACGAAGACGAGGACGGCCTCCTCGCCCGTCGGCTCGCCGTTCGACCATTTCACGCCGTGGCCGAAGCCGACCACATTGGCAAGGGGCGCCTCGCGCCGCAGGAAGTCGCTGGTCGCTTGCTGCCGGGAGCTGTCGCTGAGCTGCCCGCCGGCCGGTCCGCGCATCAATTCGGGCTGGCGCACGCCAGACCACCTCTATTCCCCTGACTTGCCGCTGAAGTGCGGGGGACCCCTCACGACTCGTCGTCCTGGGCGTGCACGTCACCGATCGCGAGCACACGCACCGGTACCCCGTCGAGCGCTTCGGGGACGACGTCCTCCGCACGGAGCCGGTCGCGGGGCACTTTGCGGGTCACGAAGACGACGATGACGTCCTCGCCCGAGTGCTCGTCCTTCCCGGTCCCGACTCCGGTGACATTGGCCAGCCTCATCAGCCGGCTCTCATGGAGGCCGCGCGCCTGGCGTACGTCCATTCGGCTCGCCACCCCCCGAACTGTCTGCTGCCGTCTGTCTATTGCGGCACGGCAGGCCGGTCAAGGCGTTCTGCGTGAAATCTTGGGTTTGCGTCAAGGATGGGCGTGTTGACCTTCTTTACGAAGATTCCGGCGGGCGTCCGCGTGCCGCGTCACGTCCGCAGGTACGAGGCGCCGTTCAGGTCGAGGACGGTGCCGGATGCCCACTGCGCGGCGGGCGAGGCGAGCCACAGGACGGCCTCGGCGATCTCCTCGGCCGAGGCCACCCGGCCGAACGGGCTCTGCGCGCGGACCTCGTCGGTCAGCCGGTGCGCCACCCGCTCCGTCTCGATGAAGCCGGGCGCGATCGAGGCCACCCCGATGCCGTGCGGCGCGAGCGCCACCGCGAGGGACTGGCCGAGCGCGTGCACGGCCGCCTTCGTCGCACCGTACGCCGGGTGGTCCGGCTCGCCCTTGAAGGCGCCGCGCGAGCCGATGTTGACGATCCGGCCCGCCGTGCCCTGCGCGATCATGCGCTGGGCGGCGAGGTGGCTGAGGTGCGCGGTGCCGAGCAGGTTCACGGAGACATGGCTCTGCCACTGCCGCACCCACTCCTCGTACGGGGTGGTGGCCGGGGGATGCGGGGTGTTCACGGCCGCGTTGTTGACCAGGACGTCGAGGCCGCCGAGGCCGTCGCCGGCGCGCTCGACGACGTCCGCCGCGCCGTCGGGCGTGGCGATGTCGCCGCCGACGAGGACGTGCCCCTGGCCGGTGAGCGAGTCGAGCGTGGCCCGTGCCTCGTCCTCCCGCGAGCCGTAGTGCACCGCCACCCGGTCGCCGTTCGCCGCGAAGGCGCGGGCCAGCGCGCGGCCCAGGCCGCGCGAGGCCCCGGAGACGAGGACGCGGCGGTCGGACGGTTCCAGGTTCACGGAAGTCATGTAAGCGGGCCCCTCGGCGTCGGACGGTGTTCAACCGCCGTTTATACGCGAGCGAGAACGTATGGCCGAAAACAGGGCCCGTTCACTCTCATCGATCATCACGGGAGACAGCCAGCATGTCGCTCACTCGCAGGGACTTCACCAGACGATCCGCGGCCACCGGCGCCGGCATCGCACTCGCCGGGTCCGTCGGCTCCCTGGCCACCGCACCGAACGCCCTCGCGGCCACCGACGACGCCTCCGTCGACGTCCTCAAGGGCAGGGACAAGGGCATCGGCTACGGCCCGCTGGTCGACGACCCCGACGGCATCCTCGCGCTGCCCGAGGGCTTCTCGTACACGGTCATCACGTACTGCGGGAAGACCAAGCTGGAGTCCGGCGAGTTCACGCCCTCCAACCACGACGGCACCGCCACCTTCCCGGGCCCGCGCGGCGCCACGCTGCTCGTCAACAACCACGAGCTGGCGGGCGCCCGCGCCGACTGGCCGCACCCGGTGCCGCTGACCGAGGGCCTCGTCTACGACCCGATGGCGGCCGGCGGCTGCACCGTCGTCGAGGTGCGCCGCGGCGGCGAGGTCGCCGAGTGGGTCGGCATCGCCGGCACCGCCACCAACTGCGCGGGTGGGCACACCCCGTGGAACACCTGGCTGACCTGCGAGGAGACCGAGGACAAGGCCGGCAAGAACGGGTTCACCAAGGACCACGGCTACGTCTTCGAGGTCGACCCCGCCGACCGCCGCGCCAACCGGTCCCCGAAGCCCATCAAGGCGTTCGGCCGCTACGCCCACGAGGCCGTCGTCATCGACCCCAAGCGCGGCCACGCCTACCTCACCGAGGACGCCTCAGGGCCCAACGGCCTGCTCTACCGCTGGGTTCCGCCGAAGGGCTTCGAGCACGGCCGCGGCAAGCTGCGCACCCTCGCCGACGACGCGGGCGTGCTCCAGGCGACCCGCTGCTTCGACTCCGGCGGCCGCTTCGTCGACGACCTGTCGCGCGCCACGAAGATCGGCACGACGTACGGCGTGGACTGGGTCGACGTGCCCGACCGCGACGCCAAGTCGGTCTCCACGCGCAAGCAGTTCAAGGACGGCGAGATCACCCGCGCCCGCAAGCTGGAGGGCATGTGGTGGGGCGACGGCGGCGCCTACGTCGTCTCCTCGTACGCCCGCGAGGAGAGCCCGGTGGCGCACGACGGGGCCGTCTGGTTCTACGACCCCAAGCGCCGCACCCTCACCCTGAAGGTGCTGCTGGGCGTGAACCCGGACCCGTCGAAGGATGGTGCCTTCGACGGCCCGGACAACATCACCGTCTCGCCGTACGGCGGCCTGGTCATCGCCGAGGACGGCGAGGGCATCCAGCACCTGTTCGGCGCGACCGAGAAGGGCCGTACGTACCCGATTGCGCGCAACGAGCTGAACATCGGCACCGAGGCGGAGCCGGAGTACAGCGAGTTCACGGGCGTGACCTTCTCGCCCGACGGCTCGACCCTCTACGCCAACATCCAGACGCCCGGCATCATGGTGGCGATCAAGGGCCCCTGGAAGCGCCAGGGCTGAGGGCTCACTCGAGCGGGTCCACCGGCGGCGCCTCGCGCTCCGCGGCGATCCGGTGGACCCGCCCGCGCACCGCGTACCAGCCGATCGTCAGGCACACGGCGATCGGGACCAGCATCAGCACCGTGTCGCGGCCCGCGCCGTCCTTGTCGAACCACATCATCACGACGACGGCGAGCAGGAACGCGATCGTCGTCAGCTCGATCCACGGCGAGGCCCACAGCCGGAACGCGGGCCGGTGCACGACGCCCTCCCGCGCCCGCCGCACGAACACCAGGTGACAGAGCATGATCATCACCCAGGTGGAGATGACGCCGAGCGAGGAGACGTTCGTGACGATGGCGAACGCGTCCTCCGGCAGCCAGGCGTTGAGCGCGACCCCGAACAGCGCCACCGTCGCCGTCAGCATGATCCCGCCGTACGGGACGTGGCTGCCGCTCATCCGGGCCGTGAAGGAGGGGGCCGAGCCCGCCATCGACATCGAGCGCAGGATGCGGCCCGTGGTGTAGAGCCCGGAGTTGAGCGAGGACATGGCGGCGGTCAGCACCACCAGGTTCATGATGCCGCCGGCCGCAGGCACCCCGATCTTCGACAGGACGGTCACGAAGGGGCTCTCGCCCGCCGAGTACGCCGTCCAGGGCAGCAGCAGCGTCAGCATCACGACCGAGCCGACGTAGAAGATGCCGACACGCCACATGATCGAGTTCACGGCCTTCGGCACGACCTTCTCCGGCTCCGCGGTCTCGCCGGCCGTCACGCCGACCATCTCGACCGCCGCGTAGGCGAAGACCACCGTCTGCGTGATGAGGACGACGGGCAGCACGCCCAGCGGGAAGAAGCCGCCGTTGTCGCTGATGAGCGAGATGCCCGGGTCGTGGTTCCCGTCGACGGGCTCGCCCGTCACCAGGAAGAAGATCCCGATCAGCAGGAACAGGACCAGGGCCGCGACCTTCACGATGGCGAACCAGAACTCCATCTCACCGAAGCTCTTCACGGAGATGAGGTTGATGGTCAGCACGATCGCGAGGGCGACCGCGGCGAGCACCCACTGCGGGATCGTCGTGAACATCGACCAGTAGTGCACGTACAGGGCGACGGCGGTGATGTCGGCCATGCCGGCCGAGGACCAGTTCAGCACGTACATCCAGCCGGCCACGAACGCGCCCCGCTCGCCGAGGAACTCGCGCGCGTAGCTCACGAAGGAGCCCGAGGAGGGCCGGTGCACGACGAGTTCGCCCAGGGCCCGCACCACGAAGAAGGCGAACACGCCGCAGATCGCATAGGCGAACGCGAGGGCGGGTCCCGCCTTGGCGAGGTTGCCGCCGGCGCCGAGGAAGAGCCCCGTGCCGATCGCCCCACCGATCGCGATCATGCTGATGTGGCGGGGCTTGAGACTCTTGGCGTACCCGAGGTCACCGGCGTCGGCGACCCCCTCGGCGGTGATCGGGTCGTCCAGGTGGGGGTCTTCCCCGGCTGGTCCGGTTTGGTGCCCTTTGTGCATGTTCACGACGGGCACTCTCGCAAATTAAATGCCTGGCGTCGCAGCTACGCGCCGCAGGCGTGCGGGGGCGGGAAAAGTCCCGCACAAAAGTGGCCCGCAAAAGTCCCGGGTAAGGGAACGGTAAAGCGGAGTCGCTCGTTACCCCAGGCATGACCGCAATGACTCCCGGCTCGAACATCCCGCTCACCGCACAGCGCGTGACGGTGGACGTCACGGCGCCCGTGCGGCTCGACGTATCGGGCCTGCTGCTCACCGCCGACGGCAAGGTGCGCTCGGACGACGACTTCATCTTCTACAACCAGCCCTCGGGCCCCGGCGTGACGTACACGTCGGGCGGCGGTACCTCGCCGGACGCCATCACGGTGGACACGGCCGCCGTGCCGCCGGGCATCGAGAAGATCGTCGTCACCGCGAGCCCGGACGCCGAGGGCCAGTCGTTCCAGGGCGTCGAGCCGACGGCCACGATCCGCAGCGCGGACGACGGCTCGGTCCTCGCCACGTTCACGCCGCCGCAGCTCGGCGCGGAGACGGCGCTGGTGGTCATGGAGGTGTACCTGAGGAACGGCGCGTGGAAGGCCCGCGCGGTGGGCCAGGGGTATGCGAACGGGCTTGCGGGTATCGCCACGGACTTCGGGGTCTCGGTGGAGGAGCCGGCGGCCCCGGCCGCGGCGCCCGCCCCTGCCCCGCAGGCTCCGCCCGCCTCGATGCCCGCGCCGACGACGCCTCCGGTCGACCCGCGGATGGCCCCGCCCCCGCCGACCGCCGCACCGGCCGCTGCCGCGCCGGCAGCCGCAGCCGCCGCGCCCGCCCCGGCGCCCGGCTCCGGCAAGATCAACCTCGACAAGGGCCGCGTCTCCCTCCAGAAGAACCAGACGGTGTCCCTGGTCAAGGGCGGCAAGCCGCTCCTCTCGCAGGTCAAGATGGGCCTCGGCTGGGAGCCCGCGTACCGCGGCAAGGACATCGACCTCGACGCGTCGGTCATCGCGTACGGGCCGCAGCGCAATCACGTCGACAGCTGCTACTTCGGCAAGCTCTCCATCGTGGGCGGCGCGATCAAGCACTCCGGCGACAACCTCACGGGCGAGGGCGCGGGCGACGACGAGGTGATCGTCGTGGACCTGGGCCGCATCCCCCAGGAGGTCACGGGCCTGGTCTTCACCGTGAACTCGTTCACGGGCCAGAAGTTCACCGAGGTCGCCAAGGCGTACTGCCGCCTCATGGACGCGGCGACGGGCGAGGAGCTGGTCCGCTTCGACCTCACGAACGCGGAGGCGCAGACGGGCGTGATGATGGCCAAGCTCATCAAGCAGTTCTCCGGCGAGTGGGAGATGACGGCGATGGGCGAGTTCGTGAAGTCACGGACGGTGCGCGGAATGGTGAAGCCGGCGGCCAAGGCGCTGTAGGACGCGGGACGCGGGTGGGCTGTTGCGGATGCCAACAGTTCACCCGTATGGCGGTAATCGGGATATTCGCCGAGCCGTGCGCCGCGCCCCTCCATGGAGCCGCAAAGTCACTCCCACCAGGCACGTCGGCTACACCAAGTGAGATCCCTTGTTGCGAACTCCCCGGGTCCGGCGCGCGATGGACCCGAGGCACATGGCCCAAGCGGCGGCCACCAGCCGCCTCCATGTCCCGAAGGGAGTGATCACGCATGACGCAGAGCGAGATCAACAACCCGGATGCCCTTGTCGGGCTCACCGCCTATGACCGCACCGGGGAAAAGATCGGCAGCGTCGAGCGGGTCTACCTCGATGACAGGACCGGCAACGCCGACTGGGTGACGGTCAAGACGGGCCTCTTCGGCATGAAGGAGACCTTCGTGCCGCTGAAGGGTGCCACGCACGACACGGACCGGCTCAACGTGCGGTACACGAAGGAAGCGGTGAAGGACGCGCCGCGGGTCGACGCCGACCAGCACCTCGACGAGGCCGAGAAGAACGAGCTGTACACCCACTACGGCATGACCCGCCCCGCGGCGGGCGCGGCGGGCACCAACCAGCCCCAGCGGCCCGGCCAGGCCGACACCGGCCGGATGGGCACGGCGGGCACGGCCGGGTCGGCCGGTACGGCGGGCGCCGCCGGTATGGCCGGTGCGGGCGCGGGCGCCGCGGGCATGGCCGGTGCGGGCGCCGGTGAGCGCTCGGACGCCGGTCGGCACGCGGGTGCCGCCGCACGCGAGCCGGCCATGCGCTCCGGCCCCGGCGGCGACGGCAAGGCCGACGAGATGATCCGCTCCGAGGAGCGGCTGCGCGTCGGCGTCGAGGAGCAGGAGGTCGGCCACGCCCACCTGCGCAAGACGGTGGAGACGGAGAACGTCACCACGTCGGTGCCCGTCTCCCACGAGGAGGTCCGCGTCGTCCGCGAACCGATCCGCGAGGGCGACGGCGCGAAGGGCACGATCAGCGAGGCCGAGACCGAGGTGACGCTGCACGCGGAGCGTGCGGTCGTCCGCAAGGAGACCGTCCCGGTCGAGCGCGTCCGCCTGGAGACCGAGAAGGTCACGGAGACGAAGGAGGTCTCCGACACCGTCCGCAAGGAGAAGATCGAGTTCGACAACCCGAAGGACGACGGCATGCCCGGCGAGGGCCGGGGCCGTCGCGGGCCGCGGCACTGACCGCGGTGGACGGCGTGCGGGCCCGGCCGGAAGGCTCGGGCCCGCACCGCTGTCAGGGCACGACCACGATCTTCCGGCCCACGCCCGAGGCGAACTGGTCGAGCGCCTGCGGGTAGTTGTCGAGCGGCAGCCGGTCGCTGATGAAGACGGCCGGGTCGAGGACGCCGCCCGCGAAGAGCTCCGCCGCCCGCTCGTAGCTGTGCAGGACCGCCATCGAGCCGGTGATGGTGATCTCCTGGTTGTAGATGCGGTACGGGTCGATCTCCACCCGGGTCGCGTAGTCCGCGACGCCGAACTGGAGGAACGTGCCCGCCTTCGCGACCCGGCCGAGGCCGTCCTGGATCGCCGCCGCGTTGCCGGTCGCGTCGATGACGACGTCCCAGCCCGTGGGGCGCTCCAGCTCGTCCGGGTTCGCCGCGGACGCCGAGACGCCGAGGCGCTGGGCGGTCGCAAGCCGGTCCGGGTTGAGGTCGACGACATCGACCGAGGCCGCGCCCGTCCTCTTGGCCAGCTCCAGCATCATCAGGCCCATCGTGCCCGAGCCGTAGATCAGCACGTGCGAGCCGAGCCGCGACTGGAGGACGTCGTAGCCGCGCACCGCGCAGGACAGCGGCTCGATGAGCGCCGCGTCCTGCGTCTGTACGTGGTCGGGCAGCCGGACGCAGTTGGCGACCGGCGCGACGGCGTACTGGGCGGCGCCGCCCGCCGTCGAGACCCCGATCGCCGCCCACCGCTCGCACAGATTGCCCCGCCCGGCCCGGCAGTAGCGGCACTCGTGACAGTGCAGGGAGGGGTCGACCGCCACCCGGTCGCCGACCCTCAACTCCGTGACCTCACGCCCCACTTCGGCGATCGTGCCCGCGAACTCGTGGCCCGGCACCACCGGCAGCGTGGGGGCGAACTCGCCCTGCAGGATGTGCAGATCGGTGCCGCAGAGCCCGCAGGCCGCGACCTCGACGATCACGTCGCGGGGGCCAGGTGTCGGATCCGGCACCTCGCCGACGACGACCTTGCCCACCGATTCGACGATCGCGGCCTTCATGGACAACCTCCAAAGCACGTACGGGAGTTGTGACAGCTGCTCGCTTGGTTCACTTCACCGCGCCGAGGGACAGGCCCTGGACGAGCTTGTCCTGGGCGGCGAACCCTGCCGCGAGCACCGGCAGGGAGATCACGAGGGACGCGGCGCACACCTTCGCCAGGAACAGGCCCTGGCTCGTGATGAAGCCGGTCAGGAAGACGGGTGCGGTCTGGGCGACGACGCCGGTGAGCACCCGCGCGAAGAGGAGTTCGTTCCAGCTGAAGATGAAGCAGATGAGGGCGGTCGCGGCGATCCCCGGCAGGGCGATCGGGGCCACCACCCGCGTCAGGACCGTAGGAAGCCGCGCCCCGTCGATCTGCGCCGCCTCGATCACCGCGACCGGCACCTCGGCCAGGAACGACTGCATCATCCACACCGCGATCGGCAGGTTCATCGACGTGTAGAGAATGACGAGCAGCCAGATGTTGTCGAGGAAGCCGGTGTTCTTCGCGAAGAGATAGATCGGCAGCAGACCTGCCACCACCGGCAGCATCTTCGTGGACAGGAAGAAGAACAGGACGTCCGTCCACTTGCGGACCCGGCGGATCGACAGCGCGTACGCCGCCGGAAGCGCGAGCACCAGCACGAACAGCGTCGCCACGAGCGAGGCCACCGTCGAGTTGATGAGCGCGGGCCAGGGGCTCGCGCCGCCGTCCGCGCCGAAGAAGTCGCGGTAGCCGTCGAGGGTGAGCGCGGCGGCGAAGGAGGGCGGGTTGGTGGCGGCGTCCGCCTCCGAGTGGAAGGACGTCAGCGCCATCCAGGCGATCGGCAGGAAGAAGACGATGCCGGCCAGCCACGCGAGCAGCCCGAGTCCCTTGCTGCGCAGGAACGTTGAGAACGTCATCAGCGTGACACCTCCTCGCGGAACAGGGACGACACGACGCGCAGGGCGAACGTCGCGATGATGATCGAACCGATGACGACCAGGACGCCGGCCGCCGAGGCGAGACCGTTCTCGTGGGCCTGGTAGAAGGACTGGTAGACGGTGTAGGGCAGGTTGGCCGTGCCGAGGCCGCCGGACGTGATGGTGAAGACGGCGTCGAAGTTCTGCACGATGTAGATCGAGCCGAGCAGCGCGCCCAGCTCCAGATACCGGCGCAGGTGCGGCAGCGTGAGATGGCGGAAGATCTGCCAGGCTCCCGCGCCGTCCACGCGGGCGGCCTCGATCTGTTCGGCGGAGCGCGACTGCAGGCCCGCGAGCAGGATCAGCATCATGAACGGCGTCCACTGCCAGACGAGCGAGAGCTCCACCGCGAGCAGCGGGGTGTTCGAGATCCAGTCGGGCTGGGGCCCGCCCACGTAGTGCAACAGGCCGTTGAGCAGCCCGTATTCGGGGTTGTAGAGGACGTGCTTCCACAGCAGTGCCGCGGCGACCGGGACGATCAGGAACGGCGCGATCAGCAGCGTACGGACCAGGCCGCGGCCCTTGAAGCGCCGGTCGAGCAGCAGCGCGAGGGCGAGGCCGATGACCAGGCTCGCCACGACCACCGACACCGTCAGGACGATCGTGGTCAGGACCGACTTGCGCAGGTCGGGGTCGGTGAGGACCTCGGAGTAGTTGCCGAGTCCGGTGAAGTGCCGGGCGTCCGGGTACAGCGCGTTCCAGTCGAAGAACGAGATCACCAGCGTGGCCACGAACGGGAGTTGGGTGACCACGATCATGAAGATCAGGGCGGGAAGCAGCGGCGCGCGGGTCGCCCAGGCGCGCAGCCTGCTCGGCGTGTTCGGGGTGGCCGGCGCGCGGGTGGCAGGGGGCGCCGGAGCGGTCGTCGTGGTCATCGGCCCTCGTACTCCTTCGCGATCTCGGCGGCGAGCTTCTGGGACTTGGCGAGCGCCGTGTCGACCGACTGGCGTCCGGCGACGGCCGCGCTGATCTCCTGCGAGACCTTGGTGCCGAGGTCGGTGAACTCGGGGATGCCGACGAACTGGATGCCGGGCGCGGGCCGCGGCTGCACGCCCGGATCGCCGGGCCGCGCGTTCTCGATGGCGGCCTGCGTCTGGGCCTGGAAGGGCGCCGCCTCCTCGCGGTACTGCGGGATGTCGTACGTCGAGGCGCGCTTGCCGGCGGGCACATTGGCCCAGCCGAACTTCTCGCCGACGAGCTTCTCGTACTCCTTGCCGGACGCCCAGGAGATGAACTTCCAGGCCTTGTCCGGGTTGGGGGACGCCTTCTGCAGGCCCCAGGCCCAGGTGTAGAGCCAACCGCTGGACTTCGTCCTCTCGACGGGCGCCGATACGTAGCCGATCTTGCCCTTGACCGGGGACTTCGACGCTTCGAGGGAGCCCGCCGCGGACGTGGCGTCGTACCACATGGCGGTCTTGCCCTGGGTGAGGTTGTTGAGGCACTCGGCGAAGCCGGCCTGCGCGGCGCCGGACTCGCCGTGCTTGCGGACGAGATCGACGTAGAACTTGGTCGCGTCCTTGAAGCCCTTGTCGTCGAGGCGGGCCTTCCAGTCCTTGTCGAACCAGGTGCCGCCGAAGGTGTTCACGACCGTCGTCAGCGGTGCCATCGACTCGCCCCAGCCGGGCAGTCCGCGCAGGCAGATGCCCTTCATGCCCTTCTCCGCGCCGTCGACCTTCGCCGACAGGTCCGCGACCTGCTGCCAGGTCGGGTGCTCGGGCATCTTCAGGCCCTTCTTGGCGAAGACGTCCTTGCGGTACATGAGGAAGGACGACTCGCCGTAGAACGGTTCGCCGTACAGCTTGCCGTCGTCGCCGGTCAGCGACTCGCGCATGGGGGCGAGGATGTCCTTCTGGTCGAAGCCCTTGTCCTTGCTGACGTAGGGGCCGAGCGAGCGGAGCCAGCCGTTGCGGGCGTAGATCGGGATCTCGTAGTTGGAGAGCGTCGCGACGTCGTACTGGCCCGCCTGGTTGGCGAAGTCCTGGCTGATCTTGTCGCGGACGTCGTTCTCCGGCAGCACCGTGAAGTTCACCTTGATGCCGGTCTCCCGCGTGAAGTGCTTGGCGGTGAGTTTCTGCAGCTCGACCATCTGCGGGTTGTTGACCATCAGGACGTTGAGGGAGTCACCGCCGCTGCCGAGCCCGCCGGCGCCGGCCCAGCAGCCGGACAGGAGGGGGGTGAGCAGCGTCCCTGCGGCGGCCATCACGAGCAGGGGGCCCGGTGGCCTGCGTCGGCTCTGGGTTCGCATCGATGCTCCTGGACGTAAGGGATGAAGGGTGTGTACGGGGATGAAGCGGTACGTCGACGGGTGTGCGGAACCCGCCCGCGTACCGGGGAGTGGTGCGTGGGCGGATCAGACGCGGATGATCTGCGGCCCCATCAGCGAGTAGCGGTGGGCCTCGGACGCGGGCAGCTGGGTGCTGGTGACGATGGCCTCCAGCGCACCCACCGGGGCGAAGCGGCAGAAGCTGACCGCGCCGAACTTGGTGTGCACGCCCGCGAAGACGGTGCGCCGCGCCGCCCTGATGGCCTGCGACTTCACCTCGCTGACGGCCGGGTCCGGGGTGGTCAGGCCGTGCTCGCGGGAGATGCCGTTGGCGCCGATGTAGGCGAGGTCGACGACGAAGCCGGCGAGCATCTTCGACGTCCAGTGGTCCACGGTCGCGAGCGTGCCCGCGCGGACCCGGCCGCCGAGCAGGATCACGGTCGTGTTGTCGTTCTCCGCGAGCGTGCCCGCGGTGGCGAGGGAAGCGGTGACGACGGTCAACGGCCGCTCGCGCGGCAGCGCCTCGGCGATCAGCTGCGGCGTGAACCCCTCGTCGACGAAGACCGTCTCGGCGTCGCCCAGCAGCTCCGCGGCGGCCGAGGCGATCCGCCGCTTCTCCGGCACGTGCATCGTCGTGCGGAACGCCAGCGTCGTCTCGAACCCGGCGCTCTCCACCGGATACGCCCCGCCGTGCGTGCGCCGCACCAGGCCGTGGTCCTCAAGGGCCCGCAGATCGCGGCGCACGGTCTCCTTGGCGACCCCGAGCGCGTCCGCGAGCTCCGTGACGTCGACGGACCCGGAGTGCCGCGCCGCCCGCACGATCTCCCGCTGTCGTTCCTCCGCGCTCATGCCCGCCGACCTCCTCCGTGTCCGTCACTGCCCGTTCGGGCCCGGAAGGACCCGCACCGGAAGTTGTACCGGGGGTACGCCGAGGTGAACAGGCCTGGAGCGGGCCCGATGCCGCCCGTTCCTGCCCGTTTCGCAGGGCGCGCGGTCCGGCTCGGACCTGCGGGGGAGCGGGGGATCATGTGGGTTCGGGCGGGGCGGATGCCCGAACAAGGCGGCGGGCGGGCCCGTTCGGTGCCCGCCCGCCTGGAAGTGCCGCCCTCAGTGGGGCTTCGGCAGCGCTCAGTGGGGCCAGATCGGCGGGTCGTTCACGAAGCGGCCGCCCATGTACTGGTGCGCCGGGTTGTCGTCGCTGAGCGGACCGTGCTCGGCGAGCAGCTTCTCCGCGTACACCTCCGAGTCGTCCTGCGGCTCGTAGCCGAGGGCGCGGGCACTGGAGAGGTCC
This sequence comes from Streptomyces sp. NPDC107575, assembly GCF_055657265.1. Taxonomy (NCBI): domain Bacteria; kingdom Bacillati; phylum Actinomycetota; class Actinomycetes; order Kitasatosporales; family Streptomycetaceae; genus Streptomyces; species Streptomyces sp. NPDC107575. Next base: position 116,663 of record NZ_JBVKBG010000003.1, on the reverse strand, counting down.
CACCAGACGCGGGTGTTGGCGGACGAGCCGTAGACGACCGTGTGGCCGACCTTCTCGGCGGTCAGGGCCGCGTGGAAGAGCCGGGCGCCGTCCGCGGGGCTCATCCACACCGACATCATGCGGACGTCCGTGGGCTCCTTGAAGCAGGAGCCGATGCGCACGGAGACGGTCTCGATGCCGTACTTGTCCCAGGCGAACTGGGCGAGGTCCTCGCCGAACGACTTCGACAGGCCGTAGTGCGTGTCGGGGCGGCGCGGCGTCTCCACCGGGACCAGCGGATCGCCGTCCTCCGCGCGCGGGCGCGGCGTGTAGCCGATCGCGTGGTTGGAGGAGGCGAAGACGACGCGGGGCGCGGTGCCGTCCGCGCGGGACGCGGCTTCCTCGCGCACGGCCTCGTACAGGTGGTACGTGCCCTTGATGTTGGAGTCGAGGATCTTCTCGAAGGTCGACTCCAGGGAGATCCCGGCGAGGTGCAGCACGCCGTCGACGCCGCGCACGGCCTCGCGCAGGGCGTCCGTGTCGTTCAGGTCGGCGACGATCGCGTCGGGCGCGTCCTCGATGGGGCGCACGTCGAGCAGGCGCAGCTCGTAGCCGTACTGGGGCAGCAGCTCCCGCATCAGGGTGCCGAGTCCGCCGGCCGCGCCGGTGAGCAGGATGGTGCGGGAACGGGAGGGGACTGGCATGCGTGTGATCTCCGGGTGCGTGAGCGGCATTCACATTCATGGACACGCTATGAAGCGCTCCCATGGCCAGTCAAGAGGCGTGCGCGCAGAGTGAGTTCGCGTGTTTTGCGTGCTTGACCGGCCGTCGGAGGCCGTCCTACCGTGGCATTGTTCAGAAATGTAAACGCGAATCACAAACGTGCACACCGTGCGGTGCGCACGTCCAGGGAGAGCTCGTGACCTCAGTCCCTCTCGCCGCTCGCCTCAGCATTCCCAGCGGGCCGCTGTTCTTCCCCGTCACCGCCTACGGATCCGACGGGACCGTGGACCTCGACACCTACCGCACCCATGTGGCGCGCGGCGTCGAGGCCGGGGCCGCCGCCGTGTTCGCCTGCTGCGGCACCGGGGAGTTCCACGCCCTCACGCCCGAGGAGTTCGAGGACTGCGTCGCCGCCGCGGTCGAGGCGACGGCTGGCCGGGTGCCCGTCGTCGCGGGCGCCGGATACGGCACCGCGCTCGCCGTCCGGTACGCGCGCGCGGCCGAACGCGCGGGCGCCGACGGGCTGTTGGCGATGCCGCCCTACCTCGTCGTCGCGGGACAGGAGGGGCTGCTCCGGCACTACACGGAGCTGGCCGACGCGACCTCCCTCGACACCGTCGTCTACCAGCGCGACAACGCCGTCTTCACCCCGGAGACCGTTGTCGCGCTCTCCCGCCACCCCAAGGTGATCGGCCTCAAGGACGGGCTCGGCGACCTGGACCTGATGCAGCGGATCGTCAGCGCCGTACGGACCGAAGGGGCGGCGGACTTCCTCTACTTCAACGGGCTCCCCACCGCCGAACTCACCGGCCTCGCCTACCGCGGCATCGGCATCACCCTCTACTCCTCCGCCGCCTTCGCCTTCGCGCCCGAGCTCGCGCAGGCCTTCCACAAGGCGCTGAACGCGGGCGACGACGCCACGGTCAACCGGCTCCTCGACGGCTTCTACCGGCCCCTCGTCGAACTCCGCAACCAGGGCCGCGGGTACGCGGTCTCCCTCGTGAAGGCGGGGGTGCGGCTCGGCGGGCTCGACGTCGGCGGGGTGCGGCCGCCGCTGCACGAACCGCGCGCGGAACACATCGACCGCCTCGTCGAACTCGTCGAGCAGGGCGCCAAGTTGCTGGAAGGAGCCGACGCGTGAGGACCTCCGCCTTCGTCTACCCCTGGGACGTCAACGGCGACCCGGACGCCGCACGCCGCATCGCCGACCTCGGCGTCCAGCAGGTCACACTCGCCGCCGCGTACCACTCCACACGCGCGCTCACGCCCCGCCATCCGCGCCACCGCATCGTGACGGCGGAACACGCGGCCGTGCTCTACCCACCCGACCAACAACGTTGGCAGGGGCGGGAATTGGCCCCGTACGAGGCCGGGGGCTGGGCTCCTGGCGACGCCTTCGGGGAAGCCGCCGAGGCCCTCGCGGGCGCGGGGCTCGACGTCCACACCTGGGTCGTGCTCGCCCACAACTCCCGGATGGGCGCCGAGCATCCGGACACCTCCGTCGTCAACGCCTACGGCGACCGCTATCCCTGGGCGCCGTGCATCGCGCAGCCCGCCACGCGCGCGTACCTCGTCGACCTGGCGGCGGAGGCGGCCACCCGGCCGGGCGCACGCGGCACCGAGCTGGAATCGCTCGGCTGGTACGGCCTCGCGCACCTGCACGCCCACGACAAGACCGGCGGCGTCGGACTCGGCGAGGCCGGGCAGTACCTGATGTCGCTGTGCTTCTGCCCCTCGTGCCGCGAGGGGTACGCCGAACACGGCCTGGATCCGGTCGAGTTGGCGGTGTCCGTGCGGTCGGCCCTGGACCCCGTGTGGCGGGGGAACGGGGCGGACGACGGCTGGGCGACGGTCGAGAAGCTGCTCGGCGCCGAGACCGCGGCGGCCACGCGCGCGTACCGCGACACCACGGCCCGCAGCCTCCAGGAAGCGGCCGTGGCGGCGGTCCGGGCCGCCGCCCCCGCCGGCTTCCAGGTGCTGTTGCACGCCGATCCGGTCTCGTACCACTGCGGCGCCAACGCCGGCGTCGACCCGGAGCACATCCTCTCCGTCGCCGACGGCGTCGTGGTGCCCTGTACGGGCGGCGCGGGCCTGGTGCGCCCGTTCGCGGAGCGGGAGAGGGGTGTCGTCGCCGCGAACCTCACCGTCGTGCGCGGCATGGGCGGCAGCCCCGCCACCCTCGCCGAGGACGCGCGCGCGGCACGTGACCTGGGCGCGACGCAGCTGCGGCTGTACCACGCGGGGCTCGCCTCGGACGGTGACCTCGCGGCGGTGGCGGGGGCGCTCGCGGAGCTCTGAAGGGCGGGCGGCGCAGGGGGGAGTGTGATGGGAGTGGATGATCAACTTCCGCAAGAAACATGGAAGTTGTGTGAACTTCTTTCGCCGGAAGCGTTGACGAAACAGAGCCGCGCTTCTAGCTTCAACGCGTCGTACTTCGTACGTCATATATGAGACGCGATACGCCATACGAGAGGCCCGCATGACCTCTGTGCCCACGCCGATCCCCTCCCGCACCCAGTACGTCCTGGAGGAGATCAAGCACCGCATCCTGACCGGGCAGTTGCGGCCCGGTCAGGCCCTGGTGGAGACCGACGTCGCCGCCCAGTTCGGGGTCTCCAAGACCCCGGTGCGCGAGGCCCTCAAGACCCTCGCCGGGACCGGGCTCGTCGTCATGAGCCAGTACAAGGGCGTCACGGTGCGCATGGTGGACGCCGACATGGCCCGCGAGGTCTACGACGTGCGGCTGCTGCTCGAACCGGAGGCGCTGCGCCGCACCGTGCGCCGCCGCGCCTCCCTCGACGCCGCTCGCGACGCCCTGCACAGCGCCGCCACCGCGGGCGACACGGCCCAGCGCTCGCTGGCCAACCGGGAGTTCCACCGCGCCCTCTACCTCCCGTGCGGCAACCCGCTGCTCGGCAGGATGCTCGACGAGGTCCGCGACCAGGCCGCCCTGGTGTCCGCCGTGGCGTGGGCCGCCGACCCCTCGTGGGACCGGGAGGCCGCCGAGCACCGGGAGATCCTGGAGCTCGCCCTCGCCGGTGACGCCCAGGGCGCCTCGCGCGCACTGCGGGACCACATCGCGTCGTTCGTCGAGCGGGCCTTCCCCGACGTGCGGGAGGACCGGGAAGAAAAGGGTGAGCACCACTCATGACTGCCACATCGGTCACGCCGGCCGCGTTCGAGACCCAGCGCGCCGCGCTCGCGGACGTGGTCGCGATCCCGGTGACCCCGTTCGCCGAGGACGGATCCGTCGACGAGGGGCGGTACCGGGCCCTGCTGCGGCGCCTGCTCGACAGCGGGGTGCGCACCCTCACGCCGAACGGGAACACCGGCGAGTTCTACGCCCTCACCCCCGAGGAGCGCCGCCTCGTCACGGAGGCGACCCTCGAAGAGGTGGGGGAGCGGGGCGTCGTCCTGGTCGGCGTCGGGCATGACGTGCCGACCGCGATCGAGGCCGCCCGGCACGCCCGCGAGCACGGCGCCCACATGGTGATGGTCCACCAGCCCGTGCACCCGTACGTCTCCGAGGTGGGCTGGGTCGACTACCACCGGGCCATCGCACGGGCCGTGCCCGAGCTCGGCGTCGTCCCCTACCTCAGGAACGCGGCGCTGCCCGGTGCCCGGCTCGCCGAGCTCGGCGCCGCCTGCCCGAACGTGATCGGCGTGAAGTACGCGGTGCCGGACGCCGCGCGGTTCGCCGGCTTCGCCCGGGACGCGGGCCTCGACCGGTTCGTCTGGGTGGCCGGGCTCGCCGAGCCGTACGCGCCCTCCTACTTCTCCGCGGGCGCCACCGGATTCACCTCGGGGCTCGTGAACGTCGCGCCGAGCGTCTCGCTGTCCATGATCGAAGCGCTTCGATCGGGCGACCACGCCGCCGCCATGAAGGTGTGGGAGCAGATCCGCCGCTTCGAGGAACTGCGCGGCGCCGACGCCTCCGCCAACAACGTCACCGTCGTCAAGGAGGCCCTGGCATCCCTCGGCCTGTGCCGCCGCGACGTCCGCCCGCCGAGCAAGGAGCTGCCCGAGGCGGAGCGCGCCGAGGTCGCCGGGATAGCGGCGGGGTGGTCCATATGACCGACGCGCCCAGAGCCCGGCTGGCTCCCGAACAGCTCCGCTCCCACCAGTGGTACGGCACCGAAGGGCAGCTGCGCACCTGGTCGCACAACGCCCGGATGCGCCAACTCGGCTACGAGGCCGAGGAGTACCAGGGCCGCCCCGTCGTCGCCGTCCTCAACACCTGGTCCGACATCAACCCCTGCCACGTGCACCTGCGCGAGCGCGCCGAGGCCGTGAAGCGGGGCGTGTGGCAGGCGGGCGGCTTCCCGCTCGAATTCCCCGTCTCCACGCTCTCGGAGACGTACCAGAAGCCGACCCCGATGCTCTACCGCAACCTCCTTGCGATGGAGACCGAGGAGCTGCTGCGCTCCTACCCGGTCGACGCGGCGGTGCTGCTCGGCGGCTGCGACAAGAGCACCCCCGCCCTGCTCATGGGCGCGGCCTCCGCCGACGTACCGGCGCTCTTCGTGCCGGCCGGGCCGATGCTGCCCGGGCACTGGCGCGGCGAGACCCTCGGCTCCGGCACCGACATGTGGAAGTACTGGGACGAGCACCGCGCGGGCAACCTCACCGACTGCGAACTGCGGGAACTCCAGGGCGGGTTGGCGCGATCGCCCGGCCACTGCATGACCATGGGGACCGCGTCCACCATGACCGCGGCGGCCGAGACCCTCGGCATGACCCTTCCCGGCGCCTCCTCGATCCCGGCCGTCGACTCCGCGCACGAGCGGATGGCCGCCGCCTCCGGTCGCCGCGCCGTCGACCTCGCCTGGACCGCGCTCAAGCCCTCCGAGATCCTCACCCCCGAGGCCTTCGAGGACGCCGTCACCTCGGTGCTCGGGCTCGGCGGCTCCACCAACGCCGTCATCCACCTGATCGCCATGGCCGGACGGGCCGGGGTGCCGCTCACGCTCGACGACTTCGACCGGATCGCACGCACCGTTCCCGTGCTCGCGAACGTACGGCCGGGCGGACAGACGTACCTCATGGAGGACTTCCACTTCGCCGGCGGCCTGCCCGCGTTCCTCTCCCGCATCGCCGACCTGCTGCACCTCGAACGGCCCACCGTCAACGGGCGGTTCGGCGACCAGATCGAGGGCGCCGAGGTCCACGACGACGACGTGATCCGCACCCGTGCGAACCCGGTCGCGGCCGAGGGCGGCGTCGCCGTCCTGCGCGGCAACCTCTGCCCCGACGGCGCCGTCATCAAGCACATCGCCGCCGACCCGCGACTCCTCAAGCACACCGGCACCGCCGTGGTCTTCGACGACTACAGGACCATGCAACGCACCATCAACGACCCGGAGTTGGGCATCACCGCCGACAGTGTCCTGGTGCTGCGCGGCTCGGGCCCCAAGGGCGGGCCCGGCATGCCCGAGTACGGGATGCTGCCCATCCCCGACCACCTGCTCAAGCAGGGCGTGCGTGACATGGTGCGGCTCTCCGACGCCCGGATGAGCGGCACCAGTTACGGGGCGTGCGTCCTGCACATCGCCCCCGAGTCGCACGTCGGGGGGCCGCTCGCGCTCATCCGCAGCGGCGACACCGTCACGCTCGACGTCGCCGCCCGCTCCCTCCGACTCGACGTCAGCGACGAGGAGTTGGAGCGGCGGAGAGCCGAGTGGACGCCACCCGCCGAGCGTCACCGGCGCGGCTACGGCGTGCTCTACGACGAGCAGATCACCCAGGCCGACACCGGCTGCGACTTCGCCTTCCTGGCGCGGTCCGGCACGGTCCAGGACCCGTACGCGAGCTGAGCCACCCCGCACGACCGCCGGCCTTCATGGCCGACACCCCGAACACCGTCTGCGAAGCGTTTCGATACGTGCCCCGTGCAAGCGCTTTCTACGGACCCGTGAAGAAGCAAGAAGCACCGACCTGAGCCACCGAGAACGGAGTTCCCGTCATGGCCCAAGCCGCAGCCGTGGCCAAAGCCCCGGGGGGCGCGTCGCCGCCCCGGCGCCGCAAGTCAGCCACCCCGCGCAGGCTCCCGTATCTGCTGATCGCGCCCGCCGGGCTGCTGATGCTGGGCTTCATCGCGTATCCCGTCATCAGCGTCTTCTACTACAGCGTGCAGCACTTCAACCCGACCAAGCCGTGGCGCAACGGGTTCGCGGGGCTCGACAACTTCGTCACCGCGTTCACCAACGACCCGGACTTCTGGCGGACGCTGGGCTTCAGCCTCCAATGGGTCGTCGTGCAAGTGGTGCTGCAACTGCTGCTCGGCCTCGGGCTCGCGCTCGTCGTCAACCAGACCTTTGTCGGCCGCGGCATGGCCCGCGCCCTGGTCTTCTCGCCGTGGGCCGTCTCCGGCGTGCTGACCTCGGCCGTCTGGATGCTGCTCTACAACTCGCAGACCGGCATCACGCGCTACCTCGCCGACATCGGCATCGGCTCGTACGGCACGTCCTGGCTCTCCGACACGGCGACCGTCTTCCCCGCCGTCGTCACCGCCGAACTCTGGCGAGGCGTGCCCTTCTTCGCGATCCTCATCCTCGCCGACCTGCAGTCCGTGTCGAAGGACCTGTACGAGGCGGCCGAGGTCGACGGGGCGAGCCGGCTGCGGCAGTTCTTCCACATCACGCTGCCGCACCTCAAGGACGCGATCATCCTTTCCACGCTGCTGCGCGCGGTCTGGGAGTTCAACAACGTCGACCTGCTCTACACCCTCACCGGCGGCGGACCCGCGGGCGAGACGACCACCCTGCCGCTGCGCATCGCCTCCATTGCCGTCGACAGCCACGACTTCGGCTACGCGTCCGCGCTGACGTCCATCGCCTTCGTGATCCTCCTGTTCTGCTCGATGATCTATCTCCGCCTGAGCAAGTTCGGGGGCGAGGACAAGTGACCGTCAAGGAAGCCCGGTTGACCGCCACCACGACCGCGCCCGTCGCCACCGCCTCCGGCGGCGGCCGGCACCGCGCCGCCCTCACCCCCTCCAAGAAGGGGAGCGACGGACCTTCCTGGGAGCACGTCCCGCGCTGGCAGATCTATGTGCCGCTCGGCGTCTATCTCCTCTTCACGCTCGTCCCCTTCTACTGGATGCTGCTGTTCGCGTTCCGGCCCGCCGGATCCACGTCCCTCGTGCCGTGGCCGCTCACCTTCGAGCACTTCGACAAGGTGTGGAACGAGCGGTCCTTCGCGGTCTTCTTCCAGAACAGCCTGCTCGTCGGACTCGCCTCGATGCTGATGACGACGGTCGTGGCGCTGGCCGGCGGCTACGCGCTCGCCCGCTTCAACTTCCGGATCAAGCGGGGCTTCATGCTCGCGCTGCTGTGCTCGCAGTTCATTCCGGGCGCCCTGATGCTGGTCCCGCTGTTCCAGATCTTCGCCAACCTGCGGCTGATCAACTCGCTCGGCAGCGTCATCATCGCCGAGACCGTCTTCCAGCTGCCGCTCACGATGATCCTCATCAGCGGCTTCATCAAGAACGTGCCGTACTCGCTGGAGGAGGCCGCCTGGGTCGACGGCTGCGGACGCTTCCGCGCCTTCTGCGCCGTCGTGCTTCCCCTTCTGCGGCCCGGCCTCATCGCGGTCGGCTCCTTCGCCTTCGTGCACAGCTGGAACCACTTCCTGTTCGCCCTGATGTTCCTCTCCAACCAGGACAAGCAGACGATCCCCGTCGGGCTCGCCACCCTCATGGGCGCGGACTCCGTCGACCTGGGCGCGCTCGCGGCCGGCGGCGTCGTGGCCGCGCTGCCCGTGGTGATCGTCTTTGCCTTCATTCAGAAATGGCTCGTCACGGGGTTCAGCGCGGGGGCGGTGAAGGGATGACAAGCACTATGAAGATCAAGTCGATCATGCAGACGGACAACAGCGGCCCGATGCACGAGCCCGTTCCCGTCGTCCTCGCGGGCGCGCGCGGACACGGCCGCTGGCACATCAACAACCTGCGGGGCCTCGCCGAGGCGGGCCGCGTGCGGCTCGTCGGAGTGTGCGAGCTGCGGCCCCTGGACGGGGCGGAGCTCGACGGCTTCGACGCCGGAGACATCGTCCAGAGCGCCGACTTCGGGGAGCTGCTCGACCGCACCGGCGCCCGGATCGCGATCATCTGTACCCCGATCCCCACGCACACGGATCTGGCCCTGGTCGCCGCCGAGCGGGGCGTGCACCTGCTCCTGGAGAAGCCGCCCGCGCCGTCATACACGGAATACGAGCGGATGGCGGCCGGGGTCGCCGCGGCGGGGATCGCCTGCCAGGTCGGCTTCCAGTCGCTCGGCTCGCATGCGGTGTCTCATATACGAGATCTCGTACGCGACGGCGCCATCGGCGAGCCCCTCGGCATCGGCGCCGCCGGAGCCTGGGCCCGCGACGAGGCCTACTACCGGCGCGCCCCCTGGGCAGGACGCCGCCGCCTCCCCGCCGACGGAGGCACCGGCACCGGCGCGGGCCGCACGGTCGACGTCGTCGACGGCGTGCTCACCAACCCGCTCGCCCACGCCGTCGCCACCTCCCTCGCCCTCGACGGCGCGACCGGCGGCGCCGACCTCACCGCGATCCGCACCGAGCTGTACCGCGCCAACGACATCGAGGCCGACGACACCTCGTACGTCGAGCTGACCACCCGCACCGGATCGCGCGTCACCGTCGCGGCGACGCTGTGCGCCGAGCGGCCCGACGAGCCGTACGTCGTCGTGCACGGGAGCCGCGGCCGGATCACGTTCTGGTACAAGCAGGACCGCGTCCTCGTGCAGCGCGCGGGCCGCGGCCCGGAGGAGTCCGTGCACGGGCGCACCGACCTCCTGGCGAACCTCGTCGACCACCTCGCCACCGACGGGGAGACGCCGCTGCTCGTGCCGCCCGCCGCCACCGGGGCGTTCATGCGCGTGGTCGAGGCGATCCGGCTGGCCCCCGACCCACTGGCGCTGCCCGCCGACGCGTGGAGCGAGGTGCCCGCCGACCGGCCGGGCACCGTACGCCGGGTGGTGCACGGCGCCGACGGGCTCGTCGCCGCGAGCGCCGACGGCCTCACGGGGTTCGCCGGGCTCGGCGCGTCCTGGGCCCGCCCCGGAGCGGAGGCCACGTCATGACCCGCACCCTGCACGGGCTGGCCACCGCCCCGCTGACGCTGAGCTGCGCGGGCCGCCCCGTCGCCCGCTACGAGATCCGGCCGTACGCCGGGGAAGACGCGCGCCGCCTCTCGCCGCGCCCCTTCCTGCACCCGGTGACCACGCTCGCCGGCACCCCCGTCACCGAGTTCGCGCCCGCCGACCACCCGCACCACCTCGGGGTGGGCGTCGCCGTGCCGGACGTCGCGGGGCGCAACTTCTGGGGCGGGCGCACCTACGTCGAGGGCCGGGGCCCGACCGAGCTCGACAACCACGGCGAGCAGCGGCACCGCGCGTTCAAGCTGTGCGACCCGGACGGGTTCGTGGAGGACCTGGACTGGATCGCGGACGGCTGCGTGCCGCTCCTGCGCGAGCGCCGCACCGTGGCCGTGACCCAACTGTGCGACGACGCCTGGGCGTTGGACTTCACGTTCTCGCTCACCAACCCGTCGGACGCCGGTCTGAGCATCGGCAGCCCCGCGACGAACGGCCGCCCCGGCGCGGCGTACGGAGGTTTCTTCTGGCGGGCGCCCAAGGAGGCCGCGGCCCCGGCGGTGTTCACAGCCGCCGCCGAGGGCGAGGCCGCCGTGCACGGCCGCCCCGCCGACTGGCTGGCCATGGCGGGCGACGGCTGGACCCTCGTCTTCGCGGGCGCCACCGCCGAGACCCGCCGCGACCCGTGGTTCGTCCGCACCGACGAGTACCCGGGCGTCGGCTCCTCGCTCGCCTCCGCGGCCCGGCTGACCGTCGGCCCCGGCGACACCGTCGTACGCCGCGTGGTCACGGTCGTCGCCGACGGGGCGCTCGACCGGAAACGGGCCGCGACGCTCGTCCGCAAGGCGGTGGCCGCATGAGCCGCGTGCCGCGCAGAACCGGCGACCTGGGCGACGGCACGTACCGCAACCCGGTGCTCGCCGCCGACTGGTCCGACCCCGACGTGGTCCGGGTCGGCGAGGACTTCTACCTGACCGCGTCCAGCTTCGGCCGCGCTCCCGGCCTGCCGCTGCTGCACTCCCGCGACCTCGTCAACTGGACGCTCGTCGGGCACGCCCTCGACCGCCTCGAACCCGCTGAGGCGTTCACCACGCCGCGCCACGACTGCGGCGTGTGGGCCCCGGCGATCCGCCACCACGACGGCCGCTTCTGGATCTTCTGGGGCGACCCCGACCACGGCGTGTACCAGGTCAACTCCCCGTCCATCGAGGGGCCTTGGACGGCCCCGCACCTGATCAAGGCGGGCAAGGGCCTCATCGACGCCTGCCCGCTGTGGGACGAGGAGACCGGCGAGGCGTACCTCGTGCACGCCTACGCCAAGTCCCGCGCCGGCATCAAGAACCGCCTCACCGGCCACCGCATGGCACCGGACGGCAGTGAACTCCTCGACGAGGGCGCAGTGTTGATCGACGGGGACCGCATCCCCGGCTGGTTCACCCTTGAGGGCCCCAAGCTCTACCGGCACGACGGCTGGTACTGGATCCTCGCCCCCGCGGGCAGCGTCGAGACCGGCTGGCAGGGCGCCTTCCGCTCCCGCTCGTTCTTCGGGCCCTACGAGGAGCGGGTCGTGCTCGAACAGGGCGACACCGACGTCAACGGCCCCCACCAGGGCGGATGGGTGCGCACCACGGCGGGTGAGGACTGGTTCCTGCACTTCCAGCAGCGCGGCCCGTACGGGCGGGTGGTGCATCTGCAGCCGATGCGCTGGGACGCCTCCGGGTGGCCGGTGATCGGCGACGACGGCGCCCCCGTCGACGTACACGAGAAGCCGAAGCTGCCGCCGCGGCCGGTGACGGCGCCCCAGGCGGACGACGACTTCCCCGGCGGGCGCTTCGGGCCGCAGTGGCAGTGGGCGGCCAACTCCGAGGCGGACTGGACGAGTTCGCACGAGGAGGACGGCCTGCGGCTCGCCTGCGTGCGCTCCGCCGACGGGGTGCGCGACCTGCGCCGCGTACCGCACCTGCTGACACAGCGGCTGCCGCTCCTGCCCAGCCGGGTGGAGGTCGACCTCCGGCTCGATGCCACAACTCCCGGCGCCCGAGCCGGACTTGCCGTCCTCGGGGACGCATACACCTGGATCGGCCTCGAGCGCGGGGCGGACGACACGGTCCATGTCGTGCACCGGTTCGCCGAGACCACCGCCGACGCGGAACGCGACGCCGCCCATCCGCGCGCGGCGCCCGGCGCGACGGCACGGCTGCGCGTCGACATCGCCGACGGGGCCCGCTGCCGCTTCTTCGTCGACACCGGAGACGGTTTCCGGCGCCCGGGCCAGGTGTTCGCCGCCCAGCCCTGGCGCTGGGTCGGCGCCCTGCTCGGCCTGTTCGCGGCGGCGCCGCCCGGTGGTCAGGCCGCCGGCGCCGCACGGTTCACGCACTTCCGCAGCACCACCCTCCAGTTGGATCCAGAAGAAGAGAGCCGACCATGACCATCAGTGCACGCAGAGGAACCCGCAGCGGCATCCGCAGATCCGCCCTGCGCACCGGCACCGCCGTCGCCATCAGCACCGTCCTCGCCCTGACCGCCACGGCCTGCGGCGACGACGGCAGCGGTGCGGGCGGCGACAAGGGGAACGAGGGTTCGGGCAAGGGTGAGATCACCTTCTGGGACAACAACACGGCCGTGCGTCGCGACGTCTGGATGGAGATCATCAAGGACTTCGAGAAGAAGTACCCGAACATCAAGGTCAAGTACGTCGGCATCCCCGCCGAGAACGTGCAGTCCAAGTACGACACCGCCATCCAGGGCGGCGGACTGCCCGACGTCGGCGGCGTGGGCACCGCGATGCTCGCCGGGATCGCCGCGCAGGGCGCCCTCGAACCGCTCGACGAGCGGATAGCGACGAGCTCGCTCAACGGGAAGCTCAACGACGCCTTCATGGAGTCCGTGAAGTCCGCGGGCGCGGGCGACAAGCTCTACGAGCTGCCGACCTCCGCCAACAACGGCGTCCTCTACTACCGCACCGACCTGTTCAAGAAGGCGGGCCTGGGCGCGCCGACGACCTGGGACAAGTTCTTCGACGCGGCGGCCAAGCTCACCGACACCGGCAAGAACGAGTTCGGTTACACCATCCGCGGCGGCGAGGGCTCCATCGCGCAGGCCCTCGACGCGACGTACGGGCAGAGCGGCATCACCTCGTTCTGGGACGCGGACAACGAGAAGACCACGGTCAACGACCCGAAGAACGTGGCCGCGCTGCAGAAGTACGCCGACCTCTACAAGAAGGCGACGCCGGCCGCCGACGTCAACAACGACTTCACGAAGATGGTCGCGCAGTACGACAGCGGCAAGATCGGCATGCTGAGCCACAACCTCGGCTCGTACGGCGACCACGTGAAGGCCTTCGGCACCAAGTTCCGCGGCATCCCCAACCCGACCGGCCCGGGCGGCACCCGCGTCCAGGTCTCCAACCCGGTCGACGGGCTCGGCCTGTTCAAGGCGAGCAAGAACAAGAAGGCCGCCTGGAAGTTCATGGAGTTCGCCGCCTCGCACGCGGAGAACAGCAAGTGGAACGAGTCGGCCAAGCAGATCCCGGCCAACACCGAGGCCGCCAAGGACGACTGGGTGCAGAAGTCCGAGCCGACGAAGCTCGCCGCCGAGGCGCTGCAGTCCGGCTCCACCAAGATCGTGCAGCTGCCGTACTACCTGCCGGACTGGAACACCATCTCCAAGGCCGACAACGAGGACGACTTCCAGAAGGTCATGCTCGGCAAGACGACGGCGAAGACCTTCCTCGACTCGCTCGCCGACCAGCTCAACAAGGCGCAGGCCGAATGGAAGCAGCAGGCCAACTAGCGCTCGCCATATGCCTGTTCACCTCTGACCGGGCCGGCGGCGGGACGCCTCGTGCCCCGCGGCTCCCGCCGTCGGCCCTCCACACACCTTCATGAAGCACGCTCATGAAAGGACGGCACACCGACGTGTCGACCACCCGAAGATCCGCTCTGGCCGCCCTCGCCTCGCTGCCCCTCGCGGCGGCCCTCGCCTCTCCCGCGCCGGCGGCCACCGCCCGCCGCGACGACCGGCGGACCCTCTTCGTCGCGGGCGACTCCACCGCCGCCCAGAAGTACCTCGACGCCAAGCCCGAGACCGGCTGGGGCATGGCCCTCCCGTTCTTCCTCGCCGACCGCGTCCGCGTCGCCAACCACGCGGTCAACGGCCGCAGTTCGAAGAGCTTCGCCGACGAGGGCCGCCTGGACACGATCCTCGCCGCGATCCGCCCCGGCGACCTCCTCCTCATCCAGTTCGCGCACAACGACGAGAAGAGCGCCGACCCCACCCGCTACACCGAGCCCTGGTCGACGTACCAGGACTGCCTGAAGCTGTACGTCGACGGGGCCCGGGCCAGGGGCGCCCGCCCGGTGCTCGCCACCGCCGTCGAGCGCAGAAAGTTCGACGCGGGCGGCAACCCCGTGCCCACCCACGGCGACTACCCGGCGGCCATGCGCGCCCTCGCCGAACGGGAGGGCGTCGCGCTGCTCGACATCCAGGCGCTGTCCCTCGCGCTGTGGCGGGGGCTCGGCGTCGAGGGCACGAAGACGTACTTCAACTGGACCGCGACCGAGCAGGACAACACGCACTTCAACCCGCCGGGCGCGATCGCGGTCGCCCGCCTGGTCGCCACCGAACTGCTGGGCCGCAAGGTGCTGCCCGCCCGCGACGTGCGCCGCACCGGCGACGGGCCCGACGCCCTCGACGAGCTGGACCCGGCCTGGCACTCCCGCCTGACCTGGCTCGCCGGAACCACCCCCGTATGACATCCGCCGCCTGACATCTCCCCGACACCGTCCTCCAGGAGCCGCACAGTGAGAGCACACAGGAAGAGCAAGCAGAGATACGCGGTCGTCGCCGCCGGCTGCACCGCCGTCGTCCTCGCCGTCACCGGCACGGTCACCGCCGCGGGCGCGGCGGAGCCCCACGGCCGCGACCTCGCCCGCCAGACCCTCGCCAAGGGCGACGGCTGGGGCTCGGCCACCACCGGCACCACGGGCGGGGCCGCCGCCGACGCCGCACACGTCTACACCGTCACCACCTGGGCCGAGCTGAAGGCCGCCTTCGCCGACGGCGGCACCGCCCCCAAGATCGTCAAGATCAGGGGCACCCTCGACGCGGACGGCGCGACCTGCGCCGACTTCGCCGCCGACGGCTACGACTTCGACCAGTACCTCGCCGCTTACGACCCGAAGGTCTGGGGCTACGACAAGGAGGTGACCGGCGAACAGGAGGACCTGCGCGCCGCGTCCGCCGCCGCCCAGGCCAAGGCCATCAAGGCGAACGTGCCCGCCAACACCACGATCATCGGCGTCGGGAAGAACCCGGGCATCGTCGGCGGCAGCCTCCAGATCAACGGCGTCGACAACGTCATCGTGCGCGGCCTCACCCTGGAGTCCCCGCTCGACTGCTTCCCGCAGTGGGACCCGACGGACGGCGACACCGGCAACTGGAACTCCGAGTACGACGCGGCCGTCGTCTACAACTCGACGCATGTCTGGCTGGACCACAACGAGTTCACCGACGGCGCCCACCCCGACTCCACGCTGCCCAGCTACTACGGCCGCATCTACCAGCAGCACGACGGCGAGCTCGACATCGTCAAGGGCGCCGACTACGTGACCGCGTCCTGGAACGTCTTCGCCGACCACGACAAGACTTTGATGATCGGCAACAGCGACGGCGCGGCCGCCACGGATCGCGGCAAGCTGCGCGTGACCCTGCACCACAACCTCTTCAAGAACCTCGTCGAACGGGCCCCGCGCGTCCGCTTCGGACAGGTCGACGTCTACAACAACTCGTATGTGGGCAACGCCGATTACGCGTACTCGTTCGGCATCGGCTTCGAGTCGCAGCTCTACGCGGAGAAGAACGCGTTCACGCTGCCCAAGGGAACGTCGGCGGGCGCCGTCCTGCACCGCTGGAACGACTATCCCCTGACGACCACCGACAACCGGGTCAACGGCAAGCGGGTCGACCTCGTGGCGGCCTACAACGCGGACCACGCGGACGCTCCCCTCCGCGCGGGCGCGGGCTGGAAGCCGGCCCTGCGGGGGCATGTGGACCCGGCGAAGTCGGTGCCACGGGTGGTCGCGCGGGGCGCAGGCCCGCGCCAGCTCCATTGATCAAGCCCCGCCGGCGATTGAGGCGCGGGGTCCGGGGCAGAGCCCCGCGACGTGCGCCCCGATCGCCGGCCACATTCCCAGGGAGCCGCACCATGCCCACCCATGTCCCCAGACGGAGCGTCATCGTGGGCGCGGCGCTCGCCCTGAGCGCCACCACCACACCGTCGAACGCCACACCACCCCGTAGAAACCCCTTCGGCCGCTACGGCTCACCCAAGACCCGCCTCACCCCGAAGACCCTCTACGTACACCCCCGCGGCGCCGGCGACTTCACCACCGTGCAAGCAGCAACATCCGCCGCAACGACCCCCGGTCACACCCTCGTGCTCGCCCCCGGCACCTACCGGGAAACGGTGAACGTCCCGGCCACGGCCACCGACGCGACCTGGATCGGCGCCACCGGCGACCCCCGCGACACGGTCATCGTGTACGACAACGCCGCCGGCACCCCGAAGCCCGACGGCTCCGGCACGTACGGCACCACCGGCAGCGCCACCGTCACCCTGCGCCCCGACGGCTTCACCGCGCACCACCTCACCTTCGCCAACGACTGGTTGCGCGCGGACCACCCGGGGATCACCGGAACGCAGGCCGTCGCGGTCAAGGTGACGGGCGACCGCTCGGCGTTCCACCAATGCCGCTTCCTCGGCCACCAGGACACCCTGTACGCGGACTCGCCCGCGCTGACCGCTTTCTCCCGGCAGTACTTCCACGACTGCTACGTCGAGGGCGACGTCGACTTCGTCTTCGGGCGCGGCACCGCGGTCTTCGAGCGCTGCGACTTCCGCACGCTCGACCGCACCGACCTCGGCTCCGCCCCGTACGGCTTCGTGTTCGCGCCGTCCACGGCGGGCGCCAACCCGCTCGGCTTCCTGGTCACCCGTGCCCGGATCGGCTCGACGGCCCCGGACGCGTACTACAAGCTGGCCCGCCCCTGGGTGCCCAGCTCCGACACGACGGCCAGGCCCGCCCTGGTCGTCCGCGAGTCGCGGCTCGGCCGCGGCATCGACGCGGCCGAGCCCTACGCCAACATGTCGGCGAGCTTCCCGTGGCAGGAGCAGCGGTTCGCGGAGTACCGGAACACCGGCCCCGGCGCCGCGGTGTCGATCCCGGAGAACCGACCGCAACTCACCGCGGAACAGGCGGCCGCGCACACCCGGGAGACGTATCTCGGGCAGTGGCGGCCGTGGGAGTGAGCCGCGCCGTCCGTCAGCCCAGGTGCCACAGGGCGTAGGTGACGAACAGCAGCACCAGGCCCGCGAGGGTCAGCGCCGCGCCGAGGACACGGAGGTAGCCCACGGGTGCCAGGCCGCGAAGGTCGAACGCCCAGCTGAGACCGGCCGATATGGCGACGACCCCGCCCACGGCGAAGAAGCCGAGAAGGACCGGCGATGTGGCGCGGTCGCCGGCGGCGAGGGGGAGAAGACTCGTCGGGGTCACGGTCACGGTGGGGGCCTGCATTCTGTGGGTCGAAGCGCTTCCTCCGACCCTAGAAGGGGCCCCTTCAAGGGTCGGTCAACAAGGCGCCATGCAGGAGCAATGGTGCGGCCATATCGGCGTCGGGTATCGATCGGGTAAAGCCGGTCGCGGGACTCATGTGATGCGCGTAGACATGCATCCACCTGCACGAATCCCCCCGTCCTCGACGGCTCCCGCAGTCGTCACGGCCAGAATTGGATCACGTCACCGATGCGCAAGCGCCATCTCGCCGCCGCCACAGCGACGGTCGCTTCCCTCGTACTCGCCGGCGTCGTCACCGCCGGCTCCGCCGACGCGGGCTCCACCGGCGACAAGGCCACGGCCGAGCCGCACAACATCGGCCTCCTCACCAAGGAGATCGACTCCTACTACGGCGCGAAGCAGGACGCCGACGGCGTCTGGCAGGCCTCGCCCGACAGCCCGTACGCCGATGACCTCGCCCGTATCGAGAAGGGCGCGAAGCGGCAGATCGCCGCGGCGGCCCGGCAGCACCACGGCAAGGGCGACAGGCCCGCGATCGTCTTCGACATCGACGACACGCTGCTGCTCAGCCTCGACTACGAGAAGAAGACCAACTACGTCTACAACGACGCGAGTTGGAAGGAGTACGTGGGCAAGGCGAACCGCCCCGCCGTCTTCGGCACGCCCGCGCTCATCCGGTACGCCGAGTCCAAGGGCGTCGAGGTCTTCTACAACTCCGGGCTCGGCGAGACGCAGCGCGCCGCCGCCGTGGAGAACCTGAAGAAGGTCGGCATCGACGTCAACCTCGACGCGGACCACGTCTTCCTCAAGGACAAGGCGAACCCGCCCGCGTACCTGGCCGGCTGCGCCACGGCCGCCGCCTGGAACTGCACGACGGTGCAGTACAAGTCGGCGACGCGCAAGCACATCGAGTCCCGTGGCTACGACATCGTCGGCAACTTCGGCGACCAGTACTCGGACCTGGAGGGCGGGTACGCGAACAGGACGTACAAGCTCCCGAACCCGACGTACTACGTGGACTGACGCCGACGGGCCCGTGGGGTGCGGCCGCCCGGCCGCGGCCGCACCCCACGGTCGTTGTCGGTTCAGTCGTAGGACAGGTCGGACGCCGTGTACCGGCAGTACGTGCCGTCGGGGCCGCTGCCCAGCTCCTTGGGCTCGTCGCCGGTGTCGTTGCCCTCGTACCGGATGCACGGCTTGATCTTCTTGCTGCTGTCGCCGTGGATGCGGACGTTGCGCAGGGCCGCCGTGTCCCCGTAGTTCGAGTTGATGCCGACGATCGACTTGCCCGGCGCCGTCACGTCGACGTCGTTGATGGTGATGGTGCGGTTCTTGTACTGCGTCGAGCAGTTGCCGCAGGAGCGGACCAGCTTGCCGAAGTCGGAGACCTGGAACTTGGTGACGACGAGCTTGCCCGCGCCGTTGAACTGGAACACCTTGTCGTCGGCCTTCTTCGCGCCGCCGCCGTACACCGTGTAGACGGACGACGTCGACTTGCCCTTGAAGGTCGCCGCGTCCTCGCCGACGTCCTCCCACCACACGTTCTGCAGCGTGCAACTGCCCGCGCAGTGCACGCCGTCGGCGGCGGGGGAGCCGATGATCACGTTCTTGAGGGTGGCGCCGTCCTTCAGGTTGAAGATCGGGTCCTGCCCCTCTTCCTGTCCGTCGCCGCCGAGGTCCCCGGAGCCGTAGAACCGCTTGAGCCCGCCGTCGTACGTGCCCGAGACGGAGATCGAGCTGCTGACGGCCTTGGTGCCGGTGGCCGTCGGCCAGGCGGACGCGGCCCCCGCCGTCCCGAGCATGCCGCTCGCCATGAGCGCGCCCCCGGTCAGCGTGAGCGCCCCGAGCCCACCGAGCAGGGCTCTGCGGCGGGTGGTGCGGCGGCGATGAGTGTGTCGCGATGTGTTGGTCATGCCCTTCAGTGGTCACTGACGGGGGAAGGGTTGCCGCCGCTTCTTCTTTATGCGAAATCCCCGTCCACAAAGGCCCGTTGGCCTCCAGTGGTCCGCCCGGTGACCGCATAGGAGTCGGCGCCCGCGTCCCGGCCGCCCTCCGCGTGGTTGTACTGCCCGGCGAACACGTGTTGCCCCACCGGCACCGTCCGCCCCGGCCTCAGCACCCACCGGTACACGAGGAACCCGTCCCGCTCGCTCACGTACTCCTTGAAGTCAGTGGCGGGCAGTGAGCGCCAGTGCCCCGTGCTGTTGACCTTCCCGGTCTGCGCCACCCGCAACTCGACGGTCAGCGAGGCCAGTTCGGTCTTTGTCCTGAACGTGACGTTGGACTGCGCCCAGTACGCGTTGGACCCCGGGTCCACCGAACCGTCGGCCCACAGCGGGTCGGCCGTGGGCGACACCGCGACCTGCCGCTGCTGCGGCCCCGGATCGGTGCGCAGCGCCGAGCCGACCGCGAAGCCGCCCACCGCGAGCGCCCCCGCGGCGCCCGCCGTCAGCGCGGCGACCCGTACCCAGCCCACCGCGGGCCGCCGCTCCGGCTCGTGCAGCCCGCGCTCGACACGGGCGAGCATCCGCGCGCGGTCGGGGCGGTGCGCGTCGGCGGCCTCGCGCAGCCGCTGCCGCACGTCCTCCTCGCTCATCCGCGCCCCCCTTCCGTGGCGTCGAGTGCGGCGCCGACCGAGCGTACGCGCCCGGACGCGGGCTCGCCCGAACCGCCGTGCCCCAGCCGCCGTTCCAGCTCGGCCATGCCCTTCGAGGTCTGGCTCTTCACCGTACCGACCGAGACGCCGAGCGTGAGCGCGGTGTCCTTCTCCGACAGGTCGAAGGCGTGCCGCAGCACCACGCAGGCCCGCTTGCGGAACGGGAGTTCACGCAGCGCGCCCTGCACGTCGACGACCGCCGGAACGTCGGGCCCGTCCGTGCGGTCCTGCCGGCCGGACCAGAAGAGCGCCACACGCCGCCGCTCGCGCACCGCGCTGCGGATCCGGGTGCGCGCGAGATTGGCGACGACGCCGCGCGCGTACGCCACCGGGTGCTCGGCGTCCCGCACCCGGTCCCAGCGGTGCCAGAGCGCGAGCAGGGCGTCCGCCGCGAGATCGTCCGCGGCGTCCGCCTCGCCCGTCAACAGGTGGGCGAGGCGCGCGAGTTCGCGGTGGTGCCGTTCGAAGAAGGCATGGAACTCGGCAGAAGCGGAATCGTCCCCGGCGTCCACGACCGTGCTCACGCGATCCCTCCCTCACAGTGGCGGCCCGATGGGGGAGGCGTGAGCGTACCAGCGTTGTGTACGACGCACCGAAGGGTGTCCGTGATACCGGACACCCTTCGGTGGAACTGTGGTTGAGGAGGCGTCAGTTCTTGAGTGCCGCCGCCATCATCGCCTTGGCGATCGGCGCCGCCAGGCCGTTGCCGCTGACCTCGGAGCGGGCGGCGTCGGACTGCTCCACGAGCACCGACACCGCGACCTTCTTGCCGGACGAGTCGTCCTTCGCGTACGAGGTGAACCAGGCGTACGGGGTCTGGCTGTTGTTCTCGCCGTGCTGCGCCGTGCCCGTCTTGCCGCCGACCGTCGCGCCGTCGACCCGCGCGTTCGTGCCGGTGCCCTCCGAGACGACGGTCTCCATCGCGGACTGCAACTGCGTGGCGGTCCGCTCGCTGATCACCCGGGTGCTGTCGTCGTCCGCGAACTCCTTGACCGCGTCGCCGTCGGCGTCCGTCACCTGCGACACCATGTGCGGGGACGCCTGCTCGCCGCCGTTCGCGATCGTCGCGGAGACCATCGCGATCTGCAGCGGCGTCGCCGTCACGTCGAACTGGCCGATGCCGGACAGGGCCGTCTGCGCGTCGTCCATCTTCGACGGGTACTTGCTCACCCCGGCCCGCACCGGCACATCCGTCTTGGCGTCGTTGAAGCCGAACTTCTCGGCCGTCGCCCGGACCTTGTCCTTGCCCAGGTCGGCGGCGACCTTGCCGAAGACGTTGTTGCAGGAGTACTGCAGCGCCGTGCGCAGCGTGGCGTTCTCGCAGGGCGCTGAGGCGCTCTCGTTCTTCAGGTACGTGCTGGTGCCGGGGAGCTTGTACGGGTTCGGCGACTGGGTCTTCTCGTCGATCGACGAGTACAGGCCGTCTTCCAGGGCCGCGGCCGCGACCACCAGCTTGAACGTCGAGCCGGGCGGCAGCGCCTGCTTGAGCGCCCGGTTCACGGTCGGCGCCTCCTTGTCCTTGGAGAGCTTCTGCCACGCCGCGGCGTCCTCGGAACCGGAGCCGCTGATCTTCGACGGGTCGAAGGACGGCGTCGACACCATGCCGAGGATCCTGCCCGTGTCCGGGTCGATCGCGACGGCGGCGCCCTTCTTGTCGCCGAGCGCGCTGTACGCGGCCTTCTGCACCCCCGGGTCGATCGTCGTGACCACGTCACCGGGGTCGCTGCTCTTGCCCGTGAGCGTGTCCAGGGGGCTCTTCAGCTGCGTGTCGGTGCCGTCGAGCACGCTCTGATAGATCCCCTCCAGCTGCGTGGCGCCGTACACCTGCGAGGTGAAGCCGGTCACCGCCGAGTACAGCGAACCGTCGGTGTAGGTCCGCTTGTACTTCAGGTCGCTGTCTTCGCCCGTCTTCGTCGAGCCGGTCACCGCCTTTCCGCCCACGATGATGTCGCCGAGCGGATTCGCGTACTGCGAGATGGTCTTCCGCCGGTTGTCGTCGCTGTTGGCGAGGGCCTGGCCGTCGTAGAACTGCACCCAGGTCGCCCTGACCAGCAGGGCGAACACGAGGAGCAGCGTAAAGACGGAGGCGCGCCTGATCGTCTTGTTCATCGCGTACGGAAGACGAGCGGATCGGCGCGATTCGTTCCTGGTGGTGCGATTTCTCACCGTACGTTCATGTGGTGCCCGGCGCCGGTGTTGCGGTCGCGGGGCTCTGCCCCGGACCCCGCGGGCTCTCGTACGAAAGGCGGGCTTGATTTGCCCGGCTTGATCGTCAGAGCCTGCGCGTTGCCAAGGTCAACCGGTCCCGCGCGTCGAACAGGGCGTCCTTGACCATCTGCTCGTGCGCGGGCGTGAGGCGGGCCACCGGGACCGAGCAGGAGATCGCGTCGCGGGCCGGGGTGCGGTACGGGATCGCCACGCCGAAGCAGCGCAGCCCCAGCGTGTTCTCCTCGCGGTCGACCGCGAAGCCCTGCTCCCGGATCTGGTGCAGTTCCTCGATGAGCTTCTCGCGGTCCGTGATCGTGTGCTCGGTCAGCGAGGGCAGCGTCTCCGGGAGCAGCTTGCGCACCTGCTCGTCGGTGTGGGTGGCGAGCAGCGCCTTGCCGAGCGACGTGGAGTGGGCGGGCAGCCGGCGGCCGACGCGGGTGAAGGGGCGCAGATAGTGCTGCGACTGCCGGGTGGCGAGGTAGACGACGTTCGTGCCGTCGAGCCGGGCCAGGTGGATGGTCTCCGTCGTGTCGTCGGAGAGCCGGTCGAGGGTGGGGCGGGCGGCCGCCACGACCTCGTCGCCGTCGATGTACGAGGTGCCGACGAGGAGGGCGCGCACCCCGATGCCGTACCGCGTGCCGGTCGCGTCCGTCTCCACCCAGCCGAGGTCCACGAGCGTGCGCAGCAGCATGTACAGGCTGGACTTCGGGTACCCGACGGCCTCCTGCACCGCGGCCAGGGAGTGCATCCCGGGGCGGCCCGCGAAGTACTCGAGCAACTCCACGGTCCGCACCGCGGACTTCACCTGCCCGCCGCCTGCCGCGGCCCCCGTCTCGTCTGCCGACATCGCCCTTGACCCCTTCGTTCGACGAGAAATAGTCTCGGTGAGTAGTTCATCATCAGAGACAGCGTTCAGTATATCGAACGATCCTCGTCGCTCACCCTGGTGCGCGGCGAGAAAAGCTGGAGGAATGTGCCGTGGCAGCAACACCAGTCTGGAGTGTCGACCCCCGAACCGGGAAGCAGCGGGAGCAGGTCGCGGACGAGGCCACGGCGCAGGAAGTGGACGAGGCGGTCCGCGCCGCGCAGGACGCCCGCGCCGCCCTCGCCGACCGCACCGTCCGCGCCGCGTTCCTGCGCACCGCGGCCGACCGCCTGGAAGAGGCCAAGGACCACCTCGTCGAGGCGGCGGACGCGGAGACCGCGCTCGGCCCGGTCCGGCTCACCGGTGAACTCGCCCGCAGCTGCTTCCAGTTGAGGAAGTTCGCGGACATCGTCGACGAGGGCGCCTTCCTCGGCGTCGTCATCGACCACCCCGACGACACGGCGACGCCGCCCATCCCGGACCTGCGCCGCTACAAGATTCCGCTGGGCGTCGTCGCGGTCTACGCGGCCTCGAACTTCCCGTTCGCCTTCTCCGTGCCCGGCGGCGACACGTCGAGCGCGCTCGCGGCCGGCTGCCCGGTCGTCGTCAAGGCGCACCCCGACCACCCGGCCACCTCCGAGCTGGTCGCCGCCACCATCCGGCGGGCCGCCGCGGAGCACAGCATCCCGGAGGGCGTGCTCGGTCTCGTGCACGGCTTCGAGGCGGGCGTCGAGCTGGTCAAGCACCCGCTGGTGGCCGCGGCCGGCTTCACCGGTTCCGTACGCGGCGGGCGCGCGCTCTTCGACGCCGCCGCCGCGCGTCCGGTGCCGATCCCGTTCCACGGCGAGCTGGGCTCGCTGAACCCGGTCGTCATCACCGAGGCCGCGGCCGCCGAGCGCGCCGACCAGATCGGCACGGGGCTCGCCGGTTCCATGACGCTGGGCGTCGGCCAGTTCTGCGTGAAGCCGGGTCTCGTCTTCGCGCCGAAGGGCGAGGCGGGCGACACGCTCGTCAAGTCGCTGACGGCCGCCGTCAGCGACACCGCCTCCGGCGTGCTGCTCGACCACCGCATGCGCGACAACTTCGTCGCCGGTGTCGCCGCGCGGGCCGAGCTTCCCGACGTGGAGGCGCCGGTGACGCCCGGCGCGGGCAGCGAGCACACGGTGGCGCCCGGCTTCCTCACGGTTCCGGCCGGTCGGCTCGCGACCGAGGGCGGCGCGCACGACCTGCTCCTGGAGGAGTGCTTCGGCCCGGTGACGGTCGTCGCCCGCTACGAGACGGCCGACGAGATCACGGCGGTACTCAACCGCCTCCCCGGCAACCTCACGGCGACGGTCCAGCTGTCCTCGGGCGAGGCCGTCGGCGAGGGGCGCGGCGCCGAGATCCTCGCCGAGCTGACGCCCATCGCGGGCCGCGTCCTCGTCAACGGCTGGCCGACCGGTGTCGCGGTCGCGCCCGCCCAGCACCACGGCGGGCCGTACCCGGCGACGACATCGACGTCCACGTCGGTGGGCGGCACCGCGATCGAGCGCTGGCTGCGCCCGGTCTCGTACCAGACGACGCCCGAGGCGCTCCTCCCGCAGGAGCTGCGCGACGACAACCCGCTGGGGCTGCCGCGCCGCTTCAACGGCCGCCTGGAGAACTGACCGGACGGGGCCCGCGGACCTGCGGGCCCCTGCCAGACTGGCGGCATGGATCTCGAAATACCGCCCCTGCCCTTCCCGTTGCGCACATACGGACCCGACGGCCACTGGTCGTACGAGGACGGGGTGCTCACCGGGTGGGCGGGGCCGCGCCAGGACCGGTTCGTGCCGCCGACCGGTTCCTCGCTGGAACCGGCGTCGGACGCGCCGCGGCTCCTCGGGGCCCCCGACGGTGACTTCCAGCTGATCGCCCGTGTGACGGTCGGCTTCGAGGCGGCCTTCGACGCGGGGGTCCTCTACGTTCACGTGGGCGACCGGGAGTGGGCGAAGCTCTGCTTCGAGCGGTCCCCGGACGAGCCCACGATCTGTACGGTCGTCACCCGCGGTCACTCCGACGACGCGAACGCGTTCGTGGTGCCGGGCTCCTCGGTGTGGCTCCGCGTCAGCCGCACGGGCTCGGCGTTCGCCTTCCACGCGTCGACCGACGGTTCGCGGTGGACCTTCATCCGCATCTTCTCCCTCGGCGACGAGAAGTCCGCGTCGTCGGCCCTGGTCGGCTTCCTGGCGCAGTCCCCGGTGGGCGAGGGCTGCGTCGTCACCTACGACCACATCGAACACCGGTCGACGTGGCCGAAGGGCTTGCGGGACGGCTCGTAACGGGCGGCTCCGCCGGGGGGACGTGGTTCGTGGCGGGGGCCGGGGTTTGCTCTCACGTAGCCCGTGGCCTGGCCTGCTCGGCCCGCGACGGGGCCCGGCGCACAGCCTCCGTGCCTGGCCCACCTCCCACCCTCCCGCCCCCTCCGGGGGCTTCGGCCCGGATTGCCTCGGCCCGGTTTCCGTTCCTGGCTCACTTTCCACCTCAGCCGGGAGCTTGGGCCCGGGTGCGGTTCGTCCCGGGCGAGACGAGCCCGGTCCGCACTGCGGCTCGCCTCGCCTCGGCGCCTGAGCCCACTTCCCACCCACCCGCCCCCTCCGGGGGCCTCGGCCCGGAGTGCTTCGGGCCGGAGCGTGGCGCGGCCCCCGTTCCAGGTCGGCGACGCCCCCGGGCGAACCGTTCCGGTTGTCGCCCGGCGTGCCCGTCCGCTGGAGCCATCGGGGCCGCGCCGGCCCGGGGCCGCCCCGATGCCTCCGGCCCGTCGCCCGGTGTGGGTGTCCGCTTGATGCGGTCGTGGTTCCGGCCTCGCGAGGCCGGGTGTCAGATGTGGCCGCGTCACCCGGCCAGGTCGCTCGGAGCCGGGGCGACCCGGCACACCTGACCACCTGCCTCGCAACCGCCCCCGGCTCGCCCCGCTCGGCCCGCGAGGTGCCCGACCCCGGTCGTCGACGGCCCTTGCCGTAGGTGCCCGAAGCGCGGGGAGCGGTCCGGGAACCGTTTGGGCTTCGGCCGGGACGGCCGGGCACCGGGGGCTCCGACCGGAGCCCCCGGAGGGGGCGGGTGGGTGGGAGGTGGGCGAGGAACGGAGCTGAGCGCGGACGGCGTGCACGGCCGATCGGTACGGCCCGCACGGTGCCGTGGGTCGGCCGCAACGGCCGGTACCGCGGGCCGACCGTTGCCGCCGCCCCACCCCGCCGGGCAATTGGCCACCGCGGACGTAGGACCGCCCCCCGGCCCCCGTCAGGCATTGCCTCCACCCGGGCCCGTGTGCCCGCCCACTCCACTACAGGCCGGGCGCACGCCCCCCCCGTCACACCACCTCCCCGCCCCCACCACCCCACCCACCCGCACAAATCACGCCGCCCGACCACCCCCGGCGAAACCCCGACGGCGTCGAACCGCGTCATCAGGGGCATGATCCGTACCGCCGTCCCCGCCGACGCCCCCGTTCTCGCCGCCCTGCACCGCAGGGCCCGTGCCACGTACTACCGGGAGGGGCTCCCGGACGACGGGGATCCGGGCGCGTGGGTCGAGCGGTGGGAGGTGGCCATAGCCCGGCCGCACGGGCACGTACTCGTCTGCGTCAGGGACGGCGCCGTCGTCGGGCTCGCCTCCTTCCGGCGCCCCGACGGGGCCCCGGCCGACGCCTCCGTGCTCTACCAGTTCCAGGTCGACCCCGACCACTGGAACCGCGGCATCGGCACGGAACTGCACGCCGCCTGCGTCGAGCAGTGGCGGGTCGACGGCGTCGCCGAGGTCCACCTCATCGTGCACGGGGAGAACACCCGCGCCCAGACCTTCTACGCCCGCCACGGCTGGGTCGACGAGGGCCCGGAGGGCGGCGGGAGCTCGCACCGCCGGATGCGCCTCACCACCGGCGGGGAATGACCGGAGGCCCCGTCCGGTTGTAGCGGAGCGCAGGGCACCCCCTGCCCCGTACGACACCGAAGCGAGAGAACCCCATGCGCGTCGAGATCTGGACCGACATCAACTGCCCGTTCTGCTACATCGGCAAGGCCCGCTTCGAGGAGGCGCTCGACGGGTTCGCGCACAAGGACGACGTAGAGGTCGTGCACCGGTCCTTCGAGCTCGACCCGAACGCCAAGCCGGGGGAGACCGGCCTCGTCGTCCCGTACATCGCCAAGAAGTACGGCATCAGCGAGGCCCAGGCCGCCGCCAACGAGCAGGGCCTCGGCCAGCAGGCCGGCGCCCTCGGCCTGCCCTACCTCACCGAGGGCCGCGACTTCGGCAACAGCTTCGACCTGCACCGGCTGCTCCACCTCGCCATGGACAAGGGCGTGCAGGACCGGATGATCGACGCCCTGTACCGGGGCAACTTCGCCGAGCAGGACTCCGTCTTCGGCGACACCGAGAACGTCGTGCGGCTCGCCGTCGAGGCAGGACTCGACGAGGCGGAGGTCCGGGCGATGCTCGCCGACCCCGAGGCGTACGCGGACGCGGTGCGCGCCGACGAGCGCGAGGCCGCCGAGCTCGGCGCGAACGGCGTGCCGTTCTTCGTCCTCGACCGCAAGTTCGGCGTCTCCGGCGCCCAGCCCGCCGAGGTGTTCACGCAGGCGCTGACCCAGGCGTGGGCCGACCGCTCCCCGCTCACCGTCATCGACAGCGCGGACGGCGGCGACGCCTGCGGCCCCGACGGCTGCGCGGTCCCGCAGGCTTGACCTGCACGCATAAGGGTTGCTTAGGCGTACTCGGTAAATATTCGCAATGGACGGGTAGTTGGCGGCGCGGCACAGTGGGTGCCATGGAGACTTCCGGTGAGCACCAGGCCCCGGCCACGGCCGCCAAGGCCCTCGACGCGGAGCTGGTCCGCGCGCAGTACGCCCCCGCCACCACCTACCTGAACACCGCGAGTTCCGGGCTGCTCCCGGCGCGCGCCGCGGACGCGATGCGGTCCGCGATCGTCGACATGGCCGAGGGCCGTTCCCCCGACTCGCTCTTCGCCGACGTCGAGGAGGCGCGCGCCGCGTTCGCGCGGATCGCCGGCGTCCCGGTGAGCCGCGTCGCGACCGGCGGCTCCGTCGCCGTCTACAGCGGTCTCATCGCCGCGTCCCTGCCCGCGGGGGCCGAAGTCCTCACGGCGGAGGGCGACTTCAGCTCGACCGTCAACCCTTTCCACGTACGGGGCGACCTCAAGGTCCGCGCCGTACCGCTCGACGCGCTGCCCGACGCCGTACGCCCGGGCACCGCGCTCGTCGCGGTGAGCGCGGCCCAGTCGGCCGACGGCCGGATCGCCGACGTGCCCGCGCTGCGCGCCGCCACGCGTGCGCACGGCGCCCGGCTCTACGTCGACGTCTCGCAGGCGTCCGGCTGGTACCCGGTCGCCGCGCACGCGGCCGACGCCGACTGTCTGGCGTCCGTCGCCTTCAAGTGGCTGACCTGCCCGCGCGGCGCCGTCTTCTTCGTCGGCCCGGCCGACACCGAGGGCTTCGACGCGCTCGCGCCCGTCTTCGGCGGCTGGGTCTCGGGGGAGAACCCCTGGGACAGCTGCTACGGACCCGTCACCGAACCCGCCCGCTCCGCCCGCCGCTTCGACGAGACCCAGAGCCTCGTCGCGTACACCGGCGCCCGCCAATCCCTCGCCGTGATCGAGGAGTTGGGCCCGGAGGCGATCCACGCCCACGATCTGGCACTCGCGGACCGGTTCCGCGCCGGCCTCGCGCGTCTCGGGCACGAGCCGGTGCCCTCGCCCGGCTCCCCGATCGTCTCGGTCCCCGAACTCGGCGTGCGGCAGCCGCAGTTGCAGCGCGCAGGCATCGAAGTCTCCAACAGGGCGGGCAACCTGCGGGCCTCCTTCCACCTCTACAACACGCCCGCCGACGTCGACCGCCTCCTCGACGCACTCTCCGCCTGAAGTCCTGCCGCCCCCTGGCGTCCCGCTCCCCAGGACGCTAGGAAGGCAGTACGAGGTGGTGGTGCCGGTGGCCCGTACGGAGCGTTGCGACCCCAAGGACCGGGTCGCGGACGACGCCGAGCTGCACCGACGTCTCGTCTACGGCGACGAGGCCGCGCTCTCCGAGGCGTACGACGTGTACAGCGGGCTCGTCCGCGGTGTCGCCGTGCGCGTGACCCGCTCGGCGGGCGCGGCGGACGACGTCGCGCAGGAGGTCTTCGCACACCTGTGGGCGCGGCCCTACGCCTTCGACGCGCGGCGCGGCACGCTGCGCACCTGGCTCACCATGCTGGCGCACCGCCGCGCGGTCGACTGGGTGCGCAGCGAGGCCCGCCACCGCAAGGCCCGCACCGCGGACGACGCGGCGCTGCACGCCATCCCGGCCCCCGAGCCGGGGCCCGACGAGCGGGTCGTCGACCGCGAGCGCTCGCTGCTCCTGCATTCGGCCCTGGCCCAACTCCCGCTGCCGCAGCGTCAAGTGGTGCATCTGGCGTACTTCGCGGGACGGACGTACCGTCAGGCGGCGGCGGAACTCGGCATACCGGAAGGGACCGCCAAGACCCGCCTGCGCACCGCACTGCACCGCCTGGCCGAAACCCTGGCGGACCCGGCGGAGCCGGACTACGAGGCTCACGAAAGGGGTGCCTGATGGCCACGGACGCGCGCGACCACGCGACGGTGAGCGAACTCCTGGGCGCCTGGGCCCTGCAGGCCCTCCCCGCCGACGAACAGCGCGCCGTCCCCGCGCACTTGGCGGACTGCGAGGAGTGCGCGGCCGAGGCGGAACGGCTGCGGGCGACGGTACGGTCCCTGAGCGGGCCGAACGGAGACGAGAACGGGACGAGCGGCAGCGAGAACGGTGCGGGCGGGCACAGTGCGGTCGGGCACAGTGCGGTCGGCGCGCCGCGGGCCCCGGCGGCCGGTCTCCCGTTCCGTACGGACGCCGGACCCCTCGCCGCGGCCCTGGCGCGGCGCCCGCCCGCACCCCGGGCGTCGTCCGCCGCCCCGCACGCCCAGCCGTACGCGGCCACCGTCGCCGCCCTCCAGGCGCTGCTCGCCGAGGCGGACGACGCGTGGTCCACGGAGGTGGTCCACGGCTGGACGGTGCGGGACACGGTCGCGCACCTCATCGCCGCCGACGAGCCGCTGGCCCTCCACCTCGGCCTGCCGGGCCACGAACCGCCCGCCGACGCGCCGCACGACAGCGACTGGCACACGGCCTGGGAGGCCCGCACCCGCACCGTCATCGCCCACGAACGCGCGCGTGACCCGCACGCCACGGTGGCCGTCTGGCGCGCCCGGGCAGCCGAGCTGCTCGCGGCCCCGGCCGCCCACGACACCGAACTCGCCGCGCAGGCCGCCACGTTGATGGGCGCGCGGCTCCCCGTCGCCGAGCACTTCCTGGTCCGTGCCTTCGAGACGTGGATCCACAGCCACGACATCGGCCGCGCCCTCGACCGCCCCGTGCCCCCGCCACCGGCCGGTCACCTGTGGCGCCTGGTCCGGCTCGCCGTGCGGATCCTCGGTCAGGCGCTCGGCCCGCGGGCCACGCCCGTCGCGCTGACCGTGGCGGACGCGAGCCGCTCCACGGAGTGGGTCCTCGGCTCGGAGGACGAACCGGTCCGCGCCGAACTCACCCTCGACCCGGTCGACTTCTGCCTGCTCATCGGCGGCCGCGCGGCCCCCGACACCCTCCCGCCCGGCACCGGCGACCCGAGGGCGGCCCGCACCCTCCTGGACCGCGCGGCCCAACTGGCCTGGCTGTGAGCGAAGACAGGCCCTAGGAGTACTCCTCCTGGCCGGAGCTAAGAGCACTCCTCCGCCCCGGCCTGCGCGCACAGGTTGCCCTCGACCAGGGACAGCAGCCGAGCGAACTCCGCCCGGTCCCGCTCGGAGAGCCCCGCCAGGGTCTGCTCCTCCAGCGTGCCCCACACCCCGGCCACGTCCTCCAGGAGTCCGCAACTGCGCTCCGTCGCCTCGACGAGCGAGGCGCGGCGGTCGCTCGGGTCGGGGGTGCGGCGCACGTGCCCGGACTGCTCCAGGCGCTGCAGCATCTTCGTGACCGTGGACGGATCCAGGTCGAGCGTCCTGATCAGCTCCGACTGACGCACGGGCCCCTTGTCCCACAGGTGCATCATCACGAACTCCTGCCCCGG
The DNA here is from genome assembly GCF_055657265.1 of Streptomyces sp. NPDC107575. NCBI lineage: Bacteria > Bacillati > Actinomycetota > Actinomycetes > Kitasatosporales > Streptomycetaceae > Streptomyces > Streptomyces sp. NPDC107575. The sequence continues at coordinate 85,472 of NZ_JBVKBG010000003.1, read as the reverse complement.
GTAGAGGCCGAGCCCGCGCAGTCGCTGCCCGGCGGCGATCCGGTGCAGCCGGGCGACACGGGAGAGGGCCAGGCTGACGGGGCCGCTGCGGGCGGCGACCGGGAGATCACCGGTACAGGCGGGCTCGTCGGCGGTGGGGGACATGAGGGCTCCTCTCGACTTCTCCACGAGATTACCTTGGCCGGCCAATGAATGGGCTACAGTGAAGGCGGCTCGATTGATTGGCCGGCCAATGTTTTATTGCGGCCGTGTGTCGCCCGTGTTGCATGTGTCGCCCTGTGTCATATCCCGTTGAACGGAGTAGCCATGACCACCGCTTTCGACCCCATCGAACTCCCCGGCACCCGCCTGGCCAACCGCATAGCCATGGCCCCCATGACCCGCAGCCGGGCCGGCGAGGGCGGCACCGCCACCGCCCTGACCGCCGAGTACTACGCGCAGCGCGCCTCCGCCGGGCTCATCGTCACGGAGGGGATCCAGCCCTCGGCCGTGGGGCAGGGCTATGCCTGGACGCCGGGCCTGCACACGCCGGAGCAGGTCGACTCCTGGCGCCCGGTGACCGACGCCGTGCACGCCGAGGGCGGCACGATCTTCGCCCAGGTGATGCACGCGGGCCGGATCGGCCACCCGTCGCTGCAGCCGGACGGCGGCGCGCCGGTCGCCCCGTCCGCCGTCGCCCCGGAGGGCCAGGCCTTCACCAACGAGGGCTTCCAGGACTTCACGACGCCGCGCGCGCTGACCTCGGACGAGGTGCGCGCGACCGTGGCCGACTTCGCGGAGGCCGCCCGCGGCGCCGTCGCGGCCGGCTTCGACGGAGTCGAACTGCACGGCGCCAACGGCTACTTGATCCACCAGTTCCTCTCGCCCGGCACGAACCTGCGCACCGACGAGTGGGGCGGCGGCGTCGAGAACCGCATCCGGTTCGCCGTCGAGGCGGTCAGGGCCGTCGCCGACGCCATCGGCGCCGAGCGCACCGCCATCCGCCTCTCGCCCGGCAACCCGTACAACTCCATGGGCGACCACGACACGGTCGAGACGTACACCGCGCTCGTCGACGCCCTGGAGCCGCTGGGCCTCGCCTACCTGCACGTACTGGAGGTGGGCGAGCAGAGCCGCGAGGTGACCGCCGATCTGCGCAAGCGGTTCAGCGGGCCGTTCGTGCTCAACGCGCACACCGAGGGCCCCACCGACCACCGGGCCCTCGGCCTCATCGAGGACGGCGTCGCCGACATCCTCAGCTTCGGTGCCCTCTTCCTCGCCAACCCGGACCTGCCGGCCCGCCTCGGCAGCGAGGGCCCGTACAACACCCCGGACCCGGCGACCTTCTTCGGCGGCACCGAGAAGGGCTACACGGACTACCCGACCCGGTAGACCCGGCAACAGCAGTTGGGGCGGGACCGAAGCCGGTCCCGCCCCAACTCATGTGCGTACGAGGATCACTTCACCGGAGTGAAGTCCCGCGCCCCGATGAACTCCGGACGCCGCACCGGCGCCGCGAACGGCTCCACCGCCGTGTTCTCCACGCTGTTGAACACGATGAACACGTTCGAGCGCGGGTACGGGGTGATGTTGTCGCCGGAGCCGTGCATGGCGTTGCAGTCGAACCACGTCGCCGAGCCGGGCGAGCCGGTGAACAGCCGGATCCCGTGCGCGTCGGCGAACTTGGTGAGGGCCTCGTCCGAGGGCAGGCCCGCATCCTGCATCTGCAGCGACTTCTTGTAGTTGTCCTTCGGCGTCTCACCCGCGCAGCCGAGGAACGTCTTGTGCGAACCCGGCATGATCATGAGACCGCCGTTGGTGTCGTAGTTCTCCGTCAGCGCGATGGAGACGGACACCGTCCGCATGTTCGGCAGGCCGTCCTCGGCGTGCCAGGTCTCGAAGTCCGAGTGCCAGTAGAAGCCCCGGGCACCGAAACCGGGCTTGACGTTGATCCGCGACTGGTGGACGTAGACGTCCGAGCCGAGGATCTGCCGCGCCCGCCCCACGATGCGCTCGTCGCGCACCAGGTTGGCGAAGACCTCGCTGATCTTGTGGATCTCGAAGACCGAGCGGATCTCCTGCGACTGCTTCTCGACGATGGAGCGCTCGTCGGCGCGCATCGCCGGATCGGTCACCAGACGGTTCAACTCGGCCTGGTAGATGCCGATCTCGTCCGGGCCGATCAGCTCGTCGATGGCGAGGAAGCCGTCCCGCTCGAAGGAGGCGAGGTCCGACTGGCGGATCGGCCCTCGCGCTCCCTCCGCCGACCAGACGACCGGGTCGACACGCGGCGTGGCCACCTCGGAGGCGCCTCGCGTCGGGTACAGGTCCGTGATGTCGGGTGCGGTCGTCATCGGGATCAGGCCTCCTCGTCCTCTGTCAGCAGCGGGTAGACGCCGTTCTCGTCGTGGTCCTCCCGTCCGGTCACCGGAGGGTTGAACACGCAGACGCAGCGGAAGTCGGTCTTCGGGCGCATGGTGTGCTTCTCGTGGCCGTCCAGGAGGTACATCGTTCCTGGCTCGATCCAATGCGTCTCACCGGTCTCCCGGTTGGTGAGCTCGGCCTCGCCCTCGACGCACAGCACGGCCTCGATGTGGTTGGCGTACCACATGTCGGTCTCGGTGCCCGCGTAGAGGATCGTCTCGTGCAGAGAGAAGCCGACCTTCTCCTTGGCAAGCACGATGCGCTTGCTCTCCCAGGTGCCGGTCGCCGACTTCACGTGCCGGTCGGTGTTCTCTATCTCCTTGAACGAACGGACAATCACGGTGGGTTGCTGCCTTTCCTCGTAAACTTGGTTGTGCTGGTCAGGCGGTCTCGCGCACGGCTCGGGTGAGCGTGCGAAGCCCCTCTTCCAGCTCCTCGCGCGTGATCGTCAGTGCCGGAAGCAGCTTGACGACCTCGCTCTCGGGGCCGGAGGTCTCGATGAGCAGGCCCAGCTCGAAGGCCCGCTTGGCGACCTTGCCCGCCCGGTCCTTGTCACGGAACTCGATGCCCCAGACCAGGCCGCGGCCGCGGTATTCGACGATCTCGTCGGAGTACTCGGTGCGCAGGGCGCCGAGCACCTCGTCGATCTGCTCGCCGCGCTCCAGGGTCTGCTTCTCCATGGCCGCGCCGTCGGTCCAGTACGTCTCCAGGGCGGCGGCCGCCGTCACGAACGCGGGGTTGTTGCCGCGGAACGTGCCGTTGTGCTCGCCCGGCTCCCAGACGTCCAGCTCCGGCTTGAACATGCACAGGGACATGGGAAGCCCGTACCCGCTGATGGACTTCGAAACGGTCACGATGTCCGGCGTGATGCCCGCCTCCTCGAACGAGAAGAAGGCGCCGGTGCGGCCGCAGCCCATCTGAATGTCGTCGACGATCAGGAGCATGTCCCAACGTTCGCAGACATCCGCCAGTTTGCGCAGCCACTCGGCACGGGCGACATTGATGCCGCCCTCGCCCTGGACCGTCTCGACGATCACGGCGGCCGGGGTGTTCAGGCCGGAGCCGGAGTCCTCCAGGAGGCGCTCGAACCAGATGAAGTCCGGCGTCTGCCCGTCGAGGTAGTTGTCGAACGGCATCGGCGTGCCGTGCACCAGCGGGATGCCGGCGCCGGCCCGCTTGAAGGCGTTGCCGGTCACGGCGAGCGAGCCGAGCGACATGCCGTGGAAGGCGTTGGTGAAGGACACGATGGACTCGCGGCCCTTGACCTTGCGGGCCAGCTTCAGCGCGGACTCGACGGCGTTGGTGCCCGTCGGGCCCGGGAACATGACCTTGTACGGCAGGTCGCGCGGCCGCAGGATGATGTTCTGGAAGGACTCCAGGAAGTTGCGCTTGGCCGAGGTCGACATGTCGAGCCCGTGCACGACGCTGTCGCGCTCCAGGTAGTCGATCAGAGCGCGTTTGAGGACCGGGTTGTTGTGGCCGTAGTTGAGCGAACCGGCGCCGGCGAAGAAGTCCAGGTACTCGTGGCCGTCCTCGTCGTACATACGGCTGCCCCGGGCCCGGTCGAAGACGGTGGGCCAGCTGCGGCAGTAGCTGCGCACCTCCGACTCAAGGGTCTCGAAGACGCTCAGGTCCGGCTGGGTGATGGTCACAGCAAAAACTCCTCTAGGGAGGGAAAGTTGAGGGGGGTTCGGGGTGAGTGGGGCGAGGGCGCGCTCAGGCCAGCGGGCCTATGCGGTACAGCTCCTCGGGCAGGTGCCCGTCGTCCGGGAACAGGCCCGCGTCGAACAGCACCGTGCGTGCCACGCCGACGCGGTGCCGGCGGGCGAACGAGGTGAACAGGGCCTGGGACGCGGCGTTGTCGGGCGTGATGGTCGTCTCCAGCGTGGTGACCGGACGCGCCGCCGCCACTCGCGCGGCCAGCCCGTCGAGCAGCGCGGCGGCGAGGCCGCGCCCGCGGTGCGCAGCGTCCACGGCGACCTGCCACACCACGAGGATGTCGGGTCGGTCGGGACGTACGTAACCGGTGATGAAACCGGCCACCTCCCCCTTCTCGTCGCGGGCGATCACCGACGTGGCGGCGAAGTCGCGACACCACAGCAGGTAGCTGTAGGAGGAGTTGAGGTCGAGCACCTTCGAGTCGCGGGCGATACGCCAGATCGCGGCTCCGTCGGCCACCTCTGGGTGGTCGATCTTCAGTCCGTCGGGGACCGGGGCCACTTCGGCGACTTCCAGGAATTGCGCTTGTGCGGCGGTCATGCAAATTGAATTTACCGAGCAATTTTCGGGATTGCACCCGCGGCAGGGGTTACGTAAAGCGGGCTTGTGTGTTATCGCGCGCAGGTGGGCGCGCGCACGAAATCCCGGCGGTATGTCCCGGTTTGAGCGGGACAAAACGGTCGTACTTGAATTGGTGTGGAGTACGTCACAGCAACGTAATCGTCACGAGACGCGTCCGAATTACGTCGGTTCCCGTTGATGAAATCTCAGTGTTTACGTCGCGAGGAAGCGGGCAGAAGCAGTACAGGAAGGCTCGCCTGATGCCTCCGATAAAGTGCGGGACAATTCTGTCTGAATAATTCTTGGATAAAGTGAAAGGCGCCGCCCTGAAAAGGGCGACGCCTTGTGTCGAGTGCGCCGGTTCGTGCGCCGGGGTGCTTATTCCCAGGCGGCCGCGACCGCCTTTCGCGCCCCTTCCAGATCGACCTCGAACCCGGCCTCCGCGAGCGCCCCACCGAGCGCGGCAAGCGACGATTGGACCACGCCGCGGGTCGCCTGCGGACCGTAGTGATTGACCCGGATCATCTCCTGAGCGAGCGCGCCACCACCCGCGACCAGCGGAAGGACCGGGTCCACGGCCAGCGCCCGCGCCACCAGCTCACGGGCGTCCGTGCCGGCCGGAGCGCGCAGTGTAGTGGCGACAGGGGCGGCGTCGCGGGCTTCGTGGACGTATGGCTCAAGTCCACCGCCGAGGGCGAGCGTTCCTGCGCGCGTGGCGGCGGCGGCCGAGGCGTGCCGCGCCATCAGGGCGTCCAGGCCCTCGCTCTCGATGCGCTCCACGCACGCCTCAAGGGCGAGCATCTCCAGCTGTGCGGGGGCGTGCAGCAGCGCCTTGCGGCCGCCGTCCACCCACCGCTGCTTCCAGTCGAGCAGCGAGAGGTAGGAGTGCCGCGGCGCGTTCGGGTTGGCGGCCATCCGCTCCCAGGCCCGCGCGCTCACCGACACGGCCGAGACGCCGGCCGGGCCGCCCATCGCCTTCTGCGCGCCGATCACGCACAGGTCCACGCCCCACGCGTCCGGGAGCACCGGCTCGGCGGCGATCGACGCGACGGCGTCCAGGTAGAACAGGGCCCCGTGCGCCCGCACCACCTCACCGATCTCGGCGACCGGGTTGGTGTTGCCGGTCGCGGCCTCCGCGTGCACCAGGGAGACGAAGTCGATCTCCGGGTGCTCGGCGAGCGCCTGCCCGACCTGCTCGGCGGTGACGGCCGTGTGGAACGGCACCGCGAGGTCGTGCACCTCGGCGCCGCAGTCGCGCAGCCAGTCGCCGAAGGTCTGCCCGTAAGGACCGGTGATCACGTTCAGCGCCACTGTGCCGGGTCCCGCGGCGGCACGGATCGCGCCCTCCAGTGGAAGCAGCGCCTCACCCTGCATGATCACGACGTCCTGCGACGTGTCCATGAGCCGGGCGACACGGTCCTCGATGGAGGCGAAATGCTCGGCGCTCAACGGGGCCAGGTCGAGAAACGGATGCGTCACGGTGGGGCTCTCTTCGCTCACGGGTTCGTACGGGTGCCGGTGTCGAGCGTACCGACCGCCTCATAGGCTGCGCGCATGAGTATTGGCGGGGTTCTGCACGTGAAGGGCCGGGTCCTCGTCGGGCCCGACGACGTACGCGACGAACTGTGGGTGGTGGACGGCCGGATCGCATACGAACGGCCGCGCTCCGCGGGCCTCGACGTCACCACGGTCGAGGGCTGGACGCTGCCCGGCCTGGTCGACGCGCACTGCCACGTCGGGCTCGGCACGCACGGCCCCGTCGACGCCGAGACCGCGGAGAAGCAGGCCCTCACCGACCGCGACCACGGCACGCTGCTGCTGCGCGACGCGGGCTCCCCGTCCGACACCCGCTGGGTAGACGACCGCGAGGACCTGCCGCGCATCATCCGTGCGGGGCGGCACATCGCCCGGACCCGCCGTTACATCCGCAATTTCGCGCACGAGATCGAGCCGGAGGAGCTCGTCGCGTACGTCGCCCAGGAGGCGTGGCGCGGCGACGGCTGGGTCAAGCTCGTCGGCGACTGGATCGACCGGGCGACGGGCGACCTCGGCGCCTGCTGGCCGCGCGAGGCCGTCGAGGCGGCGATCGCGGAGGCGCACCGGCTCGGCGCCCGCGTCACGGCCCACTGCTTCGCCGAGGACTCGCTGCGCGATCTCGTCGAGGCGGGCATCGACTGCATCGAGCACGCCACGGGCCTGACCGACGACACCATTCCGCTCTTCGCCGAGCGCGGCGTCGCGATCGTCCCGACCCTCGTCAACATCGCCACGTTCCCGCAGCTCGCGGCGGGCGGCGAGAGCAAGTTCCCCGACTGGTCCGCGCACATGCGCCGCCTGTACGAGCGCCGCTACGACACCGTCCGCAACGCCTACGACGCCGGGATCCCGGTCTACGTCGGCACGGACGCGGGCGGCTCCCTCGCGCACGGCCTGGTGGCGGGCGAGGTCGAGGAACTGGTGAAGGCCGGCATCCCGCCGGTCGAGGCGCTCTCGGCGACGGCGTGGGGCGCCCGGTCCTGGCTCGGCCGCCCCGGCATCGAGGAGGGCGCGCCCGCGGACCTCGTGGTCTACGGATCGGATCCGCGCGAGGACGTCCGGGCGCTGGCGGCGCCGCGCAGGATCGTGCTGCGGGGCAACGTGGTCGGGTGACCTGCCGCGTTGACGGTGTGTGACCGGCGGGACGGGCGTGCCCCCTGATTCGAAGGTGTGCACGGAAACGCCACTTTGGGGTGAACTCCATGAACGTGGGCGCCCGTTCACTCTCAGTGCGTAAAGATTCCCTTACCGATGACCAGTCGAGGCGGTTCCGTCCCGTTCCGCCTCATTCCTTCCTGCCTTGTTCCGTGCTGTCCCGTCACGCGCGGTCCTGGTTGCTACTTGGGGGTCCCACCGCCATGCCCAGCTCCACCCTGCCCACAGTCCTGCGCACGCCCGGCCGCCGCTTCGCCGCGACCGCGGCCGCCACCGCGCTCGCTCTCGGCCCGACCCTGCTCGCGACCGCGGGCCCGGCCGCGGCCACCGAGCACAGCGGCGGCAAGGCCGGCGCCGTCGTCCTCCGCACGGGACTCGACGTATCGCTCCTCAACAAGACCGTGAACGTCCCGCTCAAGGTCTCGCTGAACGAGGTGCAGGCGCCCAAGAGCGCCGACCGGACCGCGCTGACCGCGACGCTGGACGGGGTCGACGGCGGCAAGCCGTTCAGCGTGCTGCGCGCGGACGTGGCGCGGACGAAGGCCACCGTCGAGGGCGGAAAGGCGGAAGGCCTCACCCGGCTCGCCCACGCCAAGGTGCACGTCCCCGGCCTTCCGCTGCTCTCCCTCATCGAGGTCGACCAGGTCACGTCCAGGGCGCTGTGCGTGGCGGGCGAGAAGCCGCTCGCCGAGTCGAACCTGCTGGGCGGCATCACGGTTCTCGGCAAGAAGGTCACCCTGTCGACCGGCGGTACGACGTCCATCAAGGTCCCGCAGGTCGGCGAGGTGACGCTGGGTCTCTCGAACCGTTCCACGACGGACACCACGGCGGCTGCCTCCGCGCTCCAGCTCAAGGTCCACGTCAACCCGTTGAACCTCAACGTCGCGGAGGTCGACGGCGAGGTCACGCTCGCGGAGGCGACGTGCGAGACGCCGAAGGCGGCGGAGGCGCAGGCGCCCGCACCGAAGCCGAAGCCTCAGGGGGAGAAGACGCAGGCGCAGCCCGTGGCCGACAAGCAGGACCTCGCGGAGACGGGCGGCAACGAGACGACGCCGTACATCGCGGGTGGGGCGATCGTGCTGCTGCTCGCGGGCGGCGGCGCGGTGGCCATGGCGCGGCGCGGCCGCAACCGGGTGTAGGCAAATCAAGCCCCTGCGGCGATTGAGCAGCGGGGTCCGGGGCGGAGCCCCGTGGCCGCAACGCCGCAGGGGCTTGGAGGTGCGCAGCGGCTCAAGCGATGACGTGCAACACCCCGGCCAGCGCGGCGACGAAACTGTTGCTGGTGGCGCGGTCCCGGACCGCCAGGCGAACCCAGTCCGGACCGAGCCCCGGGAACGTGTCACCGCGCCGCACCGCGAACCCGACACCCCGCAACCGCTCGCGCACGGCGCCCGCGCCCGGAACCCGCACCAGTACGAACGGCCCCTCCGCCGGCCCGGCCACCGACACCCCGTACGGCGCCAACTCCCGCAGCAGCCCGACCAGATACGCCCGGTCCGCCGCAACGGCACCCGCCGCGTCCGCCGCCTCCGCCACCCCGCGAGCGGACACGCACGCCTGCGCCGCGACGAGCGCGGGCGAGGACACCGGCCACAGCGGCTGCGCCCGCTCGAGGGAAGCCACCACCTCCGGCTCGGCCACCACATAGCCGACCCGCAACCCGGCCAGGCCCCACGTCTTCGTCAGACTCCGCAGCACCACCAGCCCCGGCACATCCGTCCGCCCGGCCAGGGACTCCCGCTCGCCCGGCACGGCGTCCATGAACGCCTCGTCGACCACCAGGAACCGCCCCGGCCGCGCCAGCCTGGTCAGCGTGTCCGCCGGGTGCAGCACCGAGGTCGGGTTCGTCGGATTGCCGACCACCACCAGATCCGCGTCGTGCGGCACGAGCGCCGGATCGAGCCGGAACCCGTCCTCCGCCCGCAGCAGCACCCGCCCCACCGCGTGCCCGGCATCCTCCAGCGCCGCCTCCGGCTCGGTGAACTGCGGGTGCACGACGACGGGTCTGCGCACCCGCAGCGCCCGCGCGAGCAGCACGAACGCCTCCGCCGCCCCGGCCGTGAGCAGCACCCGCTCCACCGGCACCCCGTGGTGCGCGGCCACCGCGGCCCGCGCGGCCCGCCCGTCCGGATACGCCGCGAGCCCTTCCAGCGAACCGGCGATGTGATCGCGCAGCCAGGCCGGCGGCGTGCCCGTGCGCACGTTCACCGCGAGATCCGTCAACTTCTCGCCGTCGTCACGGACTTCGGCGTCACCGTGGTGCCGCAGGTCGGGCCCGCCGACCGGCTCCGCCACGGCCGGGGCGGCCGCGCAGCGCACGTCGACCTCCGGATGCGCCGCGGCCCACCCCACGGCCTGCGCGTGGAACCGCTCCGGCGGCAGCGCCCCGTACGGAAGCACGACGACCCGCCGCGCGCCGAGCGCCGCGCACCGGTCGAGCCCCGCGGGCACGTCGGGCGCCGCCGAGACATACGCCGCCTCCACGCCCGCGTAGCCGCTGCCCTCCCACAACATCCGTGCGGCGGCGGCGAGTTCGGCGTTGGCCGCGGAGTCGGCCGAGCCGGCCCCGACGAGCAGCACGGTCACATCGGCGCGGTCGCGCGGTGTCCGCGGGCCGCCGCCGGACACGTCGTCGAGCCGTTGCTCCAGAGCGGCGAGCAGGGCCGGGGGAGGGGTGTGCATGGGGACGGGCTCCTTGCAGGAGATCGAGCGGGGATCGGGAGAGGAATCCAGGGGGAAGGAGAAGCCGGGCCGGTCCCTACCCGGGCCGGGCCACCGCACACGTCACCCGGCCCGGGCCCCCGCCCGCCCCGGCCGACGTCCGCTTCGGGACGAGCAGTTCACCACCGCGTACGAGGGCGGCGGCCTCGGCGACCGAAGGGGTGCCCACGGCGGTGCGGGCCCGCGCGGACGGGTGCGGCACGGGGACGGCGGCGAGCCGCTCGGCGTCGTACGTCTCCAGGGGCACGCCGAGCGCCCGCGCCGCCGCGACGATGCCGGGCTCGCGGCCCTTCGCGTCGAGCGTCGCGAGCGCCAGGACGTCCGTCGCGCCCGCCTCGGCGAGCACGGCCCGCACGAGTCCGATGACCTCGTCCGCCGGGGCGCCGGACCGGGCGCCGACGCCGACGACCACGCCACGCAGGATGTGCGCGCAGGCCCCCGGATGGGTTAGCAAGGGGCCATGGCCGTGATCGTGGCGCTCAGCGCCTTCTTGATGACTTTGGTCGGCGGCTGGACCGCGCAGCGGGTCACCGACCGGCGCCACCTGGTGCTCGGCCTCGCCGGTGGCCTGATGCTCGGCGTGGTCGGCCTCGACCTGCTGCCCGAGGCCCTGGAGGCCATGGACGGCGAGCTGTACGGGGTGCCGGGGGCACTGCTGCTGTTCGTGGCCGGGTTCCTCGGCGCGCACATCATGGAGCACCTGCTCGCCCGCCGCCAGGCCGCCCACGGGGCGGAGGAGGGGGCGAACGGCCGGGCCCCCGAGGTGGGGCTCACGGCGGCGTCCGCGATGGTCGGGCACAGCCTGATGGACGGCATGGCGATCGGCGCGGCCTTCCAGATCGGCGGCGGCATGGGCGCCGCCGTGGCGCTCGCGGTGATCGCCCACGACTTCGCCGACGGCTTCAACACGTACACGATCACCCGGCTCTACGGGAACGCCCGCCGCAAGGCGCTGATCATGCTGTTCGCGGACGCGGCGGCGCCCGTGGTGGGCGCCGCGTCCACGCTCCTGTTCACCATTCCGGAGCAATTGCTCGGCGGCTATCTCGGCTTCTTCGGCGGCGTGCTGCTGTACCTGGCCGCCGCCGAGATCCTCCCGGAGGCCCACCACGAGCACCCGGCCCGCTCGACGCTGCTGTGCACCGTCGCGGGCGCGGCCTTCATCTGGCTCGTTGTGGGCATCGCGGGCTGATCGGTTCACCGTGCGCCGCTCCACCGGACCAGGCGGTGCGCGATGTCCGGCAGCGCCGCCCAGTGCGTGTGCAGATAGCTGGCGTGCACGCCGCCCTGCACGAAGCCCTCGACGCGCCGCGTCGGCAGCCGCATGCCCCAGGCGGGCGTGGGCCCCGCGCCCGGCTCGAGCACGGTCCGGTGGAACTCGTGACCGCGCAGCCGGGCCCCCGCAGGGGTGAGCGGGCTGTCGGACACGGCCACGGCGTCCCGGTAGCCGAGGGTGAGACGCCCCGACATCGTCGCGTCGGCGTCCAGCACCCCGCACATCGGCTGCCCGTCGAGCGAACGGGACAGATAGAGCAGCCCCGCACACTCGGCGACCACGGGGGCACCCGTGCGGGCCAGTTCGGCGACGGCCTTGCGCAGCCGTTCGTTGGCCGACAGCTCGGGCGCGTAGACCTCGGGGAACCCACCGCCGATGACGACGGCGGCGGTGTCCTCGGGGAGGGCCTCGTCGTGCAGCGGATCGAACGGCACGACCTCCGCGCCTGCCGCGCGCAGCAACTCCGTGTGCTCGGCGTACGAGAAGGTGAACGCGGCACCCCCGGCGACCGCGACAACGGGTTGGGCCAATTCAGCCCGGCCGGCCAATCCAGCCCCTCCGGCGATTGAGGAGCGGGGTCCGGGGCGGAGCCCCGCGACCTCAACGCCGGTTCCGCCCAGAGCTCCGGGCTCACCCGGACTCCACACATCCGTACGGAGAGCCGGCGCGCTACGGGCCAGCTCCAGCAACCCCTCCAGGTCACACCCCTCCCGCACCATCGCGGCAGAGGCCCGGACCGAGTCGACCGCCTCCGTACTCCGCTCGGCCACGGGCACCAGCCCCAAGTGCCTTGACGGAGTCGCCACTTGGGGCGTTCGGCGGAGCGCCCCGTACACCGGGACGCCGACCTCCTCCATGGCCTCCCGCAGCAACTCCTCATGGCGGTCGGAGCCGACCTTGTTGAGGATGACGCCCGCGAGCCGCACCTCGGGGTCGAAGGACGCGAAGCCGTGCACGAGCGCCGCCACCGACCGCGACTGCGAGGAGGCGTCGACGACGAGCACGACGGGCGCCTTCAGCAGCTTCGCGACGTGCGCCGTCGAGGCCAGCTCGCCCTCGCCCGACGCGCCGTCGAACAGCCCCATCACGCCTTCCACGACGGCGAGTTCGCACCCCGCCGAACCGTGCGCGAACAGCGGGGCGACGAGCTCGGGCCCGCACATGTACGCGTCGAGGTTGCGCCCGGGACGGCCGGTCGCGAGCGCGTGGTAGCCGGGGTCGATGTAGTCGGGCCCCACCTTGTGCGGCGACACGGCGAGCCCGCGCTCGGCGAACGCCGCCATCAGGCCCGTCGCCACGGTCGTCTTGCCGGTCCCGGAGGCCGGAGCGGCGACCACGAGGCGGGGCACGTCCACGGCCTGCGCAGTCTGCGGACCTACCATTCGATGCCCCGCTGGCCCTTCTGGCCCTCGTCCATCGGGTGCTTCACCTTCGACATGTCGGTGACGAGATCCGCGAACTCGACGAGCTTCTCGGGGGCGTTGCGGCCGGTGATGACGACATGCTGCTGCCCGGGACGGTTGCGCAGCGTCTCGACGACGTCGTCCACGTCGATCCAGCCCCAGTGCATCGGGTAGGCGAACTCGTCGAGCACATACAGCTTGTACGTCTCGTTGGCCAGGTCGCGCTTGACCTGCTCCCAGCCCTCGCGCGCCTTCTCTTCATTGTCGGCCTGGTCGTCCCGCTGCACCCACGACCAGCCCTCGCCCATCTTGTGCCAGGCCACGGTGCCGCCCTCGCCGCTCGCGCCGAGCGTCTTGAGCGCGTTCTCCTCGCCGACCTTCCACTTCGCCGACTTGACGAACTGGAACACCCCGATCGGCCAGCCCTGGTTCCAGGCGCGCAGCGCGAGCCCGAACGCTGCCGTCGACTTGCCCTTGCCGATGCCCGTGTGCACGAACACCAGCGGACGGTTGCGGCGCTGACGAGTCGTCAGTCCGTCGTTCGGTACGACGCTCGGCTGTCCCTGCGGCATTTAAGCGGCCCTCCTGATGGTGTTCTGTGTTCCGGTGACGTCCTTCACGAGCCCGGCGATCGAGTCCGCCCGCAGCTCGTCGAGTGTGACGGCGGTGCCGCCGAGCCGTCCGGCGAGTTCCGTGGCGAGCCCGAGCCGCACCATGCCCGTCTCGCAGTCGACGACCACGGACGCGGTGCCCTCGGCGGCGTGCAGCCCGGCCGCACGCCCCGCCAGCTGCACCGGTTCCGGGCCGCCGGTCGCCCGCCCGTCGGTCACGACGACCATCAGCGGCCGCCGCGCCGGATCCCGCAGCCGTTCCACGCGCAGCACCTCGTGGGCCTTGAGCAGCCCGGCCGCCAGCGGGGTGCGCCCGCCGGTCGGCAGCGACTCCAGGCGGCTCGCCGCCGCGTCCACGCTCGACGTGGGCGGCAGCGCGACCTCGGCAGCCGACTTCCGGAAGGTCACGAGCCCGACCTTGTCCCGCCGCTGGTACGCGTCGAGCAGCAGCGAAAGGACGGCGCCCTTCACGGCGGTCATCCGCTGCCGCGCCGCCATCGACCCGGAGGCGTCGACCACGAACAGGACGAGGTTCCCCTCGCGCCCCTCGCGGGTCGCCTGCCGCAGATCGTCACGGCGTACGACGAGCCCCCGGCCCGAACGGCCGCGCGCCCGCTGGTGCGGGGCGGCGGCCTGCACGGTCGCGGCCAGGTGCAGCTTGGTCAGGGCGCCGCGGGGGCGAGTGGCGCCGGTGGTGCGGCCGTGCTCGGTACGGGCCCGGGACCGCCGCCCCGCGGCGCCCTCGCCGAGGCCGGGAACACTCAGCATCTTCGTACGAAAGGGCTCACCGGCCGCCACGGGCTTCTGCTCGGGGGCTCCGCCGCCGGACGCGGGCGCGGCGGCGGGCTCCTCGGGGGAGTCCTCCCGGTCGTCACCGGCCGGGGCGTCCTGCGGGTCCCGTGTGTCCTGCGAGTCGCCGCTCTCCTGCGGGGCGTCGTGCGGGCCATCCTGCTGCGGCGGCACGCCACCACCGGGGCCGCCGCCGTCCGGGCCGCCGCCGGGCCCGTCGGGATCGTCGTCCCCCTCCGGACCCTCGGGCTCCTCCTCGGGACCGAACTCGTCCAGGGTCTCGTCGAGCTTGTCCTCGTCGAGGCCCGGCGCGTCGAAGGGGTTGCGGCGCCTGCGGTGCGGGAGCGCGAGCAGCGCGGCCTGCCGCACGTCCTCCGCCAGTACGTCCTCGCGGCCCGCCCAGGCGGCGAGCGCGGTCGCGGTGCGCGCCATCACGATGTCGGCGCGCATGCCGTCCACCTCGAAGGCCGCGCACGTCGCCGCGATCTGCGTCAACGCCCGGTCGCCGAGCCGCACGTGGGGCAGCAGCTCGCGCGCGGCGACGATCCGGGCCCGCACGTCGGCCTCGTCCTCGGCCCACCGGCCGACGAAGCCCTCGGGGTCGTCGTCGTAGGCGAGCCGCCGCTTGACGACCTCGACGCGCTGCTCCGGCTCCCGCGAGGCCGCGACCTCCACGGTCAGCCCGAACCGGTCGAGCAACTGCGGCCGCAGCTCGCCCTCTTCGGGGTTCATCGTCCCTACGAGGAGGAACCGTGCGGCATGCCGTACGGACACACCCTCGCGCTCGACGTACGAGGCGCCCATGGCGGCGGCGTCGAGCAGCAGGTCGACGAGGTGGTCGTGCAGCAGGTTCACCTCGTCGACGTACAGGATCCCGCGGTGCGCGTCGGCCAGCAGCCCCGGCTCGAAGGCCTTCACGCCCTCGGAGAGCGCCCGCTCGATGTCGAGCGCGCCCACGAGCCGGTCCTCGGACGCGCCGACGGGCAACTCGACCATTCGGGTGTCCCGTTGACCGCCGGGAACGTCGTCGTGCGGCCCGTCCGGGCACTGCGGATCGGGCGCCGCCGGATCACACGAGAACCGGCACCCGGAGACGACGTCGACGCCCGGCATGAGCGCGGAGAGGGCACGCACGGCGGTGGACTTGGCGGTCCCCTTCTCCCCACGCACGAGCACACCGCCAACGGCGGGCGACACGGCGTTGAGCAACAGGGCGAGCCGCAGATCGTCCTGCCCGACGACGGCGGTGAACGGGTAGGGGGTGCTCATCGGAAACGGACCTCCATCACTAGGGGCGCGGGGAACTGCGCATCTTTTAGGGGGGTCCGGGGGCGCAGCCCCCGGGGACGGGACGGGAAGGGGCGGCGGGGGCGACTTCCCATCACGGCGCTCCCGGCGGCACGAACGGCAACCCGCCCGGCGCCCCACCGTCGATCAACCGCCACAACGCATCCGTATCCGCATGCCGCTCGATCAGATCCCCGAGCCGATCGAGCTGCTCCTCCCGAAGCGCCTCGAACGACGTGTCCGGCGCCGGCACGAACCGCCGCCCGGCCGCCTCGGCGACCGCCCGCAGGAACGCCCGCCGGAACCCGTCCGACTCCAGCGACCCGTGCCAGTGCGTCCCCCACACGGCCCCGACCCGGCACCCGTCCAGGAAGGCCTCCCCGCCCAGCACCTCGGCGACCCCGTGATGGATCTCGTACCCCGCGACGTCCTCGCCGAGCGCCTCGCCGACCGGCCGCGCGAGGGTCTTCTCGGCCTCGAACCGCACTCGTACGGGGAGCAGCCCGAGCCCGTCGACGGTCCCGGCCCGCGACTCGACCTCGTCCTCGATGGTCTCGCCGAGCACCTGGAAGCCGCCGCAGATGCCGAGCACGGGCCGCCCCTCGGCGACCCGCCGCGCGAGCGCGTCCGCGAGCCCGCGCTCGCGCAGCCAGTCGAGCGCCCGCACCGTGCCGCGCGTCCCCGGCACCACGACGAGATCGGCGTCGACGAGCTCCTCGGCCCGGTCGACGAACCGCACGACGACCCCCGGCTCGGCGGCCAGCGCGTCGACATCGGTGAAGTTCGACATCAGCGGTACCGCGCACACGGCGACCCGCAGCACGTCCTCGCCGACCGGCGGCGCCACGATCGACTCCCGTACGGCGCCCCGCAGGGACACCCGCAGCCCGTCCTCCTCGTCGATGCCGAGGCCGTGCTGGAACGGCAGAACGCCGTAAGTGTCGCGCCCGGTAAGGGACTTGAGCATGTCGAGGCCCGGCTCGAGGAGGCTCACGTCACCGCGGAACTTGTTCACCAGGTACCCCGCCAGCAGCTCCTGGTCCTCGGGAGCGAGCAGTGCGGTCGTCCCGAAGAACGAGGCGAAGACCCCGCCCCGGTCGATGTCGCCCACCACGAGGACCGGAAGGCGCGCCGCCCGCGCGAGCCCCATGTTCACGATGTCGGTGCGCCGCAGGTTGATCTCGGCGGGCGATCCGGCGCCCTCGCAGATCACGGCGTCATGGGTGGCCCGCAGCTCCTCCAGGCACCCGACGACGGTGTCCATCAGCGAGGCCTGCCGCCCGCCGTGGTAGCCCCGCGCGCTCAGCTCGCCCACGGGCTTGCCCATGAGGACGACCTGGCTGCTGCGGTCGCTGCCCGGCTTCAGCAGGACGGGGTTCATGAGCGCGCTCGGCTCGACCTGCGCGGCCTGCGCCTGCATGGCCTGCGCGCGCCCGATCTCGGCGCCCTCGCGGGTCACGAACGAGTTGAGGGACATGTTCTGCCCCTTGAACGGCGCGACCTTCACGCCCTGCCGCACCAGCCACCGGCAGATCCCGGCGGTGACGACACTCTTCCCGGCGTCGGAGGTGGTCCCCGCGACGAGCAGCCCGCCGCCCGTCATCGCCGCCCCCGCGCTCGTACAGCCACTCGCGCACCCACACAGACTCCCAACGCCAACAGAGACACCCGCCGTGACAGCCGCACGGCCCGATCCACATCACGCACCTCGACGGCGCGCCCCGGCGCGTTCAGCACCGGCCGGTGCTCGACCCGCCCGCCGTACGCCAACGTCCCGCCGAGCCGCACCCCGAGGGCTCCCGCGAACGAGGACTCGACGACGCCGGCGTTCGGGCTGGGGTGGCGCCGCGCGTCCGCCCGCCACGCGTCGAGCGCCTCCCGGGGCCTGCCACCGGCGAGGACGGCGAGCGCGCCGGTCAGCCGGGCCCCCGGCCAGCCGGCCACGTCGTCGAGGCGGGCCGAGGCCCAGCCGAACCGCCGGTACTTCGCGGACTTGTGGCCGACCATCGCGTCGAGCGTGTTCACCGCGCGGAAGGCGACCAGGCCCGGCACCCCGCCGAGCGCGCCCCACACGAGCGCGCCCACGACAGCGTCGGAGGTGTTCTCGGCGACGGACTCGACGACGCCCCGGGCGATCCCGTCGGCGTCGAGCCCCTGCGGGTCACGGCCGCACAGCCGGGGCAGCAGCTCGCGCGCGAGTTCCACGTCCCCGGCCTCCAGGGCGGATCCCACGCCGCGCGCCTCGCGGCCCAGCGAGGTGCCGCCGACGACGGCCCAGGTCGCCGCGGCCGTCAGCGCGACGGAGGCGGCGGGGGAGCGGCGTACGGCACGCGAGGCGACGGCGGCGAGAGCGGCGGCGCCTCCGGCACACACCGCGGTGTGCAGGGCGCCCGCGCCACGGTGGTCCCGCCACAGCCGGCGCTCGACGGCCGCGGCGGCGCGGCCGAATCCGGCGACGGGGTGCCCTCGGCGCGGATCGCCGAGCAGAAGGTCGGCGAAGATTCCGGCGGCGGCACCGCACGCATACACGCGCTCGTGCCGCCAAGTGCCGCGCGGGGCGAGCATGGCGGTAGGTGTCCTCACTCAGGGTGTCCACGCCCTGGTTCGACGAGACCGGCAGCGAGAGTTCCTGGCTCGCCCCTTTGGAGAAGGGGGCTCACAGTGGCGGGACCGCGCCGGATTCGCACCGGCTTCCTCGGACTGCTGCCGTATATGGCGGGGGAAGTCCACCACGCCCCGAGTTGGCACGTCAACTTGCTGTTCAGTACGCGGATGGGGTGCGGGACGTCGTACGTCCCGCACCCCATCCGTGCGTCATCGGGCCGTGTCAGGCCACGATCAGATAGATCCCGTAGGCCACGGCCGCCGCGCACAGGGCGAAGCAGACGTAGGCGCCGGACGTCGCGACCGCCGCCGAGCCGCCCTCGCGCGCCGCGGACTCCCGCTTGGAGAGGCCGACGATGCCGAGGGTGAACAGGCCGACGAGGGCCACGGTGACCACGAGCGAGACACCGAAGACGGAGCCGAGGGCCGCCCAGTCGATCTTCATACCTGTCCTGCTTCCTTACAGCGTGGCGCCGGCGGGGCGCGCGGGGTCGTGCACCGCTCCGGCCTTCGGCCGGTCGGTGCTCTTCGCCTCGGACTCGGCCGACTCGACCGTGCCCACCGGCGGCGGGGTGACCGAGGCGATCGCGGTCGTCACGACACCCGGAGCGTCCTGCGCGGGGGTGGCGTGCGGCTCGTCCGCCGTGACGTTGGTGTGGTCGATGGAGTTGCGGCGCGACAGCTTCCAGATGATCGCCGAGCCGGTCACGAGCAGCGCGGCGGTGAGGCCGATGCCCCACGGGCCCTGCTTGGTCAGGAACTCGGCGCCCGCGCCCACCAGGCCCGCGGCCGGCAGGGTCAGACCCCAGGCCACGAACATCCGGGTGGCGGTCGACCAGCGGACGACACCGCCCTTGCGACCGAGGCCCGCGCCCATCACACCGCCGGAGCAGACCTGCGTGGTGGAGAGGGAGAAGCCCAGGTGCGAGGAGGCGAGGATCGCGGTCGCCGCACTGGTCTGCGCCGCGAAGCCCTGCTGCGGCGCCAGTTCGGTGAGGCCCTTGCCCATGGTGCGGATGATGCGCCAGCCGCCCAGGTACGTGCCGAGGGCGATGGCCACACCGGCCGAGACGATGACCCACAGGGGCGGATCGGCGTTCGGCGCGAGCACGCCACCGGTGATCAGGGCGAGGGTGATGATGCCCATCGTCTTCTGCGCGTCGTTCGTGCCGTGCGCGAGGGAGACGAGGCCCGCGGAGGCGATCTGCCCGGCGCGGTAGCCCTTGGCGGTCGCCTTCTCGTCCGTCTTCTTGCTGATGCGGTACGTGAGGCGGGTGGCCAGCATCGAGGCGATGCCGGCGACGAGGGGTGCGGCCACCGCGGGCAGCAGCACCTTGGTGACGACCGTGCCGCCGTTCACCGAGGACCAGCCCATCGACATGACCGCGGCGCCGATGAGGCCGCCGAACAGGGCGTGCGAGGAGCTGGACGGCAGGCCGAGCAGCCAGGTCAGCAGGTTCCAGAGGATGGCGCCTACCAGCGCCGCGAAGATGACCTCCGTTTTGAGGCCGTCCTCGTTGATGATGCCGCCGGAGATCGTCTTGGCCACTTCGACGGAGAGGAACGCTCCGACGAGGTTCAGCACGGCGGACATGGCCACCGCCGTCTTCGGCTTGAGGGCGCCTGTCGAGATGGTCGTGGCCATCGCGTTGGCGGTGTCGTGGAAACCGTTGGTGAAATCAAAGACCAGCGCGGTAACGATCACGATCGCTAGGAGCAGCGTGATGTGTTCCATTTACCCAGGCTTCGGTTGGACGTCAGTGGCTCTTGGAACGTAAAGAGCCCGAGTGAACGGAAGATGAACTGGGCCGGGCGCCCCGGTGACCCGAACCGGAGGGGCCTCGCTCCGCTTGCCATCAGGCGGCGCGGCCGGTTCCGGTTCGAGGCGCCCTCGGCCCCGGAACCAGGGGCTCCGGGGACCTTCGGCCGGGTCTTTCGGCTACCCCCGCGCGAACCGCTTGAGCTGGGCCATCGACCCGTTGAAGAGATTCTGATCACCCGGCAGCCGGCCGCTCTCGTCGTACTGCCAGAACGTCCAGTAGGTCCAGCCTGCCGGTAGTGCGCCCGCGCGCTCGTCGTACCGGGCGAGCCACAACGCGTGGTTGGCGGCGAAGGCCCTGCTGTTCCCGGTGCACTGCTTCCACCAGCGCGCGTTCGTGTAGATGACCGGACGGCGTCCGGTGCTGCGCACGATCTGGTCGCTGAAGGACTTGATCCAGGACACCAGGGTGGACTTCCGCAGTCCGTAGCAGGGGTGCTTGCCCTTGCCGTACGGGTTGTACTCGATGTCGAGCGCGGGCGGCAGCGTCCAGCCGTCGCGCCGCCACGCCCCGCCGTTGCGCACGAAGTACGAGGCCTGCGCCTTGCCGGAGGACTTCTGCGGCAGCGCGAAGTGGTAGGCGCCGCGGATGATGCCGGCGTTCCGGGCGCCGTTGTACTGCCGGGAGAAGTAGGGGTTGCGGTAGTTCGTCGACTCGGTCGCCTTGACGTAGGCGAACCGGGCGCCGTTGTTCCTGGCCTTCTGCCAGTTCACGTTCTTCTGGTGCGACGAGACGTCGTGCCCGCGCGGCTTGCCCGCGCCCTGGGCCGGAAGCTCCGCGAGCAGGGTGCCGCCGATGGTCAGTGCGGCGACGGACGTGAGCGCGGCGACGCGGTGGCGACGCGGGGACGCGGTGCGGCTGAGAGCCATGGATACCCCCCGAAAGTGACGACGTGCATGACAAATCCCCAGGGAACCCCCAGAGAGTAGCGAGAGATCATCAATTACCCGGTCAAGCTCGGCCAAATAACATCGGAGACTGATCAATCCCCATATGGGGTATTCCGGAGGTTCCGGCTCCGCACCGGCCGCCGCCGCTGTGCCGCCCGGCGGCTGGCAGGATGCGCGCCATGACACGGCTTCAGGAACTCGACGAGGCATGGCGGGAACTGGTGGCGACGGCCCGCCGTACGGTGGCCGACGGCCTGGTCGTCGGGACCTCCGGCAATGTTTCGGCGCGGGTCGGCGACACCGTGCTGGTCACCCCGACCGGCGTCCCGTACGAGGACCTCGGTCCGGACGATCTCCTCGCCGTCGGCCTCGACGGGGAGCGGCTGGCCGGCTCCCTGAAGCCGACCAGCGAGCTCCCGATGCACCTCGCGGTCTACCGGCACACCGACGCCCGCGCCGTCGTGCACACCCACGCACTGCACGCCACCGCGGTCTCCACGCTCGTGACCGAGCTCCCGCCCGTGCACTACATGACGGCGGCGCTCGGCGGCCCCGTCCGCGTCGCCCCCTACGCCACGTACGGCACGCAGGAGTTGGCCGAGAACATGCTGCTCGCGCTCGCCGACCGCACGGGCTGCCTGCTGCAGAACCACGGCGCCCTCACATACGGAGCCACCCTCGCCGCCGCCTACGACCGCACCGCCCAACTGGAGTGGATGTGCCGCCTGTGGCTCACCGCCCACTCCGTCCCCGGCCGCACCCCCTCACTGCTGACCGGGGAGCAGTTGCGCGAGGTGGGGGAGCGGCTCGGCGGGTACGGGCAGCAGGGCGCGGGGTGACCGGTACGCGTCGTTCGCGTCACCCGTGACCGTCGCCCCACTGGCCGGGGCGGGCGCGGGCCCCGACACTGGACGGGTGCGCACCGCCAAAGCGACGGCCGCTGCCGTCACCGCCGCCCTGGGGGCCTCGGTCGCCGCGATCGCCGCGGGCCGCCTGGCCAGCGACGCAGCGCTCAAGGCGCCCTCGGGCCGTCCGCTGCCCACCGAGCCGAGACTCACCGTGCACGCCACCGCCGCGGGCCAGGTCACCCTGACCCGCGACCTGGCCTCGCTGCGCCCCGGCAGGTACGGGCTGCAGGGCGACGGCTACCACGCGGTGGTCGGCCCGGTCGTCGAATCGGCCACGACCTCCGCCGACACCGTCGTACGCCGCCTGGAGCGGGTCACCCACGGCACCCTCGAACCCGGCGCCAAGGCCTGGCTCACGCCCCAGGTGCACATCGGCGACCCCAAGGCCGCGCTCGGCCTCGACCACGCCGACGTCGACGTGCCCGGCGAACTCGGCGCGCTGCCCGCCTGGTTCCTGCCCGGCACCCGCGACACCTGGGTGATCGCCGTGCACGGACTCGGCACCACCCGCGAACACCCCATGAACCTCATGGAGTTCCTGCACCACCACCAGTTCCCGGTGCTCGACCTCGCCTACCGCGGCGACCTCGGCGCGCCCCGCTCTCCCGACGGCCTGAACCACCTCGGCGAGACGGAGTGGCGCGACCTGGACGCGGCGATCCGCTACGCCGTGCGCTACGGCGCCCGCGACGTCATCGTGCTCGGCTGGTCGACCGGTGCAGCGATGGCCCTGCACGCGGCGGCCCACTCGGCGCTGCGCGACCGGATCAAGGGCCTCGTCCTCGACTCGCCGGTGCTCAGCTGGGAGGCCACGCTGCGCGCCCTGGCACGGGCCCGTCGCACCCCGGGCCCGCTGCTCCCGCTCGCGGTCCGCGCCGCGCAGGGCCGCACCGGCCTGACCGGCGACCGCCTCTCGGAGGCCGCGGACCCGGGCGCCCTCAAGGTCCCCACGCTCCTGTTCCACGGCCCCGGCGACGAGGTCTCCCCGTGGGCGCTCTCCCGCCGCCTGGCGGACCGCCGCCCGGACCTGGTCACGCTCCACGAGGTGGACGAGGCGCCGCACAACGCGATGTGGAACGCGGACGCGAAGGGCTACGAGGAGGCCCTGCGAAGGTTCCTGACGCCGTTGATGTAACGGCAGCACCGGGCCCCCGTTTGGGAATTGGCAGGGTCAACCGGGAGACTGCCCTTCGTGACGTCCCGTACCCCGCGCGACTCCCGGCTCCGACTCGTCAGCCCGCGCCGCCAGCCCCTGGCCGCCCCGACCCCGCGGCCGGTCGCCGCACGCCGTCCCGCACCCCGCCCACCGGAGGGCACCCCACCGCCCGCGGAGCTCGCCCGCGCCGCGCGCCGCGACCTCGCCGCCGCCGTCCGCGTGGCCCGCTGGGCGGACACCAGGATCGGCCCCGGCAACAGCACGGCCGCGCGCGACGGAAAGGGCACCCTCTCCGACGCGACCGCGCTGCGCGCCGCGGACGAGCTCGGGCTGACGGTCGATCAGATCCGCGCGGACTGGGACACGGCCCGCCTCGCCGGGCTCGTCGAGGTGCACGGAGCAAGCGCCCGGCCCGGCTGGCGGCTGCGCGCCTGGGACCGCGACGACACCGCCGTCCTGCGCGGCTGGGTCGCCCTGTTCGACGCCTGGTCGCTGGTCCACCCGGCACCGGAAGGGGTCGGCCCCGCCGCCGTGGCCGAGGTCGTCGAGGCGGTGCCGCAACTGCTGAGCTTCCTGCAGCTGATGGCGGACCGGGTCGCCGTCGCCCAGCTCCTTGACCTCCTCGACCAGCGCGTCACCGAGCTGCGCACCGAACGCTGCGAGATCCCCTTCGGGCCCCAGCCCGAACCGACCCCGCCGCAGGACACCCCGCTGCTCCCGCTGCTCGACTGGGCGCTGCGCGGCCTCGCCGCCGTCGGCGCGCTCACGTACGAGGACGGGCACGCCACGCTCACCCCGCTCGGCAGCTGGGCGGTGTGGGTCAAGCTGGAGCAGATCTGCGTCGCCGCCCAGTCCCCGGCGGGGAACATCGAGGTGGCGGCCGAGGACATGCTGCGCGGCTGCGCGCGCCTGCGCCCCAAGGCGGCGCGCGACGAGTACCGGGCCTGGCTCGCCGCCCGTGACATCGGCACCGCCGTCACCGACCTCCTCGACGCCGCGCGCGGCGAGGACGCCCTGCTGCGCGGACTCGCCTTCGAGGCGCTGCGCGTCGTCGGCGCCCCCGCGGAGCCCGAGGTCCGGCGCGCCGCCGACGACCCGCACCTGCGCCCCTACGCGCTGCTGTGGCTCGCCGAGCACGAGGGCGCCGACCCCGAGGACGTGCACACGGTCCTCAGCCGCGAGGAGGCGACCTGGCTGTGGGTGGACACCGCCGCCGCCGTCGCCGACCACGGCGAAGCCCCGCTCCTCGTACGGCACTTGGAGGCCGCGGTGCAGCCGACGGTGCCCGCGCTCATCGACGAGGTGCGCGCCGTCGGGCACCCGCGCACGGTGCAGGTGCTCGTCGCGCTGGCCGCCGCGCACCCCGACCCGGCGCTCGCGAAGGCGGTCCGCAGGGCGGCCTTCCAGGTGCACACCGGCGGGGCGTAGCCCACCGGCTCGAGCGGCTCACCGGAAGGTGTTGCACTGGGCCATGTCGCCGCTCTCGAAGCCCCGGTAGAACCACTGCTGGCGCTGGGCGGCCGAGCCGTGCGTCCAGGTCTCCGGAGTCACCCGGCCCTGGTACCGCTCCTGGATCCGGTCGTCGCCGACCGCCGCGGCGGCGTCCAGGCCGTCGCGGATGTCCGCGTCGGTCAGGCTGGTGATCAGCGGCCTGCCGGTGGACTCGGTGGGCGTGCGCGTCGCGTGCCGCGCCCACACGCCCCCGTAGCAGTCGGCCTGCAGCTCGACCCTGACCGCGTTGCTGTTCTCGCCCGTACGCCCGTCCTGGGCGCGGGTCAGCGTGCCCATCAGGTTCTGCACGTGGTGCCCGTACTCGTGCGCCACCACGTACGCCTGCGCGAAGGGCCCGCCGCTCGAACCGAACTTCGTGCGCAGCTCGTCGAAGAAGCCGAGGTCGAGATAGACCCGCCGGTCCCCGGGGCAGTAGAACGGCCCGACCGACGAGGTCGCCGAGCCGCACGCGGTGGCGACCTGGTTGGTGAAGAACACCGTCGACGCGGGCGTGTACGCGGCGCTCCTGCGCGCGAACTCCGCGCCCCAGAAGTCCTGCACGCTGTTGACCACGGCGACGGTCCGGCAGTCCTGCCGGCTGTTCGCGTCCGAGCCCGTCCGGCACTGCTCCTGGACCTGCGCCTCGCTGGACATCCGCGCGGCCGGGGCGCCGGTGGTCCCGTCGGAGAGCCCGAACTGGTCCGTGCCGAAGAGCAGCCCGAGGACCAGCGCGATCACCCCCACGAGGCCGCCGCCCATGGTGGCCCTGCCGCCGGGAAGCCGGCTGCCGCGCACGTCCTGGACCTCCGAGGTGTCCAGACGCGCGTCGTCGTCGAACTGCATGCGGCACCGCCTTCTCGCCGGGCATGACCCCCTCATCCTGTTACGTCCCTGGTCAGCGGGGCCGGATCCGAGGGCCGAACGGGGGACGCGGGCGCCCGGGAAAACCGCTTGCACGTCACCGGTAAACTGGTTCGTATGACGTTCCTTCTCTGGGTGCATTAGCGGCGCTGATTGGCCCCCGCCCTGTCAACCAGCCGTTAATCCTGTCCTGGAGTACCTCCCTTGATCACCGCATCGGGTATCGAACTGCGCGCCGGTGCGCGCATCCTCATCGAGAACGCCACCTTCCGTGTCGCCAAGGGCGACCGCATCGGCCTCGTCGGCCGCAACGGCGCGGGCAAGACGACCCTCACGAAGTGCCTGGCGGGCGAGGGCCAGCCGGCCGGCGGCACCATCTCGCGCTCCGGCGAGGTCGGCTACCTGCCGCAGGACCCGCGCACCGGCGACCTCGACGTGCTGGCCCGCGACCGCATCCTCTCGGCCCGCGGCCTCGACGTCCTGATGCGCAAGATGCGCGAGAACGAGCAGCGCATCGCGAACGGCTCGGGCGCCACGCAGGCCAAGGCCCTGCGGCAGTACGAGCGCCAGGAGACGGAGTTCCTCACCAAGGGCGGGTACGCCGCCGAGGCCGAGGCCGCCACCATCGCCGCCGCGCTGAACCTGCCGGACCGGGTGCTCGGCCAGCCACTGCACACGCTCTCCGGCGGTCAGCGGCGCCGTATCGAGCTGGCCCGCATCCTCTTCTCGGACGCCGACACGCTCCTCCTCGACGAGCCCACGAACCACCTGGACGCGGACTCGATCGTCTGGCTGCGCGACTACCTCAAGACGTACAGCGGCGGCTTCATCGTGATCTCCCACGACGTCGAACTGGTCGAGACGGTCGTCAACAAGGTCTTCTACCTGGACGCCAACCGCTCCCAGATCGACGTCTACAACATGGGCTGGAAGCTCTACCAGCAGCAGCGCGAGGCCGACGAGAAGCGTCGCAAGCGCGAGCGGCAGAACGCCGAGAAGAAGGCCGCGACGCTGAACGCGCAGGCCGACAAGATGCGCGCCAAGGCCACCAAGACCGTCGCCGCGCAGAACATGGCCAAGCGCGCCGACAAGCTCCTCGCCGGACTCGAAGAGGTCCGCCAGTCCGACAAGGTCGCCAAGCTGCGCTTCCCGGAGCCCTCGCCGTGCGGCAAGACGCCGCTCATGGCCGAGGGCCTGTCGAAGTCCTACGGCTCCCTGGAGATCTTCACGGACGTCGACCTGGCCATCGACAAGGGCTCGCGCGTCGTCATCCTCGGCCTCAACGGCGCGGGCAAGACGACCCTGCTCAAGCTCCTCGGCGGCGCCGAGAAGCCCGACACGGGCCAGGTCATCGAGGGCCACGGCCTCAAGCTCGGCTACTACGCGCAGGAGCACGAGACCCTGGACCCGGAGCGCACGGTCCTGGAGAACATGCGCTCCGCCGCCCCCGACCTGGACCTGATCCAGGTGCGCAAGACGCTCGGCTCGTTCCTGTTCTCCGGCGACGACGTCGACAAGCCGGCCGGGGTCCTCTCCGGCGGCGAGAAGACCCGTCTGGCGCTCGCCACGCTCGTCGTGTCCTCGGCGAACGTGCTGCTCCTCGACGAGCCCACGAACAACCTCGACCCGGCCAGCCGCGAGGAGATCCTCGGCGCGCTGCGCACGTACAAGGGCGCGGTCGTCCTCGTCACGCACGACGAGGGCGCGGTGGACGCCCTGCAGCCGGAGCGGATCATTCTGCTTCCGGACGGAATCGAGGACCTGTGGGGCCAGGCGTACGCGGATCTCGTGGCCCTCGCGTGATCCGAACGGTGGCCGGCCGGTGATCCATTCCTTGATCCACTTCTTGATCGCCGACTGATCCACTGGCTGATCGACTGACTGATCCACTCCATCTGGATCATTCGGCCGATCCGTGATCCTTCATCTGGGTGAGATCGCCTCGTACTCAGGTGTGTCATGCACGGAATTTCGGGCCGCGTGGTGCATGGCGCCCTTGCGGCGCCTGGCCCGTGGCTGACCTGGCGCTTCTTTCGCGCGGGCGCATTCCAGGGCCGCGAAACCCCGCCGGAATTCCGGATTCCACTCGTGTGGATCCCCGTCGAGCCCGGAATTGGTGGTCTATGGACCTTGCCGAATGGGTGGCCAGGAACGCCGCAAGGGGTGATCATGGGAAATCCAGAGCGCACTTCCCATGAGGAGGCACGGGTGGCCGAGACTCTGAAGAAGGGCAGCCGGGTAACCGGCGCCGCGCGCGACAAGCTCGCGGCAGACCTGAAGAAGAAGTACGACTCCGGTGCGAGCATTCGGGCATTGGCCGAGGAGACCGGCCGCTCGTATGGCTTCGTCCACCGGATGCTGAGCGAATCCGGGGTCACGCTGCGCGGTCGCGGCGGGGCCACGCGAGGCAAGAAGGCCGCGTCGGCCTGACCCTCGCGGGGCTCGCTCGGCTCACTGGGCCCAACTGACCACCCGGTCGGTCCGCAGTCCGGCCGGGTGGTTACTGTGCAGTCACTTACGTCTCGTACGACTACGTGCCGTACGGCTGCGCAGACCCGGAGGCCCAGATGAACCAGCCCGCACCGCTGCTCGACAAGGACGGCGTCCGGCTCACCGTCGACGACGCGATCGCCACGGTCAGCCTGACCAACCCGGACAAGCGCAATGTCCAGAGTCCCGCGCTGTGGCGGGCGTTGGGCGAGGCCGGGCGTGCCCTGCCGGGGTCCGTGCGGGTCGTCGTGGTGCGCGGTGAGGGCAAGTCCTTCTCCGCGGGCCTCGACCGTCAGGCCTTCACGCCCGAGGGCTTCGACGGCGAGCCGTCCTTCATCGACCTGGCGCGCGGTGACGACGACGTCCTCGACGCGACGATCGCCGAGTACCAGGACGCTTTCACCTGGCTGCGGCGCAGCGACATCCTGACCGTCGCCGCGGTGCAGGGGCATGCCATCGGGGCCGGGTTCCAGCTCGCCCTCTCCTGCGATCTGCGCGTCGTCGCCGACGACGTGCAGTTCTCCATGCGCGAGACCAGCCTCGGCCTGGTGCCGGACCTGACGGGCACGCACCCGCTCGTCTCGCTGGTCGGCTACGCGCGAGCCCTCGAAATCTGCGTCACCGGCCGCTACGTCCACGCCGACGAGGCCGTCCGCAGCGGCCTGGCCAATGTGTCCGTCCCCGCGGGCGAGCTCGCGGACGCGACCCAGGACCTGGTCGCGGCCCTCGTCGCCGCGCCCCGCGACGCCGTGATCGAGACGAAGGCGCTGCTCCAGGGAGCCACGGACCGCACCCTCGACGCCCAGCGCACGGCGGAACGCGCGGCCCAGGGCCGCCGCCTCCGCGACCTGGCGGGATTGGGCGACTGACGCCACCCCTCCAGCCCGCCCGGCGCCCACCATCCCAGCCCGCCCAGCGCTGCCATTCCAGCCGGTCCGGGGCTCGCCATCCCAGCCGGTCCGGGGCTTGCCAATCAAGCCCGTCCGGGGCTTGCCATCCCAGTCGGTCCGGGGCTTGCCAATCAAGCCCGTCCGGCGATTGAGGACAGGGGGTCTGGGGGCGTAGCCCCCAGGGATGGGACGGGTAGGGGCGGCGGGGGCGAGTTACGTCGTGAGGTCCGTGACCAGGACCGCGACCGTCGGATTGTTCGGGAGGGCCTTGGCCACGGCGGCCCGAACCGCCCCCGTCACCTCGATCGCGCGGACGTCCGCCGCCACCGCCAGCTCCACCCGCACATGACGCCGGGGGAGCGCCGCCCCGCCCGGGTGCTCCTCGATGTGGACCGCTCGGCCGAGACCACCAAGCGCCCCGGTCAGCCGCGTCACCCCCGGCACCCCGAGCACCGCCTCCGCCACACGCCCCGCGTCCCCCGAGGAAGCGGCCGGCTTCGCGTCGGGGGCCGGCTCGTCGGCGGAACCGGGCCCCGCGTCCGCCACCCGGTCGTCCTCGTCGAGCAGCGCCGTGACCTGAAGGTCGACCTCCGCCACCACGAGCCCCACCCGCTCCGCCGCCCCCGCGAGCGCCTCCCTCAGCCGATCGGCGGCAACCGGCAGCGGTTCCTCCGCCGTCGCCGCACACTCCGCCGTGAGCCGCAGGGCCCCCGGCGGCAGGGCACTCGGCGGGGCCGGAACCACGGCCTCCGCCGCCTCCTCGGGATCGGCGAGACCGATGCGCAATGCGCCGAGCCGCACGCCCCGCACCCCTTGAACCGCACGGCGCAGCGCCTGCGCCGCCGCCGGTTCCGTGACCCACGCGCCGTCCCGCGGCCCGCCGAGCGGCAGCAGTCTGCCGAGGCCCAGCTGCGTGCGCACTGCCTGTGTCCATCGATCAGCCGTCATTGCCCCAGGCTGCCGCATAGCGAGCGCGCCTTCCTGTTCCTGGACCTAATGTGGGCAAAAGAATGCAACACCCCACCGAGATCGCACCTCACCGAGGGGACGGCCCGATGAGTGACACCGCGCAGAAGCCGGGCGAGACGCCCGGTTCGGCCGCAGCCAAGACCAATGTGACCAAGCGGGGCGGCGGCGACCCCGCCGGCCGGGGACGGACGACGATCGCCGACGGCGTCGTCGAGAAGATCGCGGGCCTCGCGGCGCGCGACGTCGACGGCGTCCATGCCATGGGCAGCGGCCTCTCCCGCACGTTCGGCGCGGTGCGCGACCGGGTCCCCGGCGGCGCCAAGTCCGTCTCGCGCGGAGTGAAGGCCGAGGTCGGCGAGGTCCAGACGGCGCTCGATCTGGAGATCGTCGTCGAGTACGGCGTGTCGATCGCGGACACCGCGCGCGCCGTCAGGGAGAACGTGATCGTCGCCGTCGAGCGCATGACCGGGCTCGAGGTCGTCGAGGTCAATATCGCCGTCAGCGACGTGAAGCTGCCGGACGAGGAGGACGAGGAGCCGGAGTCCCGGCTCCAGTGAGATCCGTCCGCGTAGCTACGGGCTTCCCTAGGAGGAGCGCACGATGAATCTGGCCGTGGTCGGCATGATCGCCGGCATGGCCCTCGGATTCGCCGGATACTTCGGCGGTTTCGGGGCCTTCCTGCTGGTGGCGGCGCTCGGCGCCATCGGCTTCGTCGCGGGCCGGTTCCTGGAAGGGGACCTGGAAGTCGGCGAGTTCTTCCGTTCGCGCGGCGATCGGCGGGGGTGACCGATGGCGGCACAGGTCGCGCCGGCCGAGCGCGGCGCGACCCGGATCGCCGACCGGGTCGTCGCGAAGATCGCCGCGCACGCGGCACGAGAGGCACTCGACCGGATCCCCGAGGACGGGGCGGCGCCGGGCGCCACGGTCACCGTACGGCAGGACAGTGCGCGGGTCCGGATCAGCCTTGAGCTGGAGTACCCGACGGACATCGGCCGCCAGTGCGGTGCCGTGCGTCGTCAAGTGTCCGAGCGGGTAAGGGAGTTGGCGGGAATGGAGGTGCCCGAGGTGGCCGTCCAGGTCGAGCGGCTGCACTCGGCGCACACGCGGGGAACGGACCGGGGGAGGATCCGATGAGCGAACCCACCCGGCCGATTCCGGTGGTCGAGCCGGACGGCAGCACGCTCGACCAGTCGGCGTCCGCCGCCTCGTACGAACCGCATCCCACGCTGGAGAGCGAACCGAGGGCGAGTCGTTTCTGGTCCGGTCGGCGGGTTCCCGCGGCGCTCGTGGCCCTGGTGATCCTGGCCGCCGCGGGACTGCTGCTCTACGACGTGGCCGCGGTGCGGGCGGGACACGAGTCCATGCAGTGGCGCCGGACGCTCGCGGACGAGCTGTCCACGCGGACCCTCGACGACACCGCCGTCCTCGTCGGCGCGGGTGTCGCGGCCGCGCTCGGCCTGTGGCTGATCCTGCTCGCGGTGACGCCGGGCCTGCGCGCGCTGCTGCCGATGCGCCGCACCCACCCCGACGTCCGTGCGGCGCTGCACCGGGACGCCGCGGCGATGGTGCTGCGCGACCGGGCCATGGAGGTGTCGGGCGTGCAGTCCGTACGCGTCCGTATGAAGCGCTCCAAGGTGGACGTGCGGGCGCTCTCGCACTTCCGTGAACTCGACGACGTACGGGCCGACTTGGACGCCACGCTCGGCGACGGGATCAAGCAGCTGGGGCTCGGCAAGGCGCCGGGCCTGTCCGTGCGGGTCGCGCGGCCGGGGAAGAAGGGGTGAGCGGCGTGCTCAGGACCGTCAACCGGATCGTGCTCGGGGTGCTGGGGCTCGTCCTCGTGCTCGGCGGCGGCTCGGTGCTCGCCGTGGGGCTCGGGGTGAATCCGCCGTCGTGGTGGATCCACGACGGCAAGGACGATGTGCTGGTCAGCGATGCGGACCGGGCGCGCTGGCACGACGAGGGCTGGTTCTGGCCGACGGTGATCGCCGTGCTCGGCGTCGTCGTGCTGCTCGCCCTGTGGTGGCTGGTGGCCCAGCTGCGGCGCCGCAGGCTCGCCGAGGTGCTGGTCGACAGCGGCGACGGCGAGGGGGCACTGCTGCGGGGCCGCGCCCTGGAGAACGTCCTCGCGAGCGGTGCGGAGTCCCTGGACGGGGTCGACCGGGCCGGTGTCCGGTTGAGTGGCCGCCGCTCCACTCCGCAGGCCCGCGCGACCCTCACCCTGGAGCCGCACGCGGTCCCCGGTGAGGCCCTCCGCCTGCTGAGCCAGGACTCCCTGAAGCAGGCGAGGGACTCCGCGGGCCTTGCGGAACTTCCGACGGAGGTCCGGCTGAGGGCGGTCAAGCACCGCGCGGAACGGGTCAGTTGAGCCCTGCCGCCGGCCGTCAGAACCCGTGCCGGAATCCCCCGTCGACCGGCAGCATCACACCCGTGAGGTAGGACGCGGCGGGGGACAGGAAGAACGCGGCGGCCCGCCCGAACTCCTGCGGGGTGCCGTACCGGCGCAGCGGGATACGGGACTCCTGTGCCGTCCGCGCCGCCTCCGGGTCCGCCGCGAGGCCGTCCAGCTCGCGCACGCGATCCGTGTCGATGCGCGCCGGGAGCAGCCCGACCACGCGGATGCCGCGCGGCCCCAGCTCGTTCGCGAGCGACTTCGCGAAACCGGCGAGCCCGGGCCGCAGACCGTTCGAGATGGTCAGTCCTGGGATCGGCTCGTGCACGGAGCCGGAGAGCACGAACCCGATGACGCCGCCCTCCTCCAGCTGCTCGGCGGCGGCCCGCGCGAGCCGCACCGCCCCGAGGAACACGGACTCGAACGCCGCCGTCCACTGCTCGTCCGTGTTGTCGGCGACGAAGCCGGGCGCGGGCCCGCCGACGCTCACGAGAATCCCGTCGAAGGAGCCGAACTGCTCGCGGGCCGCCCCGATGAGGCGCTCGGCGACGTCCGGGTCCGAGTTGTCGGCGGCGACGCCGTACGCGTTCGGCCCGAGCTCGGCCGCCGCCTCCTTGGCCTTCTGCTCGTCGCGCCCGCTGATGACGACCTTCGCGCCGTCGGCGACCAGCTCGCGCGCGGCCGCGTTGCCGAGGCCCCGCGTCGCGCCGGTGACTACGTACACACGGTTCTTCAGTCCAAGATCCATGGCCCTATCCTCCCCCTCCGGAGTCCGCCGTGCCGAACAGGGTCAGCGCCGTGCCGACGAGGCCGATGTGGCTGAACGCCTGCGGGAAGTTGCCGAGCTGCCGGCCCGCCACGGGGTCGTACTCCTCGGCGAGCAGCCCCACGTCGTTGCGCAGCGACACGAGCCGTTCGAACAGCTCGCGCGCCTCCTTCGTGCGCCCCGTCATGTGCAGCGCGTCCGCGAGCCAGAACGAGCACACCAGGAACGAGCACACCAGGAAGGCGCCCTCCTGGCCGGGCAGCCCGTCCACGCCGGTCCCGTCGGCGCTGTAGCGGCGCAGGAGACCCTCGTACGACAGCTCGTCCCGGACCGCGTCGACCGTGCCGATCACGCGCGGGTCGTCCGGCGGCAGGAAGCCGACGCGGGGAATGAGCAACAGGGCGGCGTCCAGTTCGGACGAGCCGTAGAACTGGGTGAACGTGCCGCGCTCCGCGTCGTAGCCGCGCTCGCACACCTCCTGGTGCACGTCGTCGCGCAGCTTGCGCAGCCGGTCGATGTCGCCCGGCAGGCTCGGGTCGTCCTCCATGGAGCGCACGGTGCGGTCGGCGGCGACCCACACCATCACCTTCGAGTGCACGAAGTGCCGGCGGGGCCCGCGCACCTCCCACAGCCCTTCGTCGGGCTCGCGCCATGCCTCCTGGAGGAAGTCGAGCAGCGCCAACTGGAGCCGCCAGGCGTGCGACCCGGCCTTCAGGCCCGCGCGGCGGGCGAGCGCGAGGGAGTCGACGACCTCGCCGTACACGTCCAGCTGGAGCTGGTGCGCGGCGTCGTTGCCCGCGCGCACGGGACGGGAGTCGCGGTAGCCGCCCAGCCAGTCGAGCTCCTGCTCGGGAAGGCGCCGCTCGCCCGCGAGGCCGTACATGATCTGCAGGTCGGCCGGGTCGCCCGCGGCGGCCCGCAGCAGCCAGTCGCGCCAGGCCTCGGCCTCGTCGAGATAGCCTGCCGAGAGCAGCGCGCCGAGCGTCAGGGTCGAGTCGCGCAGCCAGCAGTACCGGTAGTCCCAGTTCCGTACGCCGCCGATCTCCTCGGGCAGCGAGGTGGTGGGGGCGGCCACGATGCCGCCGGTCGGCGCGAAGATGAGGGTCTTGAGGGTGAGCAGGGAGCGGAGGACGGCCTCCTTGTGCGGGCCTTCGTACGCGCAGTGGTCCGTCCACGCCCGCCAGTCCTCCAGGCTGTGCCGCAGCGACTCGTGCGGGTCGATCAGCGGCGGGCGCTGCTCGTGCGAGGGGTGCCAGGTCAGGACGAAGGCGACCGTCTCGCCCGCCTCGACCGTGAACTCCGAGTGGGTGCCGAAGTCCTCGCCCCACGTGTGGACGGCCGGTTCGCTGCGCAGCCACGCCGAGTCCGGGCCCGCGACGGCGACCCGGTGCCCGTCGGCGCGGCGCATCCACGGCACGACGGAGCCGTAGTCGAAGCGCAGCCGCAGGGTGCCGCGCATCGTGACGCGTCCGCTGAGGCCCTCGACGATCCGGACGACGTCCGGGGCCCGGTCGCGCTGCGGCATGAAGTCGGTGACGCGGACGCTGCCGTCCGGGGTCTCCCACTCGGTGTCGAGCACGAGGGAGCCGGGGCGGTACGCGCGCGTGGTGCAGTCCTTCGCTCCCGTGGGGGCGATCCGCCAGTGGCCGTTCTCCTCGCTTCCCAGGAGCGCGGCGAAGCAGGCGGGGGAGTCGAACCGGGGCAGGCACAGCCAGTCGATCGACCCGTCCCTGCCGACGAGCGCGGCGGTCTGGTGGTCACCGATGAGGGCGTAGTCCTCGATATGTGGGCGCACACGCCATGGGTTCCCCGTGAGAGGCGGGGTGCTGCATGGGAGTTTTCGGACGTGCGCCGGTCAGCCGACGGCGGCGGGCGCCTCGGCCCCGGCCGTGGCCGCCTCTTCTTCCTTGCGGCGCCGCTCCCGCAGCTCGCGCCGCACCAGCACCACCCAGCCCACGGGCACCGCGGCGGCGAACAGCCACCACTGGATCGCGTACGCGTAGTTCAGCGCGGAGTCCTCCTTGCCGGGGGCTCCGACCAGCTCGGGGGTTCCGCCCTTCGGCTCGGGCGCGGTCTGGGCGACGTAGCCGCCGAGGACCGTCCTGCCCAGGCGCTCGGCCTGCTCCTTGCTGTTGATCAGCATGATCTGCCGCTCGGGCAGGTCCTTGAGGTCCTTGATGCCGCTGGCCTCGGTCGTCTCGTTCGGCATCAGCCGGCCGGTGACGGTGGTCTCGCCGCGCGGCGGGGCGGGGACCTTCGGGTAGGAGGTCTGGGCTCCGGGCGCCGGGATCCAGCCGCGGTTGACCAGCAGGACCTTGCCGTCCTTGAGGACGAACGGGGTCAGGATGTGGTAGCCGACCTCTTCGTTCGAGTTGACGCGGCGGCGCACCACGACCTCGTCGTCGGTGTCGAAGCGGCCCTTGGCGGTCACCGAGCGGTACCGCTCGTGGCTGTTGACGATGTGTCCGGGGGACGCCAGGTCCTCCACGGGGACGGGCTTCGCGTTGAGCGCGTTCGTGACCAGCTGGTTCCTGGCGTCGCGCTCGTGGTAGCGGTCCATCTGCCAGATGCCCAGCCGGATCATCGTGGGGATGAGGACGAGGGCGACCAGGGTGAGGATCACCCACTGCCGGGTCAACAGGAAGCGGTACACCCCATGACCGTACAGCGGCGGGCATGGGGTGCTTTCAGTGGGGTGCGCCCGATTGCGGCGGGCGTGTGCCGAAGGGTTCAGACGTTGTCGACGATGCCCACCTTCCCCTCCGCGCGGGAGCAGTGCGCCCCGCAGAACCAGTGCCCGTCGACCTCGACGCCCTGCCCGATGATGCGGCAGCGGCAGTGCTCGCAGATCGGCGCCATGCGGTGAATGGCGCAGCTGAAGCAGTCGAAGACGTGCACCGCGCCCTGCGCGTGCACCTCGAAGGACATGCCGTAGTCGTTTCCGCAGACCTCACAACGTGCCATGCGCCACAGGGTGGGTGTCCGGGCGGGGCCGGGGCGAGCGGTGGCGGGGCGAGTCGCCCCGCGTTCACCCGTCTGCCCCTCGTACGGGGAGTCCGCGCCCGCCCTACTTGGCGTCCGCCGGGGCCACGTCCTGCAACAGCTGCCCGAACGCCGCCTCGTCCAGCACCGGCGTCCCGAACTGCTTCGCCTTCACGACCTTCGACGTGTACGAGTCCGGGTCATTGGTCACCAGGAGGCTGGTGAGCCGCGACAGGCTCGTCGCCACATGGAGGCCCGCGTCGACCGCCCGGTCCTCCAGGAGCTCGCGGTCGACCGACGTGTCACCGGAGAACGCCACCCGCATGCCCTGCTTGAGCGGCAGGCCCGGCTCGTAGCGGCCGGGGTTCGGGTACGGGCAGGCGGGGCGCTTGCGGGAGGCGCGCCAGGTGCCACCGCCGCCTCCCCGGTAGGAGGAGGAGCCGGGCTGGCGCGGCACCGACGGCTCCGACCACTCGGTGAGCGGGCGGCATTCGAGGAGCGGCAGCCGCACATTTCCCGCCGCCGCCGTGCGCAGGCTCGGGCGGAACGCCTCCGCGAGCACGCGCGCGTCGTCCAGCGCGTTGTGCGCGTGCTCCTGGACGACGCCGAAGTGTGCCGCGAGGGACTCCAGCTTGTGGTTGGGCAGCGGCAGGCCCAGCTCCTTGGAGAGCGCGATGGTGCACAGGCGCTGACGGACCGGGGCGGTGCGCTCCGCGCGCGCGTACTCGCGAGCGATCATCGACCAGTCGAACACGGCGTTGTGCGCGACCAGGACGCGGTCGTCGAGGCGCGCCGCGAACTCCTCGGCGATGTCCGGGAACAGCGGGGCGGCCGTCAGCACGTCCGTCGTCAGGCCGTGGATCCACACGGGGCCGGGGTCGCGCTGCGGGTTGACCAGCGTGTACCAGTGGTCCTCGACATCGCCCCGCGCATCCAGGCGGTAGACGGCGGCGGAGATGATCCGGTCGTCCCGGGACAGGCCGGTGGTCTCCACGTCGACGACCGCGTATCCCTTCGGATACGCGGCCGGCCAGGAGGCTGCGGACGCTGCGGTCGGATGGTCTTCGAGCATGGTCCCAGAGGATACGGGCCGTGACTGACACTCCGGTCGGCGCCTTCCCCGCGCGCCGTGTCGCGGATCACTTCGCGTCTCAAGTGGGCGGGTCCAGGAGCGATTTCACCAGGGCGCGGACGGACGTCGTGAAGATCCGCTCCGGGTCGGCGGGCGCGGCGAGCGCGCGGGCGAGGACCCGGTCCTCCTCCGCGGTGCGCGCGCCCCACAGTTCCTCCTCGCGCGGGTGCTGGGCCGGGGCCCGCTCCCGGTTCCGCTCGACGAGGACGTGGCCGACGACCTGGAAGAGGACGGCGCGCACGGCCTCGGCGGCGGGCGCCCCGCGCAGCCCGGCGGCGTGCACCTCGTGCACCAGGGCCTGCTGCGCGGGCAGGAACATCCGCTCGGTGAGGCCGCGTTCGTGGACCATCGCGATCAGGTGCGGGTGGGCGCGCAGCCGGCGGCGCAGCGTGCGGGCGACCGAGATGACGCGGTCCTGTGGCGTGGCGCCGCTCGGCCGGAAGCCGCCGAGGTCCGCGACCGTGCGCTCCACGAGGGCGTCGAGCAGGGACTCGCGGTTGCCGACGTGCCAGTAGATCGACGTGACGGCCGTGCCCAGTTCGGCCGCGAGCTTGCGCATGGTGAGCGCCTGCGGGCCGTGCTGCTTGACGAGATCGGCGGCGACGGCGACGACCTCTTCGCGGGTGAGCGGTGCGCGTGCGGTCACTTCTCGCCTCCCCGTCCCCGTCCGGTGCACATGTCTTTACCCTTCATCGCCTCCGGTGTAACTGTGTTACAGGCGCCTCGCGGAACGACCGCACGACTGACCGCACGACCGAACGACCCCCATCACGTCTCGTTCGAAGGGTGGTACGACATGGCACGCGTACGGTACGGAGCGCGCAGTGAGGCGGAGATCGCCGCTTCGCGCTCGGCGAGCAGCAAGCTTCCCGACATCTGGTCGACCGGAGTGGTCGCGGTGTGGGAGTCCGATCCGGACGCGGTGGCCGCGGTGCTGCCGCCGCCCCTGAAGCCCACCGGGCGGCCCCTGGTGCGGGCCAACATCAGCCAGGTCGACCTGCCGGGCTATCCGCTGGGCGCGGGCTCGGTGGCCGTCGCGGCCGAGCACGGGGGAGTGGAGGGCTGGTATCCGCTCGTCATGCCGATGACGCACGAGCGGGCGCTGATCGGCGGGCGCGAGGTCTTCGGCGAACCGAAGAAGCTCGGCGAGGTCACCGTGGAGCGCGACGGGCTCGTCGTGACGGCGGCGCTCGCGCGGCACGGCATCGCGTTCGTGGAGGTGCGCGGCGCCGTCAGTGAGAGCCTGCCGATCCAGGAGCCCTCCCAGAAGACGGACTTCTACTTCAAGTTCCTTCCCGGAGTGGACGGTTCGGGCTTCGACGCGGAGCCGGTCCTCGTGCACTGCCTGCGCAACGAGAAGGTCAGGAAGCTGGAGCGGATCACCGGGGACGTCATCCTCAGGGAGTCCATGTTCGACCCGGTCGCCGACCTCCCGGTGCGCTCC
Source organism: Streptomyces sp. NPDC107575 (assembly GCF_055657265.1). NCBI lineage: Bacteria > Bacillati > Actinomycetota > Actinomycetes > Kitasatosporales > Streptomycetaceae > Streptomyces > Streptomyces sp. NPDC107575. The sequence goes on along the minus strand of NZ_JBVKBG010000003.1, from coordinate 47,216 downwards.
CTGGTGGAGATCACCATCGGCGAGAAGACCACCGACCAGAAGGGCAAGGTCGTCGAGCGGGTCAGCGCGCAGGCCCTGCTCCCGTACATCCATCAGCGCTACGACGACCCGCAGCAGATCCACGACGGACCGCCCGAGGGGAGCGCCTGACATGGAGTTGCGTGCGGGACAGGTCGCCGTCGTCACGGGCGCGGCGAGCGGGATCGGGCTTGCCATGGCGCGGCGGTTCGCGGCGGACGGGCTGAAGGTCGTCCTCGCCGACGTCGAGAAGGGGGCGCTGGAGAGCGCCGCCGAGGAGCTGCGGCGCACCGGCGCGACCGTGCACGCGCGCGTGGTCGACGTCGGCGAGCGCGAGCAGGTCATGGACCTGGCCGCGGACACGTACGCGACGTTCGGCGCCTGCCATGTGCTGTGCAACAACGCGGGCGTCGGCTCGGGCGCCGAGGGCCGCATGTGGCAGCACGAACCGAACGACTGGAAGTGGGCGTTCAACGTCAATGTGTGGGGTGTCTTCCACGGCATCCAGGCCTTCGTGCCGCGCATGATCGAGGGCGGCGCGCCGGGTCACATCGTCAACACGTCCTCCGGCGACGGCGGGATCGCGCCGCTGCCGACCGCGTCCGTGTACGCGGTGACGAAGGCGGCGGTCGTGACCATGACCGAGTCGCTGTACGCGCATCTGAGGGCGGAGCACGCGCGCGTGGGGGCCTCCGTGCTGTTCCCGGGGCCCCACATGCTGCGCACAGGGCTGTGGGAGTCGCACCGCAACCGGCCCGAGCGGTTCGCGAAGGAGCGTCCTCGCAAGACGCCGTACCGCAGCCTCGACCAGTGGGAGGCCGCCATGAAGGAGGCCGGGAACGAGATCGCGTTCACGCCCGTCGAGGAGGTCGCCGACTTCGTCGCCGAGGGCATCGCGGCGGACCGGTTCTGGATCCTCCCGCCGAGCGAGCACAGCGACCAGCAGATCCGGGCGCGGTCGCAGTCGATGCTGGACCGGGCGAACCCGTCGTACCTGGAGAGCTTCATTCTCGACTGAGGAGGGATGCACCATGAGCAACCAGGACCCCTACCTGATCATCTCCTCCGACTGCCACGCCGGGCTGCCCACCGAGGAGTACCGGCCCTACCTGGACAGCCGCTTCCACCGCGAGTTCGACGACTTCCTCGGCGAGCGGGACAAGCGCCGCGAGGAGGCCACCCGGCTCGGCATCCGCAACGACGCGTTCGCCGCCAAGTGGTTCGAGGACAACGAAGAGGGCCTGCGCGGCGGCTGGGACTCCGCGCAGCGCCTCAAGGAGCTCGACGGCGACGGGGTGGCCGCCGAGGTCGTCTTCCCCGACGCGGACGCCGTGGACAGCCAGACGGCGGCGCCCTTCGGCGTCGGGCTCGGGCTCTCCGGCGACCAGGACCCCGAGCTCGGCATGGCGGGCGCGCAGGCCCACAACCGGTGGCTCGCCGAGTTCGTGTCGCAGCATCCCGAACGGCACTGCGGTGTCGCCCTGTTGCCGGTCACCGCCGACCCCGACAAGGTCGTCGCGGAGATCCACCGCGCCAAGGCGTCGGGGCTCGGCGCCCTGATGATCCCGTCCATGTGGGTCGACCAGGACCCGTACCACGCGCGCCGCTACGACCCCGTGTGGGCGGCGGCGGCCGAGTGCGAGATGCCCGTGGTGACGCACTCGGGGGCGGCGCCGCGCCACGAGTACGGCGACCATCTGGGCATCTACGTGAGCGAAGTGACGTGGTGGCCTGCGCGGCCGCTGTGGTTCCTGCTCTGGTCGGGCGCCTTCGAGCGGCACCCGGGCCTGAAGTTCGGCGTCGCCGAGTCCGGTTGCTGGTGGCTGCCGAACCTGCTGTGGTTCATGGACCGCCTCTACCTGGGCGCGCACGGCGGCAAGAAGCTGTCCCCGTTCGCCGAGCTGAAGCGCTCCCCGGCGGAGTACCTGGACCGGCAGGTCTTCGTGTGCGCCACCAACACCAAGCGCCGCGAACTCGCCCAGCGCTACGAGATCGGCGTCGACAACATCCTGTGGGGCAGCGACTTCCCGCACCCCGAAGGGACCTGGCCGGACACGCGCGCGTGGTTGAAGAAGACCTTCCACGACATCCCCGTCTCCGAGACCCGGCGGATGCTCGGCCTGTCCGCCGCCGAGGTGTTCGGCTTCGACACCGCGAAGCTGGCGCCGCTCGCGGCCCGCATCGGCCCGACCCCGGCAGAACTGGGCCAGGATGCCGACCAGAGCGCCGTGGAGGCGTCCTGGGCGCGCTCGCGCGAGGTGGGGCGGCACTGGCTGACGGAGAACGACTTCCCGAACATCGGGGTGACGCCATGACCACACAGGACGAGCGCTACACCGTCATCTCGGCGGACTGCCACGCGGGCGCCGATCTCCTCGACTACAAGCCGTACTTGGAGGCGCGGCACCACGACGCGTTCGACGCGTGGGCCGCCGGCTACGTGAACCCCTACGCGGACCTGCTCGCCGACACCGCCGACCGGAACTGGAACTCGGATCGGCGCGTCAGGGAGCTGGAACAGGACGGCATCGTCGCCGAGGTCGTCTTCCCGAACACCATCCCGCCGTTCTTCCCGTCGGCGTCGCTCATGGCGCCCGCGCCGACGCGCGAGGAGTTCGAACAGCGCTGGGCGGGCCTGCGCGCCCACAACCGGTGGCTGGCGGACTTCTGCGCCGCCGCCCCCGGCCGCAGGGCGGGCGTCTTCCAGATCCTCCTCAACGACGTCGACGAGGCCGTCAAGGAGATCCGCTGGGCGGCCGAAGCGGGCCTGAAGGGCGGCCTGTTGCTGCCCGGTACGCCGCCGGGCTCCGGCCTCCCGGAGCTGTACTCCTCGACGTACGACCCGATCTGGCGGACCTGCGCCGAACTCGGCGTCCCGGTCAACCACCACGCGGGCTCCGCGTCCCCGCCGCTCGGCGACGAACCGGCCGCCCGCGCGGTGTTCATGGTCGAGACGACGTGGTTCTCGCACCGCGCCCTGTGGCACCTCGTGTTCGGCGGCGCCTTCCGCAAGCACCCGGACCTGCGGCTCGTCCTCACGGAGCAGGGCTCGGGCTGGATCCCCGGCGTCCTGGACATGCTGGACTACTACCACGCGCGCCTGGTCAGGGCGGCCACGAAGGCGAACACGGCCGAGGCCAAGTTCGGTGCGGGGCTCGCCGATTCGATGGGCAAGGGCCCCTCTACGGTGTGGCGCGAGAACTGCTACGTGGGCGCGAGTTTCATGCGCCCCCACGAAGTGCCCCTGCGCGACCGGATCGGCCTCGACAAGATCATGTGGGGCAGCGACTACCCGCATGACGAGGGCACGCACCCGTACACGCGCGAGGGCCTGCGCATCGCCTACGCGGGGCTCCCGAAGGACGAGATCGCCGCGATGGTCGGCGGCAACGCGGCCCGCGTCTACGGCTTCGACCTCGGCCTCCTCGACACGGTCGCGGCCCGCGTGGGCCCCACGGTCGCGGAGATCGACGAGCCGCTCAAGGAGCCGCCCGCCGACGCGACCAGCCCGGTGTTCGCACCGGGGGCGTCGGTACGGGTGTGGTGACACGCCGGATGTCATGCTCACCGCGTGACGGAAACCGGAGCGCAACCCACCCATGACGAGTCCCACGGCGGCGCGCTCGGCTCGCGGCTCAACTGGCTGCGTGCCGCCGTGCTCGGCGCCAACGACGGCGTGGTCTCCACCGCGGGCCTCGTCGTCGGCGTCGCGGGAGCCACCGACGACCGCTCCGCGCTGCTCACGGCCGGGCTCGCGGGACTGCTCGCCGGATCGATGTCCATGGCGGCCGGCGAGTACGTCTCCGTGTCCACGCAGCGCGACTCCGAGAAGGCCGCCATCGCCATGGAGAAGCGCGAGCTGAAGGAGCAGCCGGAGGCGGAACTCGCCGAACTCACTGGGCTGTTGGAGGGGTACGGGCTCAGTCACGACGTGGCCGGGCAGGCGGCCGTTCAGCTCACCGAGCGGGACGCGCTGCGCGCCCACGCGCGCGTGGAGCTCGGCATCGACCCCGACGACCTCACCAACCCGTGGCACGCCGCCTGGGCCAGCTTCCTCGCCTTCACGGCGGGCGCCCTGCTGCCGCTGCTCGCCATCGTCCTGCCGCCCTCCGGCTGGCGGCTGCCCGTCACGGTCGGCTCCGTCCTGGTGGCGCTGGCCTTCACCGGCTACAGCAGCGCACGGACGGGCAGCGCGGCGGTGCGGCCCGCGGTCTGGCGCAACGTGGGCGGGGGAGCGCTCGCGATGGCCGTCACGTACGCGGCGGGATCTTTGTTGGGAGCCGCCGGAGTCTGACCCCTTACCGGCAGTAATACTTGTCGGTAACTACCTATAGCCGGGGGCAGGTCGGGCCGCTTACGGTGCACGCATGCCGTCCCCGAACCTGCCCGATGCCGTGCTGTGGTCGATCCCCGCCTTCGTGCTGCTCACGATCGTGGAGATCATCAGCGTCCGGATCCACCCCGACGAGGATGCCGCCGGCTACGAGACCAAGGACGCGGCGACCAGCGTCACCATGGGGCTCGGAAGCCTGGTCTTCGACTTCCTGTGGAAGATCCCGATCGTCGCGATCTACACGGCGGTCTACGAACTGACGCCCCTGCGCGTGCCCGTCCTGTGGTGGACGATCCCGCTGATGCTGCTCGGGCAGGACTTCTTCTACTACTGGTCGCACCGCGGGCACCACGTGATCCGCATCCTGTGGGCGTGCCACGTGGTGCACCACTCCAGCCGCCGGTTCAACCTCACCACGGCGCTGCGCCAGCCCTGGACGAGCCTGACCGTCTGGCCGTTCTACCTGCCGCTCATCGCGCTCGGCGTGCACCCCGCGGCGCTCGCGTTCTGCTCGTCGGTCAACCTCGTCTACCAGTTCTGGATCCACACCGAGCGCATCGACAAGATGTGGCGGCCCTTCGAGTTCGTCTTCAACACGCCCTCCCACCACCGCGTCCACCACGCCTCCCAAGGCGGTTACCTGGACCGGAACTTCGGCGGGATCCTCATCCTCTGGGACCGGCTCTTCGGGTCGTGGGTCGCGGAGGTCGACCGCCCCGAGTTCGGACTCACCAAGAACATCAACACGTACAACCCGCTGCGCGTCGCCACCCACGAGTACGCGGCCATCGCCAAGGACCTGAGGGCCGCCGCCAGTTGGCGCGAGCGGGCCGGGAGGGTCTTCCGGGGCCCGGGGTGGCAGCCTGAGCCCACCGGCGCCCCGAACGCCCCGCAGAAGGTCACGGAGGGCGCCGCGTGAGGCCGTCCGCACCGGTGTGGCGCGCGCTGTTCCTCGCGGCCTGCGCCGCGGACCTGGTGGCGCTGCTCCTCGGCGCGGACGGCGCGCACGTCGTCCTCAAGCCCCTGCTCATGCCGCTGCTCGCGGCCTACGTGATCGCCTGCCGCGGCCCCCGGCTGCTGTGCGCCGCACTGCTCCTCGGCTGGTGCGGCGACGTGGCGCTGCTGTTCGACCAGGACCTCGTGTTCCTCGCCGGGATGGGCGCCTTCGCCGTCGGGCACGTCTGCTACCTGGTGCTGTTCAAGCGGCAAGGGACGGCACGCGCGCGTGGTGCGCTGCTCGCGGCCGCGTACGCCGTCGCGCTCGTCGTGACAGTCGTCGCCCTGTGGCCCGATCTGCCGCCGGACATGCGCGGGCCGGTCGCCGCGTACAGCGTGCTGCTGACCTGCATGGCGTTCGCCTCCTCGCGGCTCGGGACGGCGGCGGGCGTGGGCGGGGCGCTGTTCCTGCTCTCGGACTCGCTCATCGCCACCGGCATCGCCGACTGGCCGGCCCTGCCGCGCCCCGACTTCTGGGTCATGGGCACCTACGTGGCGGCGCAGTACCTGCTCGCCCGGGGCGTGCTCGGGGAGCGGGCCGCAGGCCCTTCGGCGTACCGTGAAAGGCGCGTCGAAACCCGGCGCGTCGCTCACTGACCTGCATCGATGACCTGCATCGACGGCGGGACCCGCACAAAGGAACACCTCCCATGCGCGCCACCACCATCCACGCCCCGTTCGACCTGCGCGTGGAGGACGTTCCCGACGCCGCTGTCGTGCGCCCCACGGACGCCGTGGTGCGCGTCCTGCGCGCCTGCATCTGCGGCAGCGACCTCTGGGCCTACCGCGGCGAGGCCGCGCGACAGGCCGGGCAGCGCATCGGGCACGAGTTCCTGGGCATCGTCGAGGACACCGGCTCCGAGGTGTCCGTCTTCAAGCGCGGCGACCTGGTCGTCGCGCCCTTCATGTGGTCCGACGGGGTGTGCGACTACTGCCGCGAGGGTCTGACCACGTCGTGCGAGCACGGCGGATTCTGGGGCGAGGTCGGCCACGACGGGGGCCAGGGCGAGGCCGTGCGCGTCCCGTACGCCGACGGCACGCTCGTCGCGCTGCCGGCCGACGCGGCCTCGGACGACCGGCTGCTCTCCGCCCTCCTGACGCTGTCCGACGTGCTGGGCACCGGCCACCACGCGGCGCTCGGCGCGGGCGTGCGGGAGGGCTCCACCGTCGCGGTCGTCGGGGACGGCGCCGTCGGCCTGTGCGGCGTCCTCGCGGCCCACCGGCTCGGCGCCGAGCGGATCATCGCGCTCGGCCGCCACCAGTCGCGCACCGACCTCGCACGCCGCTTCGGCGCCACGGACGTCGTCGCGGAGCGCGGCGAGGCGGCGGTCGCGGCGGTCCGCGAACTCACCGGCGGCCAGGGCGCGCACGCCGTGATCGAGGCGGTCGGCACCGAGCAGTCCATGAACACCGCCGTGCACATCACCCGCGACGGCGGCGCCATCGGCTTCGTCGGCGTCCCGCACGGCAGCGGCACCGGCGTCGACCTGCGCGTCATGTTCGACCACAACATCGCGCTGCGCGGCGGCGTCGCCCCCGTCCGCACGTACATCCCCGAACTGCTGCCCGACGTCCTGGACGGGACCATCGACCCGTCGCCCGTCTTCGACATGACGGTCGACATCGAGGGCGTGCCCGGCGGCTACAAGGCGATGGACGAGCGCACCGCCCTCAAGGTGATGGTCACCAACTAGGACGCGTCCCCGGCGGGCCGCGGGGAGGGGACGGTGACGCGGATCTTGGACTGGCCGTGCTTCAACTCCTCCCAGTCGTCCATGAAGCGCGCCGCGAGACCGTGCTCGGCGGCCAGGTCGATCAGCGTCCCGGTGCGGTAGTAGAAGTCCTCCCGCAGCACGTGATGCTCCTCGCCCTCGGTGCGGTCGAAGGTGAAGTCGAACCAGCCGCCCGGCGCCAGGAGCCGCCCGACGTGGGCGAAGCACTCCTCGATCACCGGCAGCGGGGAGTGCGAGAACACGCTGTGCGCGTGCACCACGTCGAACCGGCCCTCGGGGAGGAACTCCAGACGCAGGTCGCGCACCGGTGTCAGCGTCGGCAGCCGGTCCTGGAGGCCCTGCTCCCGGAGCGTGTCCTGGGCGGCGAAGAGGATGTCGGGCGAGATGTCGACGCCGTAGTAGTGGCCGGGTTCGAGGTAGTCGATGAACAGCCGGCCCGCCCGCAGGTTGCCGCAGCCGATCTCCAGCATCCGGTGCTCAGGGCGCAGCCCGTGCCCCCGCAGGTAGTCGAACTGCATCGCCCCGAGCGCCAGCCAGCGCTCCCGGCTGCGCCCGCCCACCGCCGCGTCGGGATCGCGCCGCGTGTCGGAGCGCATCACCTCCCGGTAGTACGCGACGTGGTCCGGCGAGCGGCGGCGCAGCCAGGCGTCGCGGGCCGCGCGGCGCAGATGGCGTGGCACCCGCCCCGGGTTGCGCAGCGCGTAGCCGACGCGGTGGGAGAGCGCGGCGCGGTTGGCGGTGAGGTTCTTCGGCATGGCGGTACCCGATCTCCGTAGGGGCCGTGTACCGGAAGTCTCACGGCCGCCGCGCCCCGCCTCTTCGGACGTGCGGCTGCGCCAGGGGGCCCCGCCGGGCCGTGCCGATGTCAGCCGATCGGATGATGTCCCCCGTGGGAGCGGCGGATATACGTGGTCGGACGGCACCGGCGAGCGATGGGGAAGCGGTGGAACGAGCGGACACGCGACCGGACTCCGGCTCGCGATGGCTGACCGCGGCCCTGCACGCCGCGTTCGCCCTGCTCCTCGCCGGCGGGATCGCCCGGGTGCTGACCCACGGCCCGCACACCGCACGCACGGGATGGGTGCTCGCTCTGTTCCTCGTCTTCGGAGCGCTCTACGCCACCGGACAGGTGCGGGCGCCCGCGCCCACGGACGGCGGACGGCCCAGCGCCCGGCACCTGCTCTGGCTGGGCGCGGTCCTCGCCGTCTGGCTGGTGCTGCTCGCCCTGGAGCCGAGCGCCACCTGGTGCACCATGCCGCTGCTCTTCACCGGACTGCACCGGCTGCCGGTCCGGCTCGCCGTGCCGCTGGCCGCCGCCCTCGTCGTGCTGGTCGTCGCCACCGAACTGCGGGTCGCCACCGGCGGGTTCAATCCCAACCTGGTGCTCGCCCCGGTGGCACTCGGCACGGTCGCCACCGCGGTTCTGGTCGACTCCCGGCGGCTGGCCGCCCGCCAGCGCCTGCTCATCGACGACCTGGTGCGCACCCGCGGCGAACTGGCCGCCACCGAACGGCACGCGGGCGTCCTGGCCGAGCGCCAGCGCCTGTCGGCGGAGATCCACGACATCCTCGCCCAGAGCCTGTCCAGCCAGCGGATGCTGCTCCAGGCCGCCGAACGCCACTGGCAGAGCGCCCCGGACACCGCGTACGACCACATGCGCGACGCTGCCGCCACCGCCGACCGCGCGCTCGCCGAGGTCCGCCGCTTCGTCCGGGACCTCACCCCGCTCGACCTGGACGACAGCTCCCTCGTCCAGGCGCTGCGCGGCCTTGCCGAACCCGACCGGCCGACAGCCGGGCCCGGCCCCGTCGTCGAGTTCCGGCTCGACGCCGAGCCGGGCGCCCCCGGCCCCCTGCCGGGACCGGCGGAGACCGCGCTGCTGCGGGTGACGCAGCAGGCCCTGGCCAATGTGCGGGAGCACGCCCGGGCGCGGCGGGCCGTCGTCACCCTGACCTGCCTGGAGGACCGGATCACCGTGGACATCGCCGACGACGGACGCGGCTTCGACGTGTCCGGGACGCCCCGCCGCGGCAGGGCCGGGACCCGGGGGCACGGCCTCGCGGGCATGCGGAACCGGGCCCGGCAGGCGGGCGGCACGCTGGCCGTGGAGTCGACGCCCGGCGAGGGGACCGTGGTGACGATGTCCGTACCGCTGGGCGCGGCCGGCGGGAGGGAGACGGCGTGAGCCCCGCCGTACGGATCCTGCTCTGCGACGACCACGCCGTCGTCCGCGCCGGACTGCGCGCCCTGCTGTCCAGCACCGACGGCATGGAGGTGGTGGGGGAGGCGGACACCGGAGAAGCCGCCGTGGCGATGGCCGGGGCGCTGCGGCCGGACGTCGTCCTCATGGACCTGCAACTGGGCGGCGGGACGGACGGCGTCGAGGCCACCCGCCGCCTGACGGGCGCCGACGTCGAGCGGGCCCCGCGCGTCCTGGTCCTCACCATGTTCGACACCGACGCGGACATCGCCCGCGCCGTCGCCGCGGGGGCCACCGGCTATCTGCTCAAGGCCGAGCCTCCGGAGCGGCTGTTCGCGGCGATCCGGGACGCGGCCGCCGGACGCACCGTGCTGTCGGGCACGGTCACCGACCGGGTGGTGTCCCGGCTGCGTGCCCCGGGCCCCGCCCTCACCGAACGCGAACGCGACGTCCTGGCCCGCCTGGCCGAGGGCCTGGGCAACCGGGAGATCGCCCGCGCCCTGTTCCTCAGCGAGGCCACCGTCAAGACCCACCTGGGCCGTGTCTACGACAAGCTCGGTGTGCGCACCCGGGCGGGCGCGGTGGCGGCAGCGGTCCGCCACCGCCTGCTGCCGTGACCGGCCGGCCTCCCGCGCGCGGGGCTCACCAGCGGATCGGCACCGGCAGCGCCGTCAGCGCGGCCGACACCGCCACCACGACCGCCAGGACCACGACCTCCGCTCGCGCGGGTACGTACGCGGTCCCGCGGTCGGGGGCGCGGCGCAGGCGCAGCCGCGCCGCCAGGGCGAGCGCGGCGACGACGGCGACGAGGAGCACCTTCGCGAGCAGCACCCGCCCGTACGCCGTCGTCGTCAGCTGGTCGAGGACCGTGCTCGGAGGCATCCGGCGCAGGGTGCTGCACACGCCCGTCGCGGTGATGGCCGCGAGCAGTACCGCGGCCACGCGCGCGTAGAGGCCGAGAAGCGCCGTGCCCGCTTCGGGGGCGCTCGTCCGCCAGGCGTACGTGGTGCGCAGCACGTACAGCAGTCCGCCCACCCACAGGGCGGCGCAGCTCAGATGGATCAGGGTGAGTCCCGAGCCGAGCAGCGCGCTGTCCTCGGCCGCCGGATGCGCCCGCAGCGCCTCCGCGACCGCCACGGCGGCCAGCGGGAGCAGCGCCGTCGCCGGACGCCGCCAGCGGGCGCACAGGCCCGCGAGCAGGAAGCCGTTGACCTCGACGAGCGCGAGCGTCCCGTCCCGCGTCCCGCCCAGGCCGCCGAGGTCCAGGGCGTCGACACCGCTCGGGATCAGATTCCCCGAGGCCACCACGGAGGCGAGCCCGAGCGCGGCCGCGAACCCGGCCCACGGCGCGTACGCCGACCAGGTGCGGGGCGGCTCCCGCAGCGGGTCCACCCTGCGCGCGAGGAATCCGGCGAACACCTCGCCCGCCTGGACGCACAACGCCCCGAACAGGACCGTGCGCAGCAGCGCGATCACGCCGACGCCGGGCGCCGCGGCCTCACCGGTGCCCTCGAGCGCGGCGCGCGGCCCGAGCAGCGGGATCAGCGCGGCCACGGCGACGAGCACGAGCACGGCGACGGCACGTCCCGCGCCGGGTCTGCGCAGGGTGACGTCGGCCCCGACGGAGACGGGCGCCTCGGTGGGCGGCGGTATGGAACTCACCACTGGATCTTCACCAGGTGGCGCGGACTCCGGCAAGCGCAGACCAACAAGTGGGGCACGGGGATCCGGACGACGTGGCGACGGGTCCGGTGCTGCGCTGGATCGGTTCACGCCTACGTAGGACGCGCATTCGTGGCCCCGCGGTTCATCCGGCCGGCAGCCACGCGGCCTCGTCCGTGCCCCAACAGCCCGGGGGACGCGCCCAATTCGCGGGGCCCCCGCCGAACGACAGGGGCGGCAGGGCGTGCCGCAGGCGCCCGACCGGGCTGTCCGCCTCGGTCAGCCAGGCGGCCGGATCCTGCGCCTCGTACGGCTCCGCACGCTCGCCGTAGCCCCTCGGCTGCGCCCCTTGGACCAGCCAGGCCGCCGTCTGCGCGAGCGCGAGCCGCACCACCCGCGTACCGCCCTGCGCCGTCTGCTCGGTGAGCGCGCGCAGCACCGCCGCCGCGAGCAGATAGCCCGTGCCGTGGTCCAGCGCCTGCGCGGGCAGCGCCCCGGGCCGCTCGGGGGAACCCTCTGCCGCCGCGATGCCCGCCGCCACCTGGACGAGGCTGTCGAAGCCGCGCCGCCCGCTCCACGGCCCGTACCCGCCCCAGGCCGACAGCGCCGCCACCACGAGCCCCGGCCGGCGCGCGGCGAGCGCCTCCGGAGCGAGCCCGAACCGGTCGAGCGCGCCGGGCCGGTACCCCGTGACCACCACGTCCGCGCCCGCGAGCAGCTCGTCGAACGTGCGCCGGTCCACCGCGTCCGTCAGGTCGAGCCGGGTCGAGCGCTTGCCGAAACCGGTGTCGGCGTGCGCGTCCGCCGCCTCGGGCAGCTGCGGCGCGTCCACCCGCAGCACGTCCGCGCCGAGCAGCGCCAGGGTGCGCGTGGCGACAGGACCCGCGATGACCCGCGTGAGGTCGAGGACCCGGATACCGGCCGCGGGCGAGAGCACCCCGCGCGACAGCGCACGGCCCGGCGCCGAGTCGACCCGGTCGAGCGTCAGGAGCGGCTCCTCGGCGACAAGGGCGCCCTGCGGATGCGTCGCCCACTGGTCGGGCGTGCGCAGCGCGACGGCCAGGCCGCCCGCCGCGTACACGGTCTCCTCGACCTCGTGCGCGGAGCGCTCCGCGAGCAGCGCCGCCACCTCGTCCGCGCCCGCGTCCGCGGCGACCCCGAGGGCCGCGCACAGCCGCGCCCTGTGGTGCGGGTAGTTCGCGTGGGTGCGCAGCCAGCCGTCCCGCGTCCGCCAGAAGCGCGACAACGGCGCGAAGTTGACGGGCGCGCGCCCGTCGATCAGCAGATGCCGCTCGCTGGTGAACGCGGTGGCCACCGCTCCGTCGTCGACCCGCACCCGGATGGCGCCGACGGGATGCCTCGCGCGCGTGGCGGCCAGTTCGGCGGCGGCCAGCGAGCAGCAGCCGACGCAGGCCCGGGCCAGATCGACGACGGGGAGGCGGGCGGGCAGCGCACCCGCGCGCGTGCGGTACGAGACGCGGGCGAGCAGGGCGGGGTCGCCGCCGAGCGCCGCCCACGCGGCCCTGGCGTCGACGGGTGCATGGGGCGCATGTGTCATGTCCGCACTATCGCGCAGCACTTGGCCCCGGCACACGGTCGGCGCACACAGGGGCCGGGTGGCGTGCGCCACCCGGCCCCTGTTCAGGCATCTTCCGCGGAGCGGGTTACTTGACGGCCTTCAGCGCGTCGACGATCCCGTATCCGTAGAAGCCGTTGCGCCGCTCGGGGCCCTCGCAGACCGCGTCGACCTTGCCGTCGCCGTCCCCGTCGTAGGCGGTCGGGCACGGCTCCTTGTCGGCCTGCGCCTTCATCAGGGACTGCAGCTGCGCCGGACCGGCCTTCGGGTGCGTCGACTTGAGGAGCGCGGCGACGCCCGCGGCGTGCGGCGAGGCCATCGACGTACCCTGCAGCCAGCCGTACTGGTTGCCCGGCAGCGTGGACAGGATGCGGCCGTCCTTCGACGGCGTGTCGGTCGGCTTCTTGTACTTGTCGCCGCCCGGCGCTGCGATGTCGATGACACCGTTGCCGTACGTCGAGTAGTACGACTTGGCCTTGGTCACGCCCGTCGCGCTCACCGTGACGACGCCCGGCAGCTGGGTCGGGATGTCGAAGCAGCTGTGCGGGTCGATCGTGCGGTTCACCGGCGTGGAGTCGTCCGGGCTGGAGTCGTCCAGGATCGCGTCGGAGTCCAGGTCGTGGTTGGAGTTGCCCGCCGACGCCAGGTTCAGCGTGCCCTTCTTCTGGGCGTACAGCTGGGACCGGTTCACCGCGTCGACGATGGCCCGCTGGTCGGGGTCGTCCATGCAGTTGTAGAGCCACGGGTCCACGTAGTAGCTGTTGTTGGTGACCTCGATGCCGTGGTCCGCGGCGAACACGAAGGCGCAGACGACGCTCTCCGGGTAGAACAGCTCGCTGACCGGGTCGGCCACCTTGATGCCCGCGACCTTCACGCCCGGCGCGACACCGGCGACGCCGATCCCGTTGCGCGCGGCGGCGATCTCACCGGCGACGTGCGTGCCGTGGTAGTGGTCCGGGTTCGCGGGCCGCCAGGCGCCCGGCGAGGTGTCCGCCTTGCCGCCGACGCAGTTCGCGGACTGCGACGCGGAGAAGTTCGGGGCGAGGTCGGGGTGCGTGTCGTCCACACCGGTGTCGATGACGCCGACCGTGACCTTCTTGCTGCCCGGGTTGATCTTCGCGGCCTTGTCGGCGCCCATCGCCCGCAGGTCCCACTGGTCGGCCTCGAGCGGCTCCTGCGCGGAGGACGCCTTCGTCGCGAGGGACTTGGCCTCCGCCTTGGAGAGCTTCTGGACCGCGCCCTCCTCCGTGGTGCCGGACGGGGTGAACGGCGCGGTGCGGGTCGCGCCCGCCGTGGCCACGCCCTTCGCCGCGCGCAGCTGCTTGCCGAAGTCGGGGTTCGAGGAGTGCACGACGAAGACGCCGATCTTCGCGTACGTGGCGACTATGGAGCCGTCCGCCGCGGATATCGCCTTGCTCACCGAGGAGATCGTGCGGGCATCGGTGCCGCGCGTGTTCACCACGTACGCGAGTGAGGAGGCCGAACCGGCCGTCACCGAGGGCGAGTCGGCGGCGGGGGCCGCCGTCGCGGACGGCAGGAAGCCGAAGGAAGCCGTCAGGGCGATACCGATCGGCAGGGCGAGGGCCAGGCGGCGCCGCCGGGACGGCAGGCGTCTGGAAGGCAGATGAGCCATGGGGTCTCCACATCATCCGTCGTTTATGGAAATGCCCGGTGCACGCGTGTGTGTCGGGCAGGTACATGACGCGTGGTGCGGTGTGAACGTATCTCTGGTCGCCGCAGGTCATCAACGAGTTCCGAAAGAAGTTCCGAAAGAAACAAGGCGAGTTGAACCGCGTCGACCGTGCTCCCGTGCCGTTGTGCAGGGGGTCGGGGAGCTCTACCATCGCGACCCGGCCCGCGTGATCCAGATCACGTTGAGGTTAAGACAGCACCCCATTGCGAGGAGAGTCCGTGGCCACCGACGCCCCACCACCGCAGCAGGGCAGCCCGCACGACGGGCCCGCGCTGCCCTCCACCGAGAAGTTCATCGAGGTGCAGGAGGGCGCGGAGTTCGGTGAACTGCGCCGCGCGCACCGCTCGTTCGCCTTCCCGCTGACCATCGCGTTCATCGCCTGGTACCTCGTGTACGTGCTGCTGTCGAACTACGCGGGCGACTTCATGGGCACCAAGGTGTTCGGCAACATCAACGTCGCCTTCGTGCTCGGGCTCGCCCAGTTCCTGACCACGTTCCTCATCGCCTGGTGGTACTCGCGGCACGCCGCCACCAAGCTCGACCCGAAGGCCGAGGCCATCAAGTCCCGTCTGGAGGGCGGCGCGTGAACCCCCACCTGTCCCAGGTCCCCCTGGCCGCCGAGGCCAGCGAGCACCGGCCGCTGATCATCAGCCTGTTCGCGGTGTTCGTCATCGCGACCCTCGTCATCACCGTCTGGGCCGGCCGCCAGACGAAGAGCGCGTCCGACTTCTACGCGGGCGGCCGCCAGTTCACCGCCTTCCAGAACGGCCTCGCGGTCTCCGGCGACTACATGTCCGCCGCGTCGTTCCTCGGCATCGCGGGCGCCATCGCGCTCGCCGGCTACGACGGCTTCCTCTACTCGATCGGCTTCCTGGTCGCCTGGCTCGTCGCCCTGCTCCTGGTCGCCGAACCGCTGCGCAACTCCGGCCGCTACACGATGGGCGATGTGCTCGCCTACCGGATGCGCCAGCGCCCGGTGCGCACGGCGGCCGGCACCTCGACGATCGTCGTCTCGATCTTCTACCTGCTCGCGCAGATGGCGGGCGCGGGTGTGCTCGTCTCGCTGCTGCTCGGCATCACCTCGGACGCGGGCAAGATCGGCATCGTCGCGCTCGTCGGCGTCCTGATGATCGTGTACGTCACCATCGGCGGCATGAAGGGCACCACGTGGGTGCAGATGGTCAAGGCGGTGCTGCTGATCATCGGCGCCATCCTGCTGACCTTCCTCGTGCTGCTGAAGTTCGACTTCAACATCTCGGACCTGCTGGGCACGGCCGCGGAGAACAGCGGCAAGGGCTCGGCGTTCCTGGAGCCCGGCCTGAAGTACGGCCTGACCTCCACGTCGAAGATCGACTTCATCTCGCTCGGCATCGCGCTCGTGCTCGGCACGGCGGGCCTGCCGCACATCCTGATCCGCTTCTACACGGTGCCGACCGCCAAGGCGGCCCGTAAGTCGGTCAACTGGGCCATCGGCATCATCGGCGCCTTCTACCTGATGACGATCGCGCTCGGCTTCGGCGCGGCCGCGCTCATCAAGCCGGAGGAGATCATCGCCTCCAACCCGGCGGGCAACACGGCGGCGCCCCTGCTGGCACTCCATCTGGGCGGCGTCGACTCCAGCTGGGGCGCGATCCTGCTCGCCTCGATCTCGGCGGTCGCCTTCGCCACGATCCTCGCGGTCGTCGCGGGCCTCACGCTCGCCTCGTCCTCCTCGTTCGCGCACGACATCTACGCGAACGTGATCAAGAAGGGCAAGGCCTCCGAGAAGGACGAGATGAAGGCGGCCCGCTGGGCCACCGTCTTCATCGGCATCGTCTCGATCGCGCTGGGCGCGCTCGCCCGCGACCTGAACGTGGCGGGCCTGGTCGCCCTGGCCTTCGCGGTCGCGGCCTCCGCCAACCTGCCGACGATCCTGTACTCGCTGTTCTGGAAGCGCTTCAACACCAACGGCGCGCTGTGGTCGATCTACGGCGGCCTGTTCACGGCGGTCTTCCTGGTCCTCTTCTCGCCCGTCGTCTCGGGCAACCCGAAGACCTCCATGTTCAAGGGCGTCGACTTCCACTGGTTCCCGCTGGAGAACCCGGGCATCATCTCGATCCCGGTCGGCTTCCTGCTGGGCGTCATCGGCACGTACGTCGCCAAGGAGAAGGCCGACAAGGGCAAGTACGCGGAGCTCGAGGTCCGCTCCCTGACGGGCACCGGAGCGCACTGACCTGCTCCGTCCTTGGTCGTGCCGTGCCCCGCGTCGTAGGTCCCTACGACGCGGGGCACGGCACACTCGTCTGTTCGCAGGCCTGCCGCTGTCAGAGCCGTCACGTAGGCTCGGGATCAGTAGGTAAGAACACGCCGAGGGAGGGGGCCCACGTGCTCATCGACACATACGGCCGAGTGGCAACCGACCTGCGGGTCTCGCTGACCGACCGGTGCAATCTGCGGTGCACCTACTGCATGCCCGAGGAGGGCCTGCAGTGGCTGGCCAAGCCGGACCTGCTCACGGACGACGAGATCGTCCGCCTCATCCGCATCGCGGTCACCGACCTCGGCATCACCGACGTCCGCTTCACCGGCGGCGAGCCCCTGCTGCGGCCGGGCCTCGTCGGCATCGTCGAGCGGGTCGCCGCCCTGGAGAACCGCCCGAAGATGTCCCTGACGACGAACGGGATCGGGCTCAAGCGCACGGCGGGCGCGCTCAAGGAAGCGGGCCTCGACCGGGTCAACGTCTCGCTGGACACCCTCCGCCCCGACGTCTTCAAGACCCTGACCCGGCGCAACCGGCACCAGGACGTCATCGACGGCCTGGAAGCGGCGCGCGACGCGGGCCTGACCCCGGTGAAGGTCAACTCCGTCCTGATGCCGGGGCTGAACGAGGACGAGGCCCCGGACCTCCTCGCCTGGGCTGTGGAGAACGACTACGAGCTGCGCTTCATCGAGCAGATGCCGCTCGACGCCCAGCACGGCTGGAAGCGCGAAGGCATGATCACCGCGGGCGACATCCTGAGCTCGCTGCGTACGCGCTTCGAGCTCACCGAGGAAGGGGAGGGCGAGCGCGGCTCCGCGCCCGCCGAGCGCTGGATCGTGGACGGGGGACCGCACCGCGTCGGCGTCATCGCCTCGGTGACCCGCCCGTTCTGCTCGGCCTGCGACCGCACGCGGCTCACGGCGGACGGCCAGGTCCGCACGTGCCTGTTCGCCACGGAGGAGACGGATCTGCGGGCGGCCCTGCGCTCCGAGATGCCGGACGAGGAGCTGGCCGCCATCTGGAAGCGCGCCATGTGGGGCAAGAAGGCGGGCTCGGGCCTCGACGACCCCTCGTTCCTGCAGCCGGACCGCCCGATGTCGGCGATCGGCGGCTGAGGGGGGCGGGGGCTCAGCCCTCGGTGTCCGGCGCTTCCCACTCCGCCAGCGCGACGACGTCCTTCAGGAACCCGCGCACGCCGAGGAACTTGGTCAGGTGCTCGCGGTGCTCGTCGCACGCCAGCCACGTCTTGCGGCGCTCCGGCGTGTGCAGCTTCGGGTTGTTCCACGCGAGCACCCACACGGCGTCGGCGCGACAGCCCTTGGCCGAGCACTGGGGAGTTTCGGGCGACGGTCCGGAGAGGTTCGCGAGGTTCACGCGTCAACCTTAAACGCCCCGCAAATGGCGACGCCGAGCAGCCACGGGGGGAGCTGCCCGGCGTCGGTCCGTCGCTCCGACGGGGGATGCGGAGCGCTCACGCAGTATGTCACGGGGGACCCGCCGCCCGGCACCGGAACAACATGATTGATCTGAGCTTTTCTTGAGCTTTGTCGACCGCTTGCACGCAGGGCGCGGCCGTCGCTCAGGCCCGGTCCTCCGGGGCGGATTCCGCGGGGTCGGCGGCCGGTACCGGCGAGATCATGGGGCGCGAGGGCGCGGGCACGAAGGTCGACGGCAGCGAGGGCGCGTTCTCCCGGCCCGCGTTGGCGAAGACCACGGCGACGTAGGGGAGGAGTGCGCCGAGCACCAGCGTCACGATGGCGACGTGCCGCTCCACGTTCCACAGCACGGCCGTCAGGATCACCGAAACGGTGCGGACCGACATCGAGATGATGTACCGGCGCTGCCGGCCGCGGACATCGTCGGCGAGGCCCTGCCGGGCTCCCGTGATCCGGAAAACCTCTGCCCCACCGCTGTCCTTGCGCTTCCGCATCACACTCCACCACCCGCCTGCTCGCCGGACGCTCCCCGGTCCGGACTGCGTCCACGGTACGCCCGGTATGCGTCGGCTACGAGACCGGGGGCGGGCCCGACCTGGGAGCGTGGCCTGCGCCGTACCACGTACGGAGCTGTCCGACATGCGCCGTATGGCGTACGCGGCGAGACTGATCGCGTGGGCGGCCGCTGAGCGCCCCCGCACCGTGCGAGGAGGCGACGACATGAGCTGGTTGTGGGCGATCATCGTGGGTCTGGTGCTCGGCCTGATCGCGAAGGCGATCCTGCCGGGAAAGCAGCAGATCCCGCTCTGGCTGACGGTGGTCTTCGGCATCATCGGCAGCGTTCTGGGCAACTGGGCGGCCACGGGCATGGGCGTCAACGACACCAAGGGCATCGACTGGATCCGCCATCTGCTGCAGCTGATCGGAGCGGTGGTCGTGGTGGGCGTGGGCGACCGCTTGTGGGTGGCGCTGCGCGGAAACAAGAGCAAGGCCTAGACCCCGGAAACGGGTGCCCAGAACCCGGAAACGGGTGAAGGCCCGGCGCCGCCTGAGGGGCGGGCCGGGCCTTCCGGGTGTGCGGGGCGCTTCCGGGTGCGCGGGGCGAGAGCCCTACGCGCCCTTGACCTCCACGGCCGCGAGGTTCTTCTTGCCGCGCCGCAGCACCAGCCACCGGCCGTGCAGCAGCTCGTCCGCGCCCGGCACGAAGTCCTCGGCGGCGACCTTGACGTTGTTCACGTACGCGCCGCCCTCCTTCACCGTGCGGCGCGCGGCCGACTTGCTGGCGACCAGGCCGACCTCGGCGAACAGGTCCACGACCGGGCCGAGCTCGGCGACCTCGGCCTTCGGCAGCTCGGACAGGGCCGCGGCGAGCGTGGCCTCGTCCAGGTCCGCCAGGCTCCCGTCGCCCTGGCCGAACAGCGCCTTCGACGCGTTGATCACGGCGGCCGTCCAGTCGGCGCCGTGCACCAGCGTCGTCAGCTCCTCGGCAAGGGCGCGCTGCGCGGCACGGGCCTGCGGCCGCTCCTCGGTCTGCCGCTCCAGCTCCTCCAGCTCCTCGCGGGACTTGAAGGACAGGATCCGCATGTACTTGGAGATGTCCCGGTCGTCCGTGTTCAGCCAGAACTGGTAGAACGCGTACGGCGTCGTCATCTCCGGGTCGAGCCAGATGGCGCCGCCCTCGGACTTGCCGAACTTGGTGCCGTCCGCCTTCACCATCAGCGGCGTCGCGATGCAGTGCGCCTCCGCCTCCGGCTCCAGGCGGTGGATCAGGTCGAGCCCGGCCGTGAGGTTGCCCCACTGGTCGGAGCCGCCCTGCTGGAGCGTGCAGCCGTAGCGGCGGTACAGCTCCAGGAAGTCCATGCCCTGGAGGAGCTGGTAGCTGAACTCCGTGTAGCTGATGCCCTCCTGGGACTCCAGGCGGCGGGCCACGGAGTCCTTGGTCAGCATCTTGTTGACCCGGAAGTGCTTGCCGATGTCCCGGAGGAACTCGATCGCGGACATGCCCGCGGTCCAGTCCAGGTTGTTCACCATCGTCGCCGCGTTCTCGCCCTCGAAGTCGAGGAACGGCTCGATCTGGGAGCGGAGGCGGTCGACCCAGAGCCTGATCGTCTCCGGGTCGTTCAGCGTGCGCTCCGCCGTCGGGCGCGGGTCGCCGATCTGGCCCGTGGCCCCGCCCACCAGGGCGAGCGGGCGCAGGCCCGCCTGCTGGAGCCGGCGCATCGTGAGGACCTGCACCAGGTGACCCACGTGCAGGGAGGCCGCGGTCGGGTCGAAGCCGCAATAGAACGTGACCGGACCGTCCGCGAGCGCCTTGCGCAGTGCGTCCTCGTCAGTGGACTGGGCCCACAGGCCACGCCACTTCAGGTCGTCGACGATGTCGGTCACGGTTCTGGTTCTCCTTGCTGCGTTTTCCCGGGGGGTGCCCCCGGACCCCCAGGTCTGCTGGAACCCTGCCAGTCTATGGGCGCCCACCGACAGCGCCGTACGGCATTGTCCTCAGACGCCCTGGCTGACCGAGCTCATGTTGAAGTCCGGCACCCGCAGCGCGGGCATCGCGGCACGAGTGAACCAGTCGCCCCACTCCCTCGGCAGCGTCTTTTCCGTCCGGCCTGCCTCCGTGGCCCGCGCGAGCAGGCCGACCGGCGACTCGTTGAACCGGAAGTTGTTCACCTCGCCGACGACCTCGCCGTTCTCCACGAGGTACACGCCGTCCCGGGTGAGGCCCGTGAGCAGCAGCGTCGCCGGGTCGACCTCGCGGATGTACCAGAGGCAGGTGAGCAGCAGGCCCCGCTCGGTCCCGGCGACCATCTCGTCCAGGGACTTCTCGCCGCCCCCGTCGAGGATCAGGTTGTCGATCGCGGGGGCGACGGGGTGCCCGGTGAGCGCGGCGCTGTGCCGGGTCGTCGTGAGGTGCGCGAGCTTCCCCTCGCGGATCCAGTCGGTGGCGCCGACGGGCAGCCCGTTGTCGAACACCGACGACGCGTCGCTGGAGGAGTGCGCGAGGACGAACGGCGCCGATTCGAGCCCCGGCTCGTGCGGGTCGCTGCGCAGGGTCAGCGGCAGCTCGCTGAGCCGCTCGCCCACCCGCGTACCGCCGCCGGGCTTGGAGAACACGGTGCGGCCCTCGGTCGCGTCCCGCGCACCGGACGACCACATCTGGTAGATCAGCAGATCCGCCACGGCGGTCGGCGGCAGCAGCGTCTCGTAGCGCCCGGCGGGCAGGTCGATCCGCCGCTCCGCCCACCCGAGCCGGGTCGCCAGGTCCGCGTCCATCGCGGCCGGGTCGACGTCCTTGAAGTCCCGCGTGGAGCGCCCCGCCCACGCCGACCGCGTGCGCCCGTGCGACTTGGCGTTCAGCTCCAGGGTCCCGTTGGGCTGGTCGTGCCGCAGCCGCAGGCCCGCGGACGTACCGAGATAGCTGCTGGTCAGCTCGTGGTTGGCGAACCCGTACAGCTCGCGTCCACCGGCACGCGCGCGTGCGAACGCCTCGCCCAGCGCGGGTGCGAACTCCGCGAACACGGCGGACGAGGTCTCGGCGGGCGCCTCGGTGAAGTCGGGGGAGTGCGGTACGTCGCCGATCAGCGGCTGCGCGTCCTCGGCGGGCCCGGCCTTGGCGGCGGCCTCCTCCGCGGCGCGCACCAGCGGCTCCAGGTCGTCCGCGGTCACGGCCGACCGGGACACCACGCCGGACGCCGTGCCCTCCTTGCCGTCGACCGTCGCGACGACGGTGAGGGTGCGCCCGCGCGTCACGCCGTTCGTGGTGAGCGCGTTGCCCGCCCAGCGCAGATTGGCGGTGGACGTCTCGTCGGCGATGACCACGCAGCCGTCGGCCCGCGACAGCTCAAGGGCGCGCTCGACGATCTCGTACGGCTTGCTGGTACGCGGGCTCATCGACCGGCCTCCTGCGTGGTGTTCAGAATGTTGACGCCCTTGAAGAGCGCGCTCGGGCAGCCGTGCGAGACGGACGCGACCTGGCCCGGCTGGGCCTTCCCGCAGTTGAAGGCGCCACCCAGGACGTACGTCTGCGGGCCGCCGACCGCCGCCATCGAGCCCCAGAAGTCCGTGGTCGTCGCCTGGTACGCGAAGTCCCGCACCTGCCCGGCGAGCTTCCCGCCCCGGATCGCGTACGCGCGCTGCGCCGTGAACTGGAAGTTGTAGCGCTGCATGTCGATCGACCACGACCGGTCGCCGACCAGGTACAGACCCCGGTCGACCCCGGCGATCAGGTCCTCCGTGGCGAGTCCGCCCGGATCCGGCTGCAGCGACACGTTCGCCATGCGCTGGACGGGGACATGCCCGGGGGAGTCCGCGTACGCGCAGCCGTTGGAGCGCTCGAAGCCGGTCAACTTCGCGATCCGCCGGTCGAGTTGATAGCCGGCTAGCGTGCCGTCCTTCACCAGGTCCCAGGACTGCCCGGCCACGCCCTCGTCGTCGTACCCGATGGTGGCGAGCCCGTGCTCGGCCGTGCGGTCACCGGTCACGTTCATGATCTCGGAGCCGTACTTGAGCTTCCCGAGCTGGTCGAAGGTGGCGAAGGAGGTGCCCGCGTACGCCGCCTCGTAGCCGAGCGCGCGGTCCAGCTCCGTGGCGTGCCCGATCGACTCGTGGATGGTCAGCCAGAGGTTGGACGGATCCACGACCAGGTCGTACGCGCCCGCCTTGACGCTCGGCGCGCGCATCTTCTCCGCGAGCAGGTCGGGGATCTCGGCGAGCTCGGCCTCCCAGTCCCAGCCGGTCCCGGTGAGGTACTCCCAGCCGCGCCCCACCGGCGGCGCGATGGTGCGCATGGAGTCGAACTCGCCGCTGGAGTCGTCCACGGCGACCGCCGTCAGCTCCGGGTGCAGCCGCACGCGCTGCTGCGTCGTGACGGTGCCCGCCGTGTCCGCGTAGAACTTGTTCTCATGGACGCAGTACAACGAGGCGTCCACATGGGACACCCCGTCCGCCGAGAGCAGCCGCGCGCTCCAGTCGGCGAGCAGCCCGGCCCGCTCCTCCTCCGGCACGCCGAACGGGTCGATCTCGTACGAGGAGACCCAGGTCTTCTCCGCGTGCACCGGCTCGTCCGCCAGCTCGACCCGCTCGTCGGACCCGGCGGCCTTGATGACCTGCGCGCTGAGCTTCGCCATCGCCACGGCCTGCGAGGCGACCCGCGCCGCGCCGTCCATCGTCAGGTCGACACCGGAGGCGAACCCCCAGGTCCCGCCATGTACGACGCGCACGGCGTATCCCAGGTCAGTGCTGTCCGACGCCCCGGACGGCCGGGCGTCCCGCAGCCGCACCGACGCACCGCGCACCCGCTCCAGACGGAAGTCCGCGTGCTCCGCTCCCAACGCGCGTGCGCGCGCGAGGGCGGCGTCGGCAAGTGCCCGTAGGGGCAGCGCGAGGAACGACTGATCGATCTCATGGGCCATGGGCGGCTTCCCCTTCGGTCGCGGCGCGAGCGGCACAGTGCGTGTGAGTGAACCACGACACGTGCTGTCTGTGGGAACCCCACAGAGAGCACCCCCTCGCCCTGTCGCCCCCGGATTCGGCACCCGGTGTCGCGGCCGGATAGGTTCAACAGGTACCTGACCGCCGAACGAAAGGGTGATCCGTTGAGCCGCTCGGTTCTCGTCACCGGGGGAAACCGGGGCATCGGCCTCGCCATCGCCCAGGCCTTCCTGGAGCAGGGCGACAAGGTGGCCTTCACCTACCGCTCCGGAGAGCCCCCCAAGGAGCTCGTCGACGCCGGCGCCCTCGCCGTCCGCTGCGACATCACGGACGCCCAGCAGGTGGATGCCGCGTACAAGGAGATCGAGGAGAAGCACGGCAACGTCGAGGTCCTCGTCGCCAACGCCGGCGTCACCAAGGACCAGCTCCTCATGCGCATGTCCGAGGAGGACTTCACGTCCGTCCTCGACACCAACCTCACCGGCACCTTCCGGGTCGTGAAGCGCGCCAACCGCGGCATGCTGCGCGCCAAGAAGGGCCGCGTCGTGCTGATCTCCTCCGTCGTCGGTCTGCTCGGTTCGGCGGGGCAGGCGAACTACGCCGCCTCGAAGGCGGGCCTGGTCGGCTTCGCGCGCTCGCTCGCCCGTGAGCTCGGTTCGCGCAACATCACCTTCAACGTCGTCGCCCCCGGTTTCGTGGACACCGACATGACCCAGGCGCTCACCGACGAGCAGCGCCAGGGCATCGTGTCGCAGGTGCCGCTCGGCCGGTACGCGCAGGTCGAGGAGATCGCCGGAGTGGTGAAGTTCCTGACCTCCGACGACGCCGCGTACATCACTGGAGCCGTCATCCCGGTTGACGGCGGACTGGGAATGGGTCACTGAACCATGGCTGGAATCCTCGAGGGCAAGAAGATCCTCATCACCGGTGTGCTGATGGAGTCCTCCATCGCCTTCCACACCGCGAAGCTGGCCCAGGAGCAGGGTGCGGAGATCATCCTCACCGCCTGGCCGCGGCCGACGCTCACCGAGCGCATCGCCAAGAAGCTGCCGGAGCCCGACAAGGTCAAGGTCCTGGAGCTCGACGTCTCGAACGACGAGCACCTCGCCCGCCTGGAGGGTCAGGTCCGTGAGCAGCTCGGTGACCGTCTCGACGGCATCGTGCACTCCATCGGCTTCGCGCCGCAGGACGCCCTCGGCGGCAACTTCCTGAACACGCCGTTCGAGTCCGTCTCGACGGCCATGCACGTCTCCGCCTTCTCCCTGAAGTCGCTGACCATGTCGCTGCTGCCGCTGATGACCGAGGGCGGTTCCGTCGTCGGCCTCACCTTCGACGCGCAGTTCGCCTGGCCGCAGTACGACTGGATGGGCCCGGCCAAGGCCGCCCTGGAGGCCACCAGCCGCTACATGGCGCGCGACCTGGGCAAGCAGAACATCCGCTGCAACCTGATCTCGGCGGGCCCGATCGGCTCGATGGCCGCGAAGTCGATCCCCGGCTTCAGCGAGCTGGCCTCGGTCTGGGACTCCCGCTCCCCGCTGGAGTGGAAGCTCGAGGACCCGGAGCCGGCCGGCCGCGGCATCGTCGCGCTGCTCTCCGACTGGTTCCCGAAGACGACGGGCGAGATCGTGCACGTCGACGGCGGTCTGCACGCCATCGGCGCCTGACATTTGGCTCACTCGTTCGGCCCACCGGCCGGGCGGGCCGTAGGGACCTCCACGCACGCTGGTGCGAGGAGGTCCCTACGTGCGTGTGCACCCCCGTTTCACCGCCGCCGTCGTCCTGCTCATATCGCTGCCGTACCTCGCCGCATGTGCCCCCGCGCAGGGGGCGACGGCAGAGAAGGGCGGCCACGCGCGCGTGGCCGACAAGAAGCGGGAGCGGTTCGGCGCGGACTGCCGGATCGAGATCGACCGCGACCTCGTGAGCGCCATCTGCCACAACCCGTACCCGACGGTCGACCGCGTCGCCCTGCACATCGAGTGCGCGAAGTGGTGGGACATCGACACCGATTCACGCCCGAAGGCGGTGTTCCCGGCCGAGACGTTGCGGATGGACGGCCGGTGCTGGAAGAACGTGCGGACCGCCTGGGTCAGTCACCACAGGCCGGCGTCGTGAGCCGGCCGGGGCGGCAGTCGAACGGATAGCGCGCGGCCTCTTTGGCGGCGGCCTCGGCGTCGCCCGCCCGGATCGCGTCGACGAGCGTCGCGTGGTCCATGTGGTTCTCCGCGGTGAGGTGCTCGCCCACGTCCTCGCGCAGCCAGTCCCGCATGACCTCGCCGAGGTCCGCGTACATCGCCGTCAGCACGTCGTTGTGGGACGCGGCCACCACGGCCAGGTGGAACGTCGCGTCCGCCGACACGAACGCCTCGGTGTCCCCGGAGGCCCAGGCCTCCTCGCGCCGCACCAGCAGCGCGTCGAGCTGCTTCAGGTCGCGCTCGGTGCGCCGCTCCGCAGCGAACTTCGCCGCGCTCGACTCCAGCGTGGCGCGCAGCTCGGCGATGTCCTGCGGGGCCGCCTCCGCGAACCGCCGCTGCATGACACCCGCCAGCTCGCTCGTCGCCACGACGTATGTGCCCGAGCCCTGCCGGATGTCCAGCAGGCCGTTGTGCGCGAGCGCCCGGACCGCCTCCCGCACCGTGTTCCTGGCCACACCCAGCTGCTCCACGAGCTCGGGCTCCGTCGGGATCCGGGAGCCCACCGGCCACTCGCCCGAGGAGATCTGGGCGCGCAGGGCGGAGATGACCTGCTCGGACAGGGCCGAGCGCTGGGGAGAGGTCAGCGGCATGACGTTCCTTCGTGCGGGCGGGGGCGTGACGGGGCCGGGGTTGTGCGGGGGAGAACCGATTGGACAGCCAATCATCCCATGATTCTAAGATGGCCTCATGGCTAGTGAGGAAACCCCGACGATGGCACCACCGGGCGCCGACCCCGAGACCCCCCTGCGGACCGAGCAGCCCGCCCAGCGCGCGTGGGTGGTCCGGCTGGTCATGGTCGGCATCGTGCTCGCCGCGGTGAACCTGCGGCCCGCCATCACCAGCCTGGGCGCCCTCCTCGAAGAGGTCCGCGACGGGCTCGGGATGAGCGGCAGCGTCGCCGGACTGCTCACCTCCGTGCCGCCGCTCTGCTTCGCGATCTTCGGCGTGATGGCGCCCCGGCTCGCCAAGCGCTTCGGGCCGAGCGCCGTCGTCTGCGCCGGCATGTTCGCCATCGCCGCGGGCCTCGTCGTCCGCCCGTTCACCGGCGGCACCGCGGGCTTCCTCGTGGCCAGCGCGCTCGGCCTGATGGGCATCGCGGTCAGCAACGTACTGATGCCGGTCATCGTCAAGCGCTGGTTCCCCGACAAGGTCGGCACCATGACCGGCCTGTACTCGATGGCCCTCGCGCTCGGCACGTCCACCGCGGCCGCCGCGACGGTGCCGGTGACCTCGGCGCTCGGCGGAAGCTGGCAGGCCGGGCTCGCGATCTGGGCGGTGCTCGCCGTCGCGGCGGCCCTGGCCTGGCTGCCGCTCGTCCGCAAGAAGGACACCACCACCCTGGCGGCCGCCGCGGCGCCCGCCGCCGAGACCACGACGGCCGCGGAGGGCACCGGCCTGCGCATCGCTCGCAGCCGTACCGCGTGGGCGCTCGCCGTCTTCTTCGGGCTCCAGGCCACGGCCGCGTACATCACGATGGGCTGGATGGCGCAGATCTTCCGCGACGCCGGGGTCTCCGCGTCCACCGCGGGCGTGCTGCTCGCCGTCACCATGGCGATGGGCATCCCGCTCGGCTTCGTCATCCCGCGGATGGCCGCCCGGCTGCCCAGCCAGGGCCCGATGGTCGTCGCCCTCGGCCTGTGCGGTCTCGCCGGCTACGCGGGCCTGTACTTCGCCCCGGCCTCCGGCGCCTGGGCGTGGGCGCTGCTGCTCGGCATCTCCAACTGCGCCTTCCCGCTCGCGCTGACCATGGTCGGGATGCGTGCCCGCACGGGCGCGGGCGTCGCCAAGCTGTCCGCCTTCGCGCAGTCCACCGGCTACCTGATCTCGATCCCCGGGCCGCTGCTCGTCGGCGTCCTCTACCAGCACAGCGGCGGCTGGGGCGCTCCGATCGCGCTCATGGCCGCGCTGATGGTGCCGCAGATCGTGGTGGGCGTGTTCGCGGGCCGCAACCGCACCGTCGAGGACGAGGCGGACACGGCGCCCAAGGCGGCCCCGGCGTCCTGAGGGGCGGGGACAGGTGCGACACTTGGCGCATGTCGCCTGTGCTCGAGCCGAACCCCCAGAACGGCCAGAAGAAGCTCCTCCTCGTGCTCGGCGCGATGCTGGCCGTCACGGTCGTCGTCGGCATCATCGCGTCCATCGCCGCACCGTAGGACGGGCCCGCGGGGGCGGGGTGGGGTTAACTCCACCATCCCCTAGGGGGCCAGTGTCAGGGTGAAGTGGGTGGATCACCGGATGGGACCGGGGCCCCCGGCTGCGTACCTTCGAAGTGTCGCCGAGATCGTCGGCACAGCGGACGAAGCGCATACGGACCACGGCCCTCGGAGGCAGCAGCCATGTCGACGTCAGCCCCCACGCACACCCGGCCCCACGCGGCAGCCACGGGTCGCGTCGACATCCGGCTGCCGTGGTGGGCCATCGTGCTCCCGGCCGTGGCCTTCGTGGCCCTGCTCCTGCTGATCCTCAACCCGTCCGACGCCCAGGCCGCCTCCGGCGACCCGAGCATCGTGCAGATCCTGGCCCACGCCAGGGATCTGGTGCTGCCCTAGGGTTCCGGGCGCCGTTCACTCGTGCCGGGCGACCCCGTCAACTCCCTGCGCCCGGCCGAGGGTTTCATGCGAAGCTGGGACGCATGAGCGTCGCAGAACCCCGCAGGATTGTCCTTTTCCGGCATGCCAAGGCGGACTGGCCGCAGGTCTCCGATCATGAGCGGCCGCTCGCCGAGCGGGGCCGCAGGGATGCCCCCGTCGCCGGCCGCAAGCTGGCCGACGCAGGCATCACCTTCGACCTGGCCCTGTGCTCGACCGCCACGCGTACCCGTGAGACCTGGAAGCTCGCCGTGCAGGAACTGCCGGAGCGACCGAAGACCGTGTACGAGGAGCGGATCTACGAGGCGTCGCCCGGCGAACTGATCGCCGTGCTGAACGAGACGCCCGACGATGTGCACGACGCCGTGCTGATCGGCCACAACCCCGGTGTGCAGGCCCTGTCCGAGATCCTCGCCGCGGACGCCGAGGGCGACGCCCGGCAGCGGCTGAACCGACGTGGCTTCCCGACCGCGGCGTTCTCCGTGCTCACGTTCACCGGACCGTGGAAGAGCCTGGAGCCCGGCACCGCCACGCTCGTCGACTACTGGGCGCCGAGCGAGTAACCGCCACCGCCCGTTCCCGTCATACGTACGACGTGGGGCCCGGTACCGATCACCGGTACCGGGCCCCACGCACGCTGTCCTACGGCTCCAGGGTGTCGGCGGCCTCGACCTCTTCACGCGTGATGCCCAGCAGATAGAGCACCGTGTCGAGGAACGGCACGTTCACCGCGGTGTGCGCGGCCTCGCGCACGACCGGCTTGGCGTTGAAGGCGACGCCGAGCCCGGCCGCGTTCAGCATGTCCAGGTCGTTCGCGCCGTCGCCGATCGCCACGGTCTGCTCCAGCGGCACGCCCGCCTCGGTGGCGAACCGCCGCAGCAGACGCGCCTTGCCCGCGCGGTCCACGATCTCGCCCGTGACCCGGCCGGTCAGCTTCCCGTCGACGATCTCCAGTGTGTTCGCCTGCGCGAAGTCGAGCCCGAGGCGCTCCTTCAGGTCGTCCGTGACCTGCGTGAACCCACCCGAGACGACTCCCACCTGGTAGCCGAGCCGCTTGAGCGTACGGATGAGGGTCCTGGCCCCCGGCGTCAGCCGGACCTCGCTGCGCACCTTCTCCACGACCGATGCGTCGAGGCCCGCGAGGAGAGCCACGCGCGCGTGCAGCGACTGCTCGAAGTCGAGCTCGCCGCGCATCGCCGACGCTGTCACCTCGGCGACCTTGTCCTCGCAGCCCGCGTGCGCCGCGAACAGCTCGATCACCTCGTCCTGGATGAGCGTCGAGTCGACGTCCATCACGACGAGCCGCTGCGCGCGCCGGTGCAGCCCGGCGGAGACGACCGCCACGTCGACGCCCAGCTTCGCGGCCTCTATGGCGAGCGCCGTGCGCAGCTCCTCGGTCGCGGTGCCGGACACCGCGAACTCGACCGCCGTCACGGGGTACTTCGCGAGCCGGAAGATGCGGTCGATGTTGCCGCCGGTGCCGGTGATGGCGGCCGCTATCGACGCGGCCGACTCGGCGGTGAGCGGGTGACCGAGGACGGTGACGTGGGAGCGGCCCGTGCCGCGCGGACGGTTGTCGCCGATGCCGGAAATGATCTCCGCCTGCATCTTCATCGACTCCGCCCAGCTGTGGACGGTCGACCGCAGGTCCCCTTCGAGCCCGGCCGGCGGCTGGGTCACCAGGGCGCACAGGACGATGCGGCCGCGCGTGACGACCTGCTCGATGTCGACGACATCGACGGAGTAGGCGGCGAGGGTGTCGAAGAGCCCGGCGGTGATACCGGGCCGGTCCTTGCCGAAGATCTTGACCAGAAGAGTGGGGACGTCCGCCGGAACGTCCACGGGAGGGGCATCAGCGGTGGGCTGGGGCTGCGAAGCGCTCATGATGGCCCCTACGTTATCGGGCGCGTGTACGGCCACCGCAATCAAGCCCACCCCTTGAGCGGCGGCCCGGCCAATCAAGCCCCGCCGGCGATTGAGCAGCGGGGCCCGGGGCAGAGCCCCGCGACTGGTCCACGGACGAGCATCACGGGTCGTACGGCCGCAGATACGGATTCGTATCCGGATTGGCCGGCCGATACGGCCGACTCGGCTGATACGGCCCCGCCGAACCGGACGGCCCACTGTCCGAGCGCGGCGCCGGCCGAACCCTGCCGGTCGCATACGCCAGCACCGCGCCGAGCGCCCCCGCCCCCGCCCCCCACGCCGCCCCGAGCAGCACCGCCGTCCCGATCCGCCCGTGCAGCTCGATGCCCGCCCCGAACGCGTCGAAGCCGAGCACCGAGAGCGAGGCCCCCGCCGACACATCGGTGAGCCACACGAGGAACGGCAGCGCGAGCGCCGTCACGCCCCCCAGCCGCACCGCGCACCGCCCCGCGAACCCCCACACGCCCCGCGTCACGGGCGAGCGCACCGCCGTCAGCACCCCGGCGAGCAGCATCATCAGGGCAGCGGCGACGCCCAACAGCCACACCCTGCTGTCGAGTTCGGCGAGCCGCCCCAGCGTCACCGGCTCGTTCGCCGACGCCCTGAGCAGCTCGTCCAGCGGATCCGGCAGCAGCTTCGCCAGCTCGCCCGTCGCCTTGCCGTCCCAGGGCACGAAGAGGCCGAGGGGGATGCCGAGCCACACCCCGTTGGGCGCCCCCAGCAGCGCGGCGCCCGCGATCCGCTTCGGGTGGTCGTCGCCGATCATCGCGTACGCCGCGGCCGCCAGACCTGCGACGACCGCCATCAGCAGCACCGCGACGAGCGCCGAAGCGGCCGGGCGGACGGTCCGGTGCAGCGGGGCGAGCGCGCGCGGCAGCGGAGTGCGCCGCGACGCGAGCAGGGCGATCACCAGGACTCCCACCGCGAACGCCGCGCCGCCGAGCAGCGAGGGGACCGTCTCCACGGTGAACCCGACGGACGCCTTCGCGTCGACCAGATCGCCGACCTTGTCGGGCAGCAACCCGCCGACCCCGCCGGGCAGTTTGTCCGCGATGCCCTCGGGGATCCCCTTCCCGCCGCCCGTGATGTCGTCGAGCCCCAGCTGCGAGCCGTCGATCGTGATGATGTCGTGACCGGCCCAGGCGAGGCCGCCCATCATCGCCACGAAGAGCGCCACCACGGCACCCGTGCGCGCCAGGAGTTCGCCCGGCGACACCTCGACTCCCGCCGCCCGCAGGGAGCGCAGGAAGAACCAGCTCAGGGCGAGCGCGCCCACCAGGCCCACGCCGAGCGGCCAGACATTGATCGAGGTGTCCGCCTGCGCGCCCTCGAGCCCGAAGGCCGAGACGTCCCCGGACGGCGTCACCTTCCCGCCCGCCGCGAGCGCCACGAGCGCGGCCGTCATCGGCCCGAGCGAGGCGACCGTGTCGGCCTCCAGCAAGTGCAGGCCGAGCGCCGCGACTCCGGCCATGGCGATGAACGCCCAGCTCACCGCGGCCACGGCGGACAGCAGGACATCGCCGACGGGCAACCCCGCGCGCCGCTTCGCCCCTTGGCCGCTCTCCGCCAAGGCCATCAAGGACCCCCCGATCCGCCCCGCCCTGTCCCCAAGGCCCCAGTTGCTCATGATCCACGGGGAGTTGTGGGCGACTACCACTCTCCGGGGCCGCATCCGTACCGTCAACGGGGCGCGAGCCAAGGGGCGTACGGGAGGTGCGAACGCGCTCGGCGCAAGGCCCGCCTTTCGGTCACGGAGGGCTTCCTGAAATAGTTCCTCACGATGTTCGACATCCCTAGACTCCCCATGACGGGGCAAAACTCGGGGGACAACTCAGTGGGGCATGGAGTGCCTGAACTCGTACTGGAATTGAATGGCAGGACCTGGACGCTCGACGCGTCCAGGCCGTACACCCTCGGACGCGATCCGCAGGGCGACATCGTGCTCGACGACGCCCGGGTGTCCTGGCGTCACGCCACGATCAGCTGGGGCGGCCGCAGTTGGGTCATCGAGGACCACGGCTCGACCAACGGCACCTTCGTGCAGGGGCAGCGGATCCACCAGATGGAGATCGGCCCCGGCTCGTCCGTGCACCTGGGCAACTCCACCGACGGCCCGTGCCTGACCGCGCAGGGCAGCGCCCGCCCCGCCGCCGTCGCCTCGCCGCACCAGGCGCAGCAGCAGGCCGCCGGCCTCGCGCAGCAGCCGCCTCCGCAGCAGTACCAGCAGCAGCCGAGCTGGTCCCAGCAGGCGCCCCAGCAGCGCCAGGAGCCACAGCAGGAGTGGCAGCAGCGGCCCCAGGCGCAGAAGGTGCCGCAGCAGCAGGGCGCCGGCGGGGTCGCGGGGGCCCCGCCCGTGTACGGCGACCGCAGCCCCACCACGTTCCACCAGCTGGCACTCGGCCGCGTCATGCGCATCGGCCGCTCCCTGGAGAACGAGCTGGTCGTCTCCGACCTCCAGGTCTCCCGGCTGCACGCCGAGTTCCACGCGTCGCCGGACGGCCGCTTCGAGATCCACGACCTCGGCTCGCACAACGGCACGTACGTGAACGGCCAGCCGATCCCCAAGGGCGGCACGGCACTGCTCGGCCCCACCGACATCGTGGGCGTGGGCCACTCCACGTTCCGCCTGGTCGGCGACCGGCTCGAGGAGTTCGTCGACACCGGTGACGTCTCGTTCTCGGCGCGCCATCTGACGGTGACCGTCGACGGCGGCAAGCAGATCCTCAAGGACGTCTCGTTCGGCGTTCCCGAGAAGTCGCTGATCGCGGTCATCGGCCCGTCGGGCTCCGGCAAGTCGACGCTCCTGAAGGCGCTTACGGGCTACCGCCCCGCCGACAAGGGCGACGTCCTCTACGACAACCGGAACCTCTACAAGCAGTTCGCCGAGCTGCGCCAGCGCATCGGTCTGGTCCCGCAGGACGACATCCTGCACAAGGAGCTGACCGTCAAGAAGGCGCTCAAGTACGCCGCCAAGCTGCGCTTCCCCGCGGACACCAGCGAGCAGGAGCGCCAGCAGCGCATCGACGAGGTGCTGCGCGAGCTCAAGCTGGACATCCACAAGGAGAAGAAGGTCACCTCCCTCTCCGGTGGCCAGCGCAAGCGCGTCTCCGTGGCCCTGGAGCTGCTGACCAAGCCCTCGCTGATCTTCCTGGACGAGCCGACCTCCGGCCTCGACCCGGGCATGGACCGCGATGTCATGCAGCTCCTGCGCGGACTGTCCGACGACGGGCGCACGGTCCTCGTGGTCACCCACTCCGTGGCCGAGCTGGCGCTCTGCGACAAGCTGCTCGTGATGGCGCCGGGCGGCGCGGTCGCCTACTTCGGCCCGCCGGAGGAGGCCCTCAACTTCTTCGGCTACAAGACATGGGCCGACGTGTTCTCGGCGTTCGAGAACTACCGCGACTACGACTGGGCGGGCCGCTGGAAGGGCTCGCAGCACTACCAGATGTACGCGGCGGACATCGACGCCGTCGCCGCGCAGTCGGACCCGGTGGCACCGCCCGCCGCGATCAAGGCGCCCAAGACGCAGCCCTGGGGCTCCCAGCTGATCACGCTGATCCGGCGCTACTGCTCGGTGATCGCCTCGGACAAGGGCTTCATGGGCCTGATGGTGATCCTGCCCGCGGTCCTCGGCATCGTCTCGGTGGTCATCCCGGCCGACTTCGGCCTCGGCCCGCCCAAGCCACCGTCCAAGTTCAACGGGGACGCCGGCACGATCATGCTGATCATCGCGGTCGGCATGTGCTTCTCGGCGGCGGCCAACTCGGTCCGTGAGCTGATCAAGGAGCGGGTCATCTACGAGCGCGAACGGGCCACCGGCCTGTCCCGCTCCGCGTACCTGATGTCCAAGGTCATCGTCCTCGGGTTCATCACGGCCATCCAGGGCGTCATCATCTGCGCCATCGGCTTCTCGACGCGTGACCTTCCGAAGGAAGGTCTGGTGCTGCCGCCGGCCGCCGAGCTGTGCATCTCGATCATCGCGCTCGGCTTCACGTCGATGATGTTCGGGCTCGTCATCTCCTCGCTGGTGAAGACCTCCGAGAAGACGATGCCGCTGCTCGTCATGTTCGCGATCGTCCAGGTCGTGTTCACCGGCGTGCTCTTCCAGATCTACGGCACCGTGGGCCTCGAACAGTTCGCCTGGCTGATGCCGTCCCGCTGGGCGGTCGGCGCCGCGGGAGCCACCCTGGACCTCGGCCACCTGATGCCGCCGTGGGACCCGCAGAAGCCGAACGACCTGGACCCGCTGTGGGAGCACTCGGTCGGGCAGTGGGGCCTCAACCTCACGGTCCTGATCCTGCTCGGCATCGCCTGCGGCTTCGCGGTCGCGCGCCTGCTGCGGCGCCACGAGCCGGAGGTCATGCGCAAGTGACCGGCTTACGTACTCCGTACGTAAGAAACACGAAGGGCGGCACCATATGGTGCCGCCCTTCGTGCCGTGGGGGTTCAGCGAGTGCTGGACCTGGAGGTCCCGACTACAGGCATCAGTACGCGCTGTCCACGTTGTCGATGGAGCCGTACTTGTCGGCCGCGTAGTTGGCCGCGGCCACGATGTTGGCGACCGGGTCGGTCAGGCTGTTGGCGGTGCCGTCGACGTGGTACGCGTCGAAGGTCGGCTGGATGACCTGCAGCAGGCCCTTGGAGGGCGTGCCGTTGATGGCGTTGATGTCCGTGCCGTTCACCGCGTTCGGGTCGCCGCCCGACTCACGCATGATGTTGCGGTGCAGGCCGTCGTACGAGCCCGGAATGCCCTTGTCCTTCATGATGGCGAGGGATTCCTTGATCCAGCCGTCCAGGTTGTTGGCGTAGACCGGCTTGCGGGCGGCGGCACGCGCGGCGGCCTCCTGGGCCTCGCGCTCCTTCTTCGCCTTCGCCTCGGCAGCGGCCTTGGCCTTCGCCTGGGCCTCGGCCTGGGCCTTCTTCTCGGCCTCGGCCTTCTTCTTCGCCTCGGCCTCCTGGCGGGCCTTCGCCTTGGCCTCGGCCTGCTTGGCCTTCTCGCTGGCGGCGGCCTGCTGGTCGGTGACGCTGGCGTGGACGTCCTTGATCTGCTTCGCGCCGGCCTCGGTGGTGAAGGCGACCGGGGCGGCGGCGACCGTCTCGTCCTTCGCCGAAGCCTGAGTGTCGTGACCCGGCACCAGCGTCACCGCGAGGGCGGCGGCACCGAGAGCGGCGACACCGGCGAGCGAGAACTTGTGGGTGCGGGTCAGCTGACTATGGCCGGCGTTGGCGTGCTTGGACATGGAGATGGGGACCTCTCTAAGAACGGAAGTCGCTCGCCGACCGGGGGACCGGACGGTCGTGTTTAGGACACGAACCCCACGGGTAGGACCCCGCGGCGCCGAACAACGATGGACATTCTTAGCGGCCGCAAAATGCCGAGGCAAAGGTGTGATCTACGAAGCCGGGTAGTGCGCCACGGGGGCACGAAAAGGGACAGGAAGCCGATGTCCGACTTCCTGCCCCAGCGCTGCAACGGGACCTAAGTCGCTTACTCATCCACTACGGACCTTCGTACGTGACGTGGGCCCTATGGGTGGCGTCACACGCACCCCCTCCCGAACTCACCGGCAGTTGCCACTGCAACGCACAGCGTGAGGGTTCTCCTCCGGAAGGATGAGGTGCACGTCGCCGAACTCGTGCCACAGGTAGCGCCCCCGCAGCGCCTCCTCGTACGCACGGTCCACCGCGGCCCGCCCCGCCACCGCCTCCAGCATCAGGAGATGGGAGGCCTCCGGCTCGTGCAGCCCGGTGAGGAGGCCGTCCACCACCCGCACGCCGCGCTCGGGCGTCACGACGAGATCCGTCCAGCCGCGCGCCGCCCGCACGACCCCCTCGGCGTCCACGGCGGACTCGACGGCCCGCACCGCGGTGGTCCCCACGGCGATGACGTTCTGCCCCGCGGCCCGCGCGGCGTTGATCAGGCGGGCCGACGCCTCGGGCACCTCGAAACGCTCCGCATAAGGAGGTTCGTGCGACTCGGCGGACGCCACCCCCGTATGCAGCGTGATCGGCGCGAACTGCACACCACGGCTCACGAGCCGCGACACGACCGACTCCGTGAAGGGCCGCGCCGCACTGGGCATCTCCGCGCTGCCCGCCCCGGCGGCGTACGGCAGGGCGAACACTGTCTGGTAGGCGGCCAGCGGCTGGTCCCGCTCCGTGTAGGAGTAGCGGATGGGCCGCCCGCGCCGGCCGAGCAGCGCCCGCACGTCCCCGGTCGCCCGCACCCACCACAGCCGCTCGCTCCCGGCCGCCAGGGGCTCCTCATATACGAGGCGTACGCCTCCGGGGAGCGCGACCACGGACCCGGCGGGACCGCCGGGGCGCGGCCCCGTGGTGCCCCGCGCGTCCGGCTCCCGCAGCTCCACCGCCCAGCGCCCGTCGTCGCCGCGCGTCGAGAAGTGCACGACCACGCGCGCGTGCCCGACCCGCCCGTCCACGGCGGCCGCCAATGTAGGGGAGGTGTTGACGACGAGCAGGTCCCCGGCCCGCAGCACGGACGGCAGCTCGGGGAAGCGGTGATGGGTGGCGACGGTGCCGCGCGACACCAGGAGACGTACGGACGATCTGTCCCGGCCGGGCCCCCGCTGCTCGGCCGGGACCCGCGCCGACAGCTCCTCGGGCACCCGCAACGCCAACGTCATCACGCCTCCAGGAGGGACGGGGCCGAGTAGCGCCCGCTGGCGGGCCGCCGGTCCAGGAGGCGCAGGAAGGCGGGGACCACGTCCTCGGGGCGCGGCACCTCGCTCAGATCCTCGTCCGGCTCGGCCGCCGCCAGCATGTCCGTGCGCATCCCGCCCGGATCGACCGCCCACACCCGCAGCCCCGGCTCCTCCACCCCGAGCACGGCCACCAGCTGGTCGAGCGCCGCCTTCGTCGACCCGTAGCCGCCCCAGGTGGGGTACGCCTCCGTGGCCGCGTCCGAACTCATGCTGATCACCGTCCCGGCCGGCGCCTCGCGCAGCAGCGGCAGCGCCTCCTGGAGCAGGCCGAGCGGTGCCACCACATTGACCTCGAGCGCCGACCTGAAGTCGTCCAGCGAATGCCGGTCGAGCCGCACCAGCGGCTCCGCGCCCAGCACGCTCGCGTTGTTCACCAGCAGATCGAGCCCGCCCAACTCCCACGCCGCGGCGATCAGTTCCACCCGGTGGCCGCCGTCCGCGACATCGCCCGGCACGGCCGTCACCGCCCCACCGTGCTTGCGCAGCCGCTCCGCGACGTCCTCCAGCGGCCCGGCGGAGCGCGCGTCCAGGACCAGATCCCAGCCCCGCTCGGCCAGCGCCGTCGCCAGCGCCCTCCCGAATCCCCGCGAGGCCCCCGTGATGATCGCTACCGTCATGACAACCGTCCCCTTGAGTACGTCATCCGTTGTGCGTCGTGTCCTCAACGTAGGAACGCGGCGGCCCTCGGCGCCTCGTACGCGAGCAGCAACAACGCAGGGCCCTTCGCCCTACGCCGACCGACCTAGGCGGAGGGCGCCCTCGGTCCGATCCGGCTGTCACACCCCGCCGGTACGGTGAGGTCATGAGTCAGGGTCCACGTACAGGCTTGGCCGCGGTGAGCGCCGCGCTCCTCGCCATGAGCAGGCATCTCGAGGTGCGCGACGTCCTCAAGACGATCGTCGCCTCGGCCCGCGAGCTGCTCGACGCCGAGTACGCGGCGCTCGGTGTGCCGGACGACCACGGGGGCTTCGCCCAGTTCGTCGTCGACGGCGTCAGCGACGAGCAGTGGAAGGCCATCGGCCCGCTGCCGCGCCAGCACGGCATCCTCGCCGCGATGCTGCGCGACGCGAAGACCGAGCGCCTCGCCGACGTCCGGGAGGACCCCCGCTTCGAGGGCTGGCCCTCCGCCCACCCGGACATGTCCGACTTCCTCGGCCTGCCGATCAAGGACGGCGAGGAGACCATCGGCGCACTCTTCCTGGCGAACAAGAACTGCCCGAAGCCGGAAGGCGGTTGCGGCTTCACGCAGGACGACGAGGAACTGCTCGGGATCCTCGCCCAGCACGCCGCCATCGCGCTCACGAACGCCCGCCTCTACGAGCGCAGCCGCGAGCTCACCATCGCCGAGGAACGCTCCCGTATCGCCCATGAGTTGCACGACGCGGTGAGCCAGAAGCTGTTCTCCCTGCGCCTGACCGCACAGGCCGCAGCGACCCTGATGGACCGTGACCCGGACCGCGCCAAGGGAGAGTTGGGGCACGTGGCGGCGCTCGCGGCGGAGGCGGCGGACGAACTGCGCGCGGCGGTCGTCGAGTTGCGCCCCGCGGCGCTCGACGAGGACGGCCTGGTGGCCACGTTGCGCACGCAGGCCCAGGTGCTCGACCGCGCCCACTCGGCGCACGTCACGTTCACCACCAGCGGCATAAAGGCGCTGCCCGCCGCCCAGGAGGAGGCGCTGCTGCGCGTCGCCCAGGAGGCGCTGCACAACGCGCTGCGCCACTCCGGAGCGGAGAAGGTGCGGGTCACGCTCGACAAGCACGGCCAGGGCGCCGTGCTGCGCGTCACCGACGACGGCGTGGGCTTCGACCCCAAGGCGATCCGCAGCGCGGGCCGCCACCTGGGCCTCGTCTCCATGCGCGACCGCTCCGGCGGTGTCGGCGGCCGGCTCACAGTGGATTCGGAGCCCGGCAAGGGCACCACGATCGAGATGGAGGTCCCCGGTGGCTGACCCGATCAAGGTACTGCTGGTCGACGATCACCAGGTCGTCCGCCGGGGCCTGCGCACGTTCCTGGAGGTGCAGGGCGACATCGAGGTCGTCGGCGAGGCCGCGGACGGCGCCGAAGGAGTCGCCCGCGCCGAGGAACTGAAGCCCGACGTCGTCCTCATGGACGTCAAGATGCCGGTCATGGACGGGGTCGACGCGCTGCGCCGGCTCCGCGAACTCGACAACCCCGCCAAGGTGTTGATCGTCACCAGCTTCACCGAGCAGCGCACCGTCGTCCCCGCCCTGCGCGCGGGCGCCGCCGGTTACGTGTACAAGGACGTGGACCCCGACGCCCTGGCCGGCGCCATCCGTTCCGTCCACGCGGGCCACATCCTGCTGCAGCCCGAGGTGGCGGGCGCCCTGCTCGCCCAGGAGGACGGCAACAACGGGCAGGGGAGAGGCGGTTCCCTCACGGAGCGCGAGCGCGAGGTGCTCGGCCTGATCGCCGACGGCCGCTCGAACCGTGAGATCGCCCGCGCCCTCGTCCTCTCCGAGAAGACGGTGAAGACCCATGTCTCGAACATCCTGATGAAGCTCGACCTGGCGGACCGCACCCAGGCCGCCCTGTGGGCCGTACGGCACGGCGTCACGGGCTGAGGGGCCGCGCGGGCACACCGAAGCGGCGGCAATATGGAGCGTCATACTCCGTTCTGGAATTCATACCGTCGTGTAGATGTCCCCCGAATGGCGCATCCCTTCGGGCTGGGCCGCGTTCTCCAATGCGTGCTGCGGCGGTCGTGTCGCGGCGACCGCTAGGAGGATCCAGAAGTGAAGAACCTGAAGAAGGCCGCGGCCGTCACCCTCGTGGCCGGTGGCCTTGTCGCCGCCGGTGCGGGCCTCGCCTCTGCCACCGACGGTGCGCAGGCCCACGGCCACGCCGTGAAGTCCCCGGGCGTCGGCTCGGGCAACCTGGTCCAGGTCCCGATCCACGTTCCGGTGAACGCCGTGGGCAACACCGCCACGGTGATCGGCGCCCTCAACCCGGCGTTCGCGAACGACGGCTTCAACGGCTGACGCGTGCTCAGGCTTCGCCGGCCCCCGGGGTGTTCCCCGCGGGGCCGGTCCGCCTTTCCGGGGCGGCTCTCCCGTCTCGTCCGGAGTGGCTCTCCCGTTCGATAGCGCGACTGGTCGATTCGTCGGCCTATTGATCCAATCGAGCGGATCCGGGGGTCGCCCCGTGTCTGTCGCGCGCCCCGCGCGTTTCTCAGCGTGCGACCCCGCGGCTGGGGTCGGACCGCAATATCTGGAGGAACGCTTCTCATGAACATCGCCAAGAAGGCCGCCGTGGCCGTCGCCGTCGCCGGTATCGCCGCGGGTGCCTCCGCCGGTGCCGCCTTCGCCGACTCGAACGCCGACGGCGTGGCCGCGAACTCCCCGGGCGTCGGCTCGGGCAACAACGTCGGCGTTCCGGTCCACGTCCCGGTGAACGTCGACGGCAACTCCGTCAACGTGATCGGCCTGCTGAACCCGGCCTTCGGCAACACCGCGGCCAACAACTGAGGTTCGCTGCCCCCGAGGCACAGAGAGGCCCCCACGGACCCGGTCCGTGGGGGCCTCTCCCTGTTCTCGCCCTTGCCCTGAGCCCTGCTCTCAGCCGCGCTCCCGCTCCTCCACGAACGCGTTGTACGCGGCCACCTGCGCGCGCCGCGCCGTCCGCTCCACCGGGCGCAGCGCCAGCGCCCGCGCCCCCATCTCCGAGGCACTCACCGCACCCCCGTGCCCGCTCTCGTACGCCACGGAGATCAGCAGCCCCACCCGCTGCGCCAGCTCGAGCACCCGCACGGCCCGCCCGGGATACCCCGGCGCCAACGCCTCACGCCCGCGCTCGGCCCGCGCCCGGTACGCGTCCACCGCGGCCTCGGACACAGGGCCCGACCCGGCGACGTCGAGCCGCGTCAGCACCTCGGTCGCGTCCCGCAGCGCCTCCGCCAGCTCCCGCTCGGCCTCGGAGAGCGAGGGCACATCCGCCGGCGGCGCCTCCCGCACGGGCAGGCAGTGCCACATCACCTCGGCGTGCACATCGCCCTCGGGACCGACCTCGTACACCTCGGGAACCAGCCCGAGCGCGGCGCCGTGACAGACCACCGCCTCCTCGGCCTCCAGGGCCCGCGCGTTGAACTCCGGCGGCCCGCTGAGCCCCAGCGGATGGCCCGGCGCGGGCAGCGCCACCCGCAGGCCACCGACGCCCAGCGCCCGCAGCCGGCCGAGCGCCAGCGTCAGACCGACGGGCCCGTCCTCGCCCGGAAGGCCCGCCACCCGGTGAGAGGCGTCCTCGCCGACAATCGCGAGAGCCGCGTCATCGGGCCCGACAAATCCGCCAAGAAGGGCATTTCCCCAGGCCGCGAGGCGTCCGGAGCGTGGTTCAGTGAGCATGCGCCCCACCTTAGAAGCCCGCAAAGCCGCCAAAAGCCAGACCGATGGAATGGACCACTGGGGCGGTGGCGTAAGTTTTCCTTGGGGGCCGTGCCGAGCAGGAACTGTGCGAAGGCACGACGGACGCGGCGAACAGACGAGACTGCAATGGGAGACAACGCGCTCATGAGCGATGTACTGGAGCTGGAGGACGTATCCGTGGTCCGCGAGGGCCGGGCTCTGGTGGACCAGGTCTCCTGGTCGGTGAAGGAGGGGGAGCGCTGGGTCATCCTCGGACCCAACGGCGCGGGCAAGACCACCCTCCTGAACGTCGCCTCGAGCTACCTCTACCCGAGCAGCGGCAGCGCCACGATCCTCGGCGAGACCCTCGGCAAGCCCGGTACGGACGTCTTCGAGCTGCGCCCGCGCATCGGCGTCGCCGGCATCGCGCTCGCCGACAAGCTGCCCAAGCGCCAGACCGTCCTGCAGACCGTGCTCACCGCCGCGTACGGCATGACGGCCGGCTGGCAGGAGGAGTACGAGGACGTGGACGAGCAGCGCGCCCGCGCGTTCCTCGACCGCCTCGGCATGAACGAGTACCTGGACCGCAAGTTCGGGACGCTCTCCGAAGGAGAGCGCAAGCGCACGCTGATCGCCCGGGCCCTGATGACCGACCCCGAGCTGCTCCTCCTCGACGAGCCCGCCGCGGGCCTCGACCTCGGCGGCCGCGAGGACCTGGTGCGCCGCCTCGGCCGCCTCGCCCGCGACCCGATCGCCCCCTCGATGATCATGGTCACGCACCACGTCGAGGAGATCGCCCCCGGCTTCACGCACGTCCTGATGATCCGCCAGGGCCGGATCCTCGCCGCGGGCCCCATCGAGCTCGAACTCACCTCCCGCAACCTCTCCAAGTGCTTCGGCCTCCCGCTGGTCGTCGAGGAGAGCAACGGCCGCTGGACTGCCACCGGCCTGCCCCTGAGCTGAGCCTCTTCGCGCCCCCGCGCGGACCGGACGGCCCCTGTCCGCGCGGCAGTTGCCGATCTACCATGGCCGTGTGGCAGACATCGACGCATGGGTGTGGTGGCTGATCGGGGCGGCCGCACTCGGAATCCCGCTCGTCATCACCGCCATGCCCGAACTGGGGATGCTGGCCGTCGGCGCCGTCGCGGGCGCCGTCACGGCTGGCATGGGCGGCGGTGTGGTCCTCCAAGTGATCGTCTTCGCGGTCGTCTCGTGCGCGCTCATCGCGGTCGTACGCCCCGTGGCCAACCGGCACCGCGCCCAGAAACCCGAACTGGCGACGGGCATCGAGGCGTTGAAGGGCAAGCAGGCCGTCGTCGTCGAGCGCGTCGACGGACAGGAGGGCGGCCGGATCAAGCTGGGCGGCGAGATCTGGTCCGCCCGCACCCTCGACGCGGACGCGGCGTTCGAGCCGGGCCGCCAGGTCGACGTGGTCGACATCGAGGGGGCCACGGCGATCGTCATGTGAACCGACATGTGGCCCGAACCAGCCCCGCCACGTGGGCAGTTCTGACACACTCGACGCGCAAGACCTCATGATCTTCCGGCGCGGGCGCGCCGGAACCACGACGGTACGAACGGTACGAGGGGCACGGGAGACTCGAT
The DNA here is from genome assembly GCF_055657265.1 of Streptomyces sp. NPDC107575. Taxonomy (NCBI): domain Bacteria; kingdom Bacillati; phylum Actinomycetota; class Actinomycetes; order Kitasatosporales; family Streptomycetaceae; genus Streptomyces; species Streptomyces sp. NPDC107575. The sequence continues at coordinate 4,506 of NZ_JBVKBG010000003.1, read as the reverse complement.
GTCAGCGATCATCATCGTCCTGATCATTCTGGTGGTGTTGGTCTTCATCGCGCTGATCAAGACCATCCAGGTCATCCCGCAGGCCAGCGCCGCCATCGTCGAGCGCTTCGGCCGCTACACACGCACGTTGAACGCGGGCCTGAACATCGTCGTCCCGTTCATCGACTCGATCCGCAACCGCATCGACCTCCGCGAGCAGGTCGTGCCGTTCCCGCCGCAGCCGGTGATCACCCAGGACAACCTGGTGGTCAACATCGACACCGTCATCTACTACCAGGTGACGGACGCGCGGGCCGCGACGTACGAGGTCGCCAGCTACATCCAGGCCATCGAGCAGCTCACCGTCACCACCCTGCGCAACATCATCGGTGGCATGGACCTGGAGCGGACCCTGACCTCCCGCGAGGAGATCAACGCGGCGCTGCGCGGCGTCCTCGACGAGGCAACCGGCAAGTGGGGCATCCGCGTCAACCGCGTCGAGCTCAAGGCGATCGAGCCGCCCACCTCCATCCAGGACTCGATGGAGAAGCAGATGCGCGCCGACCGTGACAAGCGCGCCGCGATCCTCACCGCCGAAGGCATCCGGCAGTCGCAGATCCTGACCGCCGAAGGTGAGAAGCAGTCCGCGATCCTCAAGGCCGAGGGTGAGGCCAAGGCCGCGGCCCTGCGCGCCGAGGGCGAGGCCCAGGCCATCCGTACGGTCTTCGAGTCCATCCACGCCGGAGACCCGGACCAGAAGCTGCTCTCGTACCAGTACCTGCAGATGCTCCCGAAGATCGCCGAGGGCGACGCCAACAAGCTCTGGATCGTCCCCAGCGAGATCGGCGACGCCCTCAAGGGCCTCTCGGGCGCCTTCGGCAACTTCGGCGCCACGCCCGGCGGCAGCGACGCGAAGACGCCGCCGGTGATGCCGACGCCGCCCCAGCCGCGCCGCGAACAGCCGCCGATCGACTAGCTCCCCGCCGTGCACGACGAGGGCCCGCCGACCAGGAGGTCGGCGGGCCCTCGCCCTGGTCATGCCCCTACGCGGCGGTCCGCGCCAGCCACTCCGGCAGCCCGGCCCGCCCGCCGGCACCGAGCGACAGCAGCATCGCATCGGCGGGCGTCGGCTCGAACGGCTGCCGCAGCAGCGGCATCCCTGCCTGCTCGGGCGTCCGGTTCGCCTTGCGGTGATTGTCGTCGGCGCAGGACGCCACCGTGTTCAGCCAGGAATCGGCGCCGCCGTGCGACCTCGGCACCACGTGGTCGACGGTCGTCGCCCGCTTGCCGCAGTACGCGCACCGGTGCTGATCCCGGACGAGCACACCCCGCCTGGACCACGGCGCGCGTCTTCGGAACGGCACCCGGACGTACCTGCACAGCCTGATCACCCGGGGCACCGGGATGTCGATCTCGGCCCCGCGCATGCGCAGCTCGGGGTGGACCTGCTCGACGACGGCCTTGTCCTGCAGCACCAGCACGACGGCTCGATTGAGCGTCACAGTGGAGAGCGGCTCGAAGCTCGCGTTCAGCACCAGTGTGTCCCGCACCCTGCCCACCTCCCGTACGCAGCGGATCACCACTCGGCGTCCGTGCGTCAACTCTGGCCGTGCACGCCGAGATGGACAACGCAATAACTGCAGCCCCACGCAAAAATGCCCGCCTCTGATCAATTCCATGACCAGAGGCGGGCAAACGTTCAGTGAACGCTGGACTGTGGCTCAGCCCTCGGCGGGCGCCCCGTATTCGGCGATGACCTGGGCCCGGGCAATCGTGTGGAACCGCAGGTTGAACCCGACGAAAGCGGGAGAAGCATCCGAATCCGGGCCGAGCTTCTCCTGATCCACCGCGTACACGGTGAACACATAACGGTGGGCGGGGTCCCCGGGAGGCGGCGCGGCGCCCCCGAATTCCTTCGTCCCATAGTCGTTGCGCACCTGCACGGCGCCCTCGGGAAGCCCCTCGAACTTGCCGCTGCCGGCGCCCACCGGCAACTCGGTCACCGAGGCCGGGATGTCGAACACGCTCCAGTGCCAGAACCCGCTGCCGGTCGGCGCGTCCGGGTCGAAGCACGACACGGCGAAGCTCTTGGTCTCCGCCGGGAAGCCCTCCCAGCGCAGGTGCGGCGACGTGTTCCCGGCCGCGTACACCTGCGCGTCGTCCAGCGTCCCGCCCGGCTCGAAGTCCTGGCTCACGACGGTGAACGACGGCACCTGCGGATGAAAGTCATGAGGAAGCGACGCCCTCTGGGGCTGCTCGGTCACAACGACACCTCCTGATTCTCTACGGAAACACTGGTCCCACAGAGCCTGTCGGCCCTGCTCCTGAAACCCTAGAACCAGTTCCTCTTGCTGCCGACCTCGGACAGCCACTGGTTGAGGTACGCGGCCCAGTCCGTGCCCTGGAAGTCGTGGTGCCCGACCACGAACGAGCGGAACGTGTCGCTGCCCTCGCTGAACAGCCCCGGCTTCTTGTCCATCTCCAGTACGACGTCCATCTCCCGGTCGTCGGCCACGAAGCTCAGCTCGACCTGGTTGAGCCCCCGGTACTGCTGCGGCGGGTGGAACTCGATCTCCTGGTAGAACGGCAGCTTCTGCCGGGTGCCCCGGATGTGCCCGCGCTCCATGTCCGCGCTCTTGAACCGGAAGCCGAGCCGGATGAACGCGTCGAGCAGCGCCTGCTGGGACGGCAGCGGGTGCACATTGATCGGGTCGAGGTCGCTCGAGTCGATGGCCCGGGCGATCTCCAGCTCGGTCGTCACCCCGATGTTCATGCCGCGCAGCTGCTGCCCGTCGATCGTCGTGACGGGCGTCTCCCACGGAATCTCGAGCCCGAACGGCACGGCGTGCACGGCCTGCGCCTTCAGCTCGAACGCACCCCCGAGCCGCACCTTGGTGAACTCGATGTCCTGCTTCGTCTCCTGGTCGTTCCCCTCGACCTCGACCCGCGCCTGCAGGCCGACGGAAAGCCCCTCGATCTCCTGGTCGACGGAGCCGCCCTGGATCCGTACCTCACCCTGAACGACACCACCGGGTACGACATTGACCTCGGTGAGCACCGTCTCCACGGACGCCCCGCCCGCACCCAGACTCGCCAACAGCCGCTTGAACCCCATGACCCGATCTCCTCCGTGTACGAACGTGTACGACCACTGCTGATACTGCTGACTACAAACGCGGGACACCCGCGCCCGGTTCCGCCGAGCCCTGTCCCACCCGCTCCACTACCCTCGGAGGGCATGATCGCGGCCCCTGACCGTACGCCCCTCGCACGTGAGTTCTTCGACCGACCCGTACTGGAAGTAGCCCCCGACCTCTTGGGACGCACGCTGGTCCGGCACACCCCCGACGGGCCGATCGAGCTCCGCATCACCGAGGTCGAGGCCTACGACGGTGCGAACGACCCCGGCTCCCACGCCTTCAGAGGCCGGACCGCCCGCAACAGCGTGATGTTCGGGCGCCCCGGACACGTGTACGTCTACTTCACCTACGGCATGTGGCACTGCATGAACCTGGTCTGCGGCGAAGAGGGCCGAGCGAGCGCCGTGCTGCTCCGCGCCGGCGAGATCACCGAAGGCGCCGAACTGGCCCGCGAACGTCGACTATCGGCCCGACACGACAAGGAACTGGCCAAAGGCCCGGCCCGCATGGCCACGGCCCTCGCCGTGGACCGATCCCTGGACGGCACCGACGCCTGCGCCGGCACGGACTCCCCGCTGAGAGTCCTGCACGGCACCCCCGTCCCCGCTGACCAGGTACGCAACGGTCCACGCACCGGAGTGTCCGGCGAGGGCGGCGTCCACCCCTGGCGCTTCTGGGTGGCCAACGACCCGACGGTGAGCCCTTATCGGGCCCACACGCCGCGCCGCCGCTCAACTTGACGCGCCCCTACGGGATCCGTAATGTGGCCCGAGCCGCTGAAGCCGGATCTGGCTCTGAGCCAACCACCGGAAGCGGCCAAACCACTCATTACGATCTCCCTCGACGGGGTCTTTTCGGCGTGCCCGCATGCCGGAATTCGAACCCGTGAATCTCGATTATGAGTTGCCGGGAGATTCGGTTAATGTGGTGGACACGCCGAAAGGCAAAGGCCCTCCAACGGCCACCGGAAATGAAATCCGAACCGGAAACGGAACGGAAAACGGATCTGGTAGGGTTGGAAACACGAAATACCGAAGGGAAGCGCCCGGAGGAAAGCCCCAGAGAATGTTCTGCGGGTGAGTACAAAGGAAGCGTCCGTTCCTTGAGAACTCAACAGCGTGCCAAAAATCAACGCCAAAATTTGTTGATACCCCGTCTCCGGCATCAGCTGGGACGAGGTTCCTTTGAAAAGTCCTGCCGGTCACTGACTGGCAGGCGCACAGCGAGGACGCTGTGAACGGTCGGATTATTCCTCCGACTGTTCCGCTCTCGTGGTGTCACCCCGATTACGGGGAAACATTCACGGAGAGTTTGATCCTGGCTCAGGACGAACGCTGGCGGCGTGCTTAACACATGCAAGTCGAACGATGAAGCCCTTCGGGGTGGA